>JBGQHN010000254.1:0-6782 GCA_041497975.1 Planctomycetia bacterium | reverse complement strand
TGCTCCGAGGACTGCGCAAAATTGGGACAGTCCCCGACGGTTTTGAAACCAGTTCTAGAGGGCTTTCGACAAGAACAGCATAGTTCCGGCCGCTTGCTGGTGAGCCATGGGGGCAAAACCGAACGCAGCGTACATCCGCCGGGCTCGATCGTTCGTGTCCAGCACTTCGAGCGTGAGTTTGCAGCAACCCAACTCAAGCGCTTTGCGTTCGACCGCTGCCAAAAGCTGCCGTCCCGTGCCCCTGGCCCGATGCGCGGGCAGGACCGCCAGATCGTGGATGTTGATGAGCGGTCGCGCCGCAAAGGTGGAAAATCCCAGGAAGCAGACCGCGATTCCAATGGCTTCGTCGCCCAGGTAGGCCAGGAAGACCATCGTCGTGGGATGCTCTCTTAGACCGGGTATCATGCCGGCCCGGACATCGGCCGAAAGAGGCTTGCCAATCCCCATCGGTTCGCGGGCATAGGAATCTACGAGCTCGACGATGGCATCCTGATGCGCCCTCGAGTTGAGATCCGCTTCCACGACTTCGATCGAGGGCGCCACTGGTTTCATCGTCGCACTTTGCCGTCAGGGTCGCGCTACTTCGCCGCGCCACGCAGTTTCAACCAGCTCCAAAATCCGAATCCCGTGGCCACGATTTCGGCCGGGATCAAAAGGACCGCCGTGGCGATAAAAAATCCCTGGGCGTCCCCCTCGGGCAGATGGCTTACGTGATCCGTGCTGACGGCGATGAAGTGATGATAAATACCGAACAACATGCCGGCCAGCATCGAAGTCCACAACAGCAGCGCGCCCTGTCGCGCGTAACGGGTCCAGTAAAGCGCCATGGCAACCAAGGGCGCAATGGTGATGACGATCAAGACAAAGGTTTGCTGCCAAAGGTTCAGGCCGACGCCCAACTGCTGGTGCGCAAGGCCGTGCAGCGTGGCCACAATCTGACGAATCAGGATCAGCACGGTCGCAATGAGCGCTTCGCGTTTCATGGGTTCACCAGCGTCAAGAATTTATCGAACGCCGCATCCCACATCGGTGCGTTGTGCGGCTCGTAGCGCGCCAGCGGGAAACTGCGTGCCACGCTCTCGCGGGCCTCGCTGATCGAACCAATATCACCGGCCGCGATGGCTTGCACGAGCAGGTTGCCGATGGCCGTGGCCTCGACCGGGCCGGCCAACACGGTGCGCTGGCAGGCATCGGCCGTGGCCTGGCAGAGCCGCCGGTTCTGGCTTCCACCGCCGACGATGTGGATCGTGTCAATCCGCCCGCCGACAAGCTGCTCCAGCCATCCCAAGACCATGCGATAGCGCAGCGCCAGGCTTTCCAGCGCCGCACGAATGATGGCGCCGGGTTCGGCGGGAACGGGTTGACCAGTCCGGCGGCAGTAGCCGCGGATCGCCTCGGGCATGTTCGCGGGAACCAGGAAATCGCGATGGTCGGGATCGACTAGCGACGCGAGCGGCACGGCTGCTTCCGCCAACGAATTCAGAGTTTCCCAACTGTGATCGGCGCCCGACTGGTTCCAGACGCGCCGGCATTCCTGCACCAGCCACAAGCCGGCGATGTTCTTCAGCAGCCGCGTGGTGCCGCCGACGCCTCCCTCGTTCGTGAAATTCAGCGCCAGGCACGTGTCGTTGATGATCGGGCGAGGTACCTCGACACCCATCAGCGACCAGGTTCCAGAACTGATGTAACACCAACTGGGCCGCTCGCTGGTCGGGCCAGGGGCCGGCACGGCCATGACGGCGCTGGCCGTGTCGTGAGTGCCGGGCAGTACCACGTTGACACCGGCCAGTCCGCAGTCTTGAGCGACTTCCCGGCGCAACGGGCCAAGCGTCGTTCCCGGCGGCGCCAGACGGCCCAAGATGCGCTCGGGAATTTCGAAGTCAGTCAACAGCTCGCGGGCCCAAGTGTTTTCCAGAGGATTGTAGAATTGCGTGGTCGTCGCGTTGGTGAGCTCGTTGACCTTTTCGCCGGTCAGCAGCCAGTGGAACAAATCGCCCATCATCAACAGCGACTCGGCGCTATCCAGAACCGGCGAATGCTCGAGGCGCATGGCCCATAGCTGAAACAGCGTGTTGAACTGCATGAATTGCAGTCCGGTTTGGGCGAAGATTTTTTTCCGCGGTACCCGCGCAAACGCGCGCTCCAGCAATCCGTCGGTGCGGTGATCTCGGTAGTGCACAGGATTGGCCAACAATTCGTCGCCGCGGCCGAGCAATCCAAAGTCGACGCCCCAGCTGTCGATGCCCACGCTGGCAATCTCACCCAGGTTGGCCGCGCTAGCGGCCCGCAAGCCGTGCTGCACGTGCTGCCATTGGGCCAAGAGGTCCCAATACAAATGGCCGGCGGCCCTGACCGGTCCATTTTCGAAGCGATAGATCTCGGCCAGCTCAAGCTTCTGGCCATCGAACAACCCGGCCACGTGGCGGCCGCTCGAAGCTCCCATGTCGATTGCCAGGTAAGCGCGGCGTGCCATTGCGGTTGCGAACAGCGGCTGGCGTGGAAGGGATTACCCTCGGGCTAAGACGGCCCGTTGCGGCTCAGAATGACGGACCGTATGGCTTTCGTCAAGCGCCCGGCCTGCCAGCACTTGCGACGAAATTGCCCAACGCGTGCGATACATTCGACAGCTTCGTTACCAACTGAAGAATCAGGCGCCCGACGCCGATAAAAGGGATTGGGCCTATAGTTGACTTAGGTTAGTAACATAAGTATCATTCTGGGTCTGTGCCGCTTCCTGCTTTGGCCAACTGGTTATCTACACCATGACGGTATTGCCCGGATTGCTGCCGACGCCGCCAGAAAGCGTACCCGATCGAGCAACTTCGCCGGCTGCCATCGGCCCCTCTGCCGAGTTGCTTGAAGAACTTGCCGAGCATAGCCGTCGACTTGACCGGGCCGGGCCGCCAGAAATCATCGCTTGGGCGGTGGAAAAGTACTTTCCCAAGCTGACCATGGCCACGGCCTTCGGTCCCGAAGGTTGCGTCATCATTCACATGCTGGCTGGGATCGAGCCGCGCACGCACGTTTTCAACCTCGACACGGGCTACCAGTTCCAAGAGACGCTCGCATTGCGCGACCGGATTGCCCGGCGCTATGGTATCGAAGTCGAAATGCGACAGCCGGCGACGACCGTGGCCCAGTACGAAGCCCAGCACGGCGGACCGCTCTATCGCGCGAACCCCGATCAGTGCTGCTTCGACCGCAAGGTCAAGGTGCTGCGCGAGAGCGTCGTCGGCTGGAACGCATGGATGAGCGGAATTCGCCGCGATCAGAGCGTCGATCGCGCCGGCGCGCCGATCGTGGGCTGGGACAAGAAGTTTTCGCTGGTCAAGATCAGCCCGCTAGCGAATTGGACCAAGAAGGACGTTTGGAAACTCATTACCGACCACGATATTCCTTACAATCCGCTGCACGATCAGGGCTATACGAGCATCGGCTGCTGGCCGTGCACGCGGGCCGTAATGTTCGGCGAGGACGAGCGGGCCGGGCGCTGGAGCGGCTCGGCCAAGACGGAGTGCGGGCTGCACACGAAAGACGATTGATCCCAGGAAAAATTCGACACAACTGGGCCGAAACGCGATATCCGCGGCGCAAGCTCGCCGGCCGTGACGCGCACCGGGCTTGCGCCGTGGCACCAATTCTTCACCCTCTCGCCGGGACTTCATGAAGGTATCGGCCAAGACTGAATACGCCTGCCTGGCAATGCTCGAATTGGCCGCGCATTACGGTTCGGGTGAGCCGGTGCGAATTCGCACGATTGCCGACGAGCATGGCATCCCGTCCCGCTTTTTGGTGCAGATCTTGTTGCAACTCAAGGGGGCCGGTTTCGTCGCCAGCACACGCGGGGCCTCGGGAGGATATCAACTCATCAAGCCGCCGGCCGAAATCTCGCTGGGCGAAGTGATGGCCGTGATCGAAGGCCAGGAGACCGAGGTTACGAGCACCGCAGTGACGGGTTCGCCCACGGCCCGCGTGCTGGTTCAGGCGTGGCGCGAAATCGCCCAGGTCGAGTACGACGCCCTGCGCGCGATCACCTTCGGCGACCTGGTGTCGCGCATCAAGCGGCAGAGCGAGAACATGTTTTACATTTAGCGGCGCCGCGCACGCGTTTGGCCTCGCCGCCGCGACGGATGGCCTACGCTTTTCCGGCCATCGCCTCGGCCAGAATACGGGACGTGCTTTCGCGCATGATGCGCGGGTCGACGGTCTTGCCTTCCAACAGCGATTTGCGCACGTCCTTGCCGGAGATGAACACCGGCTTTTCGTCCTTGTGGTTGTCCATCAAGTCCACGCGTCCGATCGACTCGTAATAGGCCGCGAAGCCAACTTTGACCGGCTGTATCTTCAGATCGCCGCCGAGCTTTCCAAAAATCTCCTGAGCGTCGAAATCGCCCCAAATGGCCGAGCCGTCGTGATACGGGGCGTCGGCGTGCTTGCGGCCGATCACGATGTCGGTGAAGCCGTAGTTCTGACGATAGATGGCGTGCATGATCGCCTCTTTCGGCCCACCGTAGAACATCTTGATATCCAGGCCGAGCAAGATCACGCGGTCGGGGACCGATTCCTTGCGCGGGCCCCACAGTTTCGGATCGCTGTCGCCCTGGCCCAGGGCGCGCGTGTCGATCAAGGCCTCGTAGGTGTGCATTCGCACGTCGGCGTTCACGTCGTCGCCCTTGGTTTCGCCGATGAGCGGGTTGAGCGCCGCGCCGGCGTTGTGACCGGCCTTCAGCAAGACTTCCAAGCCGTAGACCAGTGCGTATTCGTGGGCCCGGTGCAGGGGGTTTCGGGTCTGAAATGCCACCACGCGGTTCCAACCCTTGGAGGCCAGCAGTTTTCGCACGTCGCGCGGCGAGAGGACGTACTTGCCGAACTTCGGGTGCTTGCGCTGCGGCAGGGCGCGGACGGTGCCGCCCAACAAGTGGGACTTGTCGGCGTCTCCCTTGAGCACCATGTCGGCGCCGGGATGATCGATGCGCTCGGTGAGATACACGCTCTTGAGGTAGCGCGGCTTGTCCCATTCGAAGACGTCGCTGATATCGAGCGTGGCCACGACGTTGCCCGCCGAGTTGGCCAGCGCCACGGTCTGTCCCGGCTTGAGCCCGGCGGCTACGGCGCCAGTGACCGGCAACGAAATGGGAATTGTCCAGGCATATTTCTTGCCGCGATGCTCGATGACCGATTCGTCCAGCACACGGTGGTACGTCGCTCGATCCATGGGACCGGTCAAAGGGCTGAGCGCACCGTCGGCAAAGCGGTATACGGTCGACAAATCGGCATCCGACACCGGCACCTTGGCCAGTCCGGCGGCCGTGGCCTTGAAAGCGTCGATCTCGTTGGCGCCGACCGTGGCGCAAACGGGTTCCGCAAGATCACCATGAGGAGGGACTAAATCAGCCATTTCACGATCCTTCCAGCTTCTGAACAACGACTCTGACTTGTGGGAAAGACAACGAGTATAGGGGGAGTTGCGAGGGGCGACAAGCGTACTTGGCGGCCGGCGGCCAACCGGAACCGAGCACGAGGCAGCGTGCTCAACCAAGCGTCCGGCGCGACGTTGCAGGCGCATTGACGTGCCGCCGCCGCGAGCTTCGCGCGGCGTCATACATCCTTTGGGCGGATCGACAGGACCACGCTTTGGGATTCGGATTCCGGCAACGGATAGGCGGCCAGCTTGCGCAGCTCCAGGTTTTTCAGCAGTCCGGCCTCGCGCGCAGCGGCGCGCTCTTCGACCCAGGCGGGGCCCTTAATTACCAGCAACCGGTCGAACGCATCCCAATGAGGCCCCAGCCACCGCAATATTTTCGAAATGGGCGCAACGGCACGCGCCACCAGCGTGTTGAAGTGATGCTTCGCGAGCAGCTCTTGGACGGGGGCATGATGGACCGCCACGGGAAGGCCCGTTTCTTGCACGATCGCTTGCACGGCCTTGGCTTTCTTGGCCACGGAGTCGCAAAGCGCTACTTGCAAATCAGGCCGCACGATGGCCAGCACGACGCCCGGCACTCCACCGCCGGTGCCGACGTCGAGAATCCGATCGCCGGCATCGATAAACGGCTCGAGCGCCAAGCTATCCACGACGTCGCGAGCCACGAATTTCTCGTAATCCGTGTGCCGCGTGAGATTGAGCTTTTCGTTCCAGCTCCACAGCGCGCGGCAATAGCGGTCCAGCGCCTCGACCTGGTCGTCCGGCAGCTCGATTCCGTGACGAGCCAGCGCATCGGGCAGAGTGTCGTTCAAAGCGATCGGCCCCCATGGTCCTTGTCCACCAGGTCAACGCTCGATTGTTCCCCAGATGGCTCCGAGGGGCAACGGCTTGCGCCTGGCTTATTCGAGCACTCCGAAGATACGCCGCCGCCAACGTGGCTGTGGTGGTCTGCGGGATTGCAGCCCGCTCCAAAGCGTCATTCAGGTCGCGTGTTCTGGCCCCACGATCCTTGATATGATGTCCATCGGCGTCTAAAAGGGGTGTGCCGCTGCCGGTATACCAGCCACGGCCCTTTCGATACCAAAACCCGCGATTGAATGAGCCTTTCGTGCGTCCCATGAGAAAATTTACTGATACCTGCAATGCGAATGTCATGTGCTCGCAACGTTGGCGCCTGCATTTCCGGGCCTCCCGTTGGTCGGCCCTGCGACATTGGCAACGCAGGCGTCTGTAGCTTCCAGATTTACTGTCAATTGGAAACTGCCAATTCCAAAAGTGTAATCTGAAAGCCATGCCAATTTACGTGTTGAGCGCCTGTAGCTCAGGGGATAGAGCAACGGTTTCCTAAACCGTAGGT
>JBGQHN010000253.1:0-6818 GCA_041497975.1 Planctomycetia bacterium | reverse complement strand
GGCCACTGGGAAATATCGGCATGCCCAGCTCCGTCGAAGGCATCCGCCATCTGCGCACAATGCTCGAGCAGACCGCGACCCACCTGACGGTCGAGGATTTGGACGGCCTGGCCGAGTCGCTGGCGAATTTCAAATGACGACGTGATCGCTCGGGCCCCAGAGCGAATCGATCGATACCTTGTCCTTTCGGCGACCAGCCGATTCGACATCGAGCGGGCAGCCAATTACCCTGAAAGGGCTTGCGGCCGCCGCGCCGGTCGGGGCTCGATTCGAAGGAGTTGTCGTCGATGCGTTACAGAACTCACGTTCCAATGGCCGCGATGCTCGCAGCTCTCGTCTACGGCGCTGCCGCTGATTGCACATGCGCGGACATGCCGAAAGCGGCGGCCAACGTCATGTGCGAAGTGACGTTTACCTCCGAGAAGAGCTACGCCGATCCGTTCAACGAAGTATCGCTCGACGCGGTGGTCACGGGGCCCAACGGAAACTCGTCGCGCGTGCCGGCATTTTGGGCCGGCGGCCAGACATGGAAAATGCGCTATGCTTCGTCCGAATTGGGCGAGCATCGTTATCGCACCGAATGCTCGGACGCGGACAACGCGAAATTGCACGCCGCGCAAGGCCGGTTCGAAGTCGTCGCTTACGATGGAGACAAACCGCTGTATCTGCACGGCGCCCTGCGCGTGGCGGCTGACCGGCGCCATTTGGAGCACGCCGACGGCACGCCCTTTCTGTGGCTGGCCGACACCTGGTGGATGGGACTGTGCGAACGGATCGCCTGGCCCGACGAATTCAAGAAGCTGGCTCTCGATCGACGCCAAAAAGGTTTTAACGTCGTGCAGATCGTGGCCGGGCTCTATCCCGACATGCCGGCGTTCGACGATCGGGGCCGCAACGAGGCCGGCTTTCCTTGGGAGAAGGACTACTCGCGCATTCGGCCCGAATACTTCGACGCGGCCGATCGCCGTATCGTGCACCTGGTCGAAGCGGGCCTCACGCCCTGCATTGTCGGCGCTTGGGGCTATCACCTGCCCTGGACCGGCGTGGAACGCATGAAGCAGCACTGGCGATACCTGGTGGCCCGCTACGGCGCGCTGGGCGTCGTGTGGTGCATCGCCGGCGAGGGAGACATGCCCTACTACTTATCGAAAGACAAAGAGAAGGACAAGGCATTTCAACGCTCTGGCTGGACGGAAATTGCCGCCTACGTGCGCTCGATCGATCCGTTCCATCGCCTCCTGACGATCCATCCCATGCAGAGCGCGCGGCGCACGGTCGAAGACGCCGGCGTGCTGGACTTCGACATGCTGCAAACCGGTCACGGCGACCGCGGCAGCATCGCCAATACGCTCAAGCTGGTGCGCGCCTCGGGGGCGGCCTGGCCGACAATGCCGACCATCAACGGCGAAGTGTGTTACGAGGGAATCCTCAATAGCTGTTACGAGGACGTGCAGCGTTACATGGTGTGGAGTTGCCTGCTATCGGGTAACGCCGGTCACACCTACGGCGCCAACGGAATCTGGCAGCTCAATCGTAAGGACAAACCTTATGGCCTGTCGCCGCACGGCGGCACGTGGGGCGCCACGCCCTGGGACGAAGCCATGAACCTGCCCGGATCGCGGCACGTGGGCTTGGCCAAGCGCTTGCTCGAACAGTACGCCTGGCAGCGTTTCGAACCGCACGGGGAATGGGCCTCGTCCGTGGCAGCGGAACCATCGCCATGGATGTACCACCAATGGATCTGGTTTCCCGAAGGACAACCGCTGGACGATGCCCCGGCCGGATTTCGCTATTTCCGCCGCGTGTTCGAGATTCCCGCCGGAAAGACCATTGCCCGCGCCGAGTTGCGTGCCGCGGCCGACGACAGATTGTTGGCGCATCTGAACGGCCACGCGCTTGGTGCTCATGCCGGTTGGACTCCGGCCAGTCGATTTGGCTCACTGACGCGTTGGCTCAAGCCGGGCACCAACGTACTGGCCGTCCGCGCGGAAAATGGCAAGGTCGCATCGGGAAAAAATCCGGCCGGGTTGCTGTGCCGCCTGGAAATCGTCTTTGACGATCACAGCTCGATGGCGATCGATTCCGACGCTTCGTGGCGCGCCAGCCAAAAAGAGGAGGCCGGTTGGACCGAGGCGCAGCACGACGATCGGGCCTGGCCACGTTCAATTAGCGTCGCGGACTATGGCGCCGGCCCGTGGGGAAAAATCGCGGAAGCGGCCGACGAGTTTTCCGCGCCCTTCGCCGCGGGCATTCCCGGCAAAGTGCGGGTTGTGTACGCGCCGACGGCCAATGCCCTGACGCTGCACCATCTGGAACGGGGCGTCGCGTACCATGCCAGCTATTTCGATCCGGCCAGCGGCCGGCGCACGGAGATTGGCCCCGTGACGCCCGAGGCGAATGGATCGTGGACGGTGGCGCCGCCTGGCGACGAAGCGGACTGGGTGTTGATTCTGGAAGCGACGGGCGAATCGGCGGCCGCGGCGCCGCCGATCTCGATCCACCCGGAAAACCCCAAGTACTTCCTGTTCCGCGGCCAGCCGCGCGCTTTGATCACGGCCTCGGAGCATTACGGTTCGGTGGTCAATCGAGCGTTTGATTTCGAGCGCTACCTGGCCGACGCCGCCGACAAGAAACAGACGTTGACGCGGACGTTTCTGTTGTTTCGCGAGCAACAAAGCTCGCGCAACCCCAGTTCGCCAATCAAGCCGGAGTCGCCCGACTATCTCGCGCCCTATCCGCGCGTTGGCCCGGGAAAAGCGATGGACGGCGAGCCGGTCTACGATTTGGATCAGTGGAACGGCGAATATTTTGGCCGACTGCACGATTTTCTAAGCCGTGCTTCGCAGTTGGGTATCGTCGTCGAGCTGACGTTGTTCAGCAACACGTACGCTGAGGGCGTGTGGGCCCTGAATCCGCTGCGCGCGCAAAACAACATTCAAAAGGTCGGCGCTGTCGAGTGGCAGGAGTATACGTCGCTGAAAGACCGGGCCCTCAACGAACGGCAATTCGCCTACGCCGAAAAAATCGTGCGCGAAACGAGCCGCTACGACAACGTGTATTACGAGATCTGCAACGAGCCGGGCGGAGGGTTTGCCGGCCATGCGTCGCCCGCGGACGTCGATGCCTGGCAAGCGGAAGTGGGCCGCGTGGTGCGGGCCGAGCTCAAGCGGCTGGGGCGCACGCATCTTGTTTTCGCTTCTCAGGCCTTCAGCTACGTGCCCAAATTCACGCAACCGCTTGACGACACGTTTTCGGGCTCCCTGGCCGACGCGGTCAACGTTCATCCGCTGCCCAACACCATTTTGGGCGGCCGCGCCTACATGCTGGGTAATTTCATGTCGAAGGAATTGACGCTGGCCGAGTTGGCCGACTTCTGCCGCGCCGCCGAGCGCTATCCCAAGCCATGTGTCCTCGACGAGGACAACGCGGCAACGCTCTATCGCGATCCGACGGGCTGGACCATCCATCGAAAGCGGGCCTGGATCGCGGCCTTCAACCAGGCCCATTATGACTTCATCGATTTTTCGATCACCGTCGGCAGCGAAGCGGGCACGAAGCAGTCGTCGGCCCAGGTTCGCACCTGGATGAAGAACCTCTCGGAGTTCGTGCATGCGCTCGATTTCGTTCACTCGCATCCGCAAGCGGATTGGATCGAGCACAAGCCCGAGCACCTGGTTTCGGCCGTGCTGGCCAGGCCGGGTAAGCATTACGTCGCTTACCTGGCCGATGAGCGGGAAGTTTCCGATCCGACCGCGGGCCAACCGATCGCCGGCGAAATCGTGTTCCATTTGCCGCCGGGCGATTATCTGGCCAGCCTGTACTCGCCGACGCTCGGCGGCAAGTCGCCGGGGTTGAAGATTCGCGGCGGCGCCGAAGCAATCAAGCTCGATTTGCCCGCCTTCCAGCACGACGTCGTCGTGGAAGTCAAGCGGATCGAGTAGACGAAACGAACGCGATGCTTAAACCGCGCTCATCAAGAACTTGCGCTGGGGGCCTTTGTTGGCACAAAATATCCGGTAATATGGACGGACGTGTTTCGTGTGCGCGATCGTGAACCCGCTTCGTGGGAGGTTCCCATGCGACTGGCTAGCCTGCTGACCGTCATCGGGGCTCTTTCGGCAACGTTGGTCATCGAGGCCCGGGACAAGCCTGAATTTCCCGGCCAGAAGGACCAGGGCTATCTGCTCCCTAACGGTTGGACCATCACCCCGGCCGGCGAGCAAATGATTCTCAAGGATTTGCCGCTCAACATAATTCCGCTGGCCGATTGCCGGCACGCGCTGGTGGCGACCAGCGGCTACAACGCGCACGAATTGACGCTCGTCGATTTGCAAACCCGCCAGCCGCGACAAACCGAAACCGTGAGGCAAAGCTGGTTCGGCCTGGCGCTTTCGCCGGGCCAGGACAAACTATGGTGGTCCGGCGGCGGCGGGGCTGCGCTACACACCTTTAGTCTCAAAGATGGAAAGCTGGCGCGCGCCGACTCGGGCGATCCGACGGCGGGGACCGAACGGAACGATGCCAACAAAAAGAAGTTCCGCAGCGGAATTGCCATCGATGACAAACGTAACGTGCTGTACTCTCTCGACATCGACGCCGGCACGCTGTTTGCCATCGACCTGGCCGGCAAGCGGCCCGAGCGAACGCTCGTGGTGGGCGGCCGGCCTTACGACGCGGCGATGGCCCGAAACGGCTCGCGACTCTACGTCTCTGATTGGGCGGGCCGCGCTGTTTTGGCCGTCGATCCGTCTGATTGGCGCGTCGTGGCGAAAATCGCGGTCGGCGAACATCCCAACCAGTTGGCGGTCCATCCGAAGGACGACCGAATTTTCGTGGCCTGCGCCAGCAGCAACCAGGTGTCGGCGATCGACACGAAGCGTGGCATCGTCACCGAGACGATTTCCACGGCGCTGTTCCCCAAATCGCCCGAGGGAAGCACGCCCGACGCATTGGCGGTTTCTCCGGACGGAGAGAAGCTGTACGTGGCCAATGCCGACAACAACTGCGTGGCCGTCGTCGACATTTCGTCGGCCAATCGCAGCCAGGTGCAGGGCTTCCTACCCACCGGCTGGTATCCCACGGCGGTGGCCGTCACGCCCGACGGCAAGCAGTTGCTGGTCGGAGTGGGCAAGGGCAATCAAACCAAGGCCAATCCCATTCCCAAATCGCCCGAGCCTGGCAAGGCCGACGAAACCGCCGTTCGCCGCCGGCCCTATCCCTACATCGGCACCACGCTGTCCGGCGCGCTATCGATCGTGCCGGTGCCCGACGCGGCCCGCCTGGCCGCCTATACCGAGATCGTGTACCGCAATTGTCCGTATTCCGACAAGCTGCTGACCGATGCTCCCCACCCCGAGAAAACGGCCATACCCACCAAGGTCGGCGAGCCCTCGCCGATCAAACACGTAATCTACATCATCAAGGAGAACCGCACGTACGACCAGGTGTTCGGCGACATCGGCCGCGGGAATTGCGATCCGTCGCTGGTGATGTTCGGCAAAGACGTCACCCCCAATCATCACAAGCTAGCCGGCGAGTTCGTGTTGCTGGATAACCTGTATTGCAACGGCCACGTCTCGGCCGACGGCCATCCCTGGTCGACCATGGCCTACAACACCGACTACGTCGCCCGCAATTGGGCGTTGACGTACTCCAGCCGCGAAGGGATCGACGACGACGAGGAGGGCGATCTGCAAAAGGCGCCCTCCGGCTATTTATGGGATGCCTGCGCCCGTAATAACCTGACCTATCGCAGTTATGGCGAATACGGCGGGCGGGTGAGCCAGCCGGACGGTTCGGTGAAAATGGAGGGACGAGTGCCTGGGCTGGTGGGCCACATGTGCCCGACGTACGGCATTCCCCAAGAACCCGGCAACCGCTCGCGCGACACCGACAACGTCGAAGTCTTTCTGGCGGAGTTTCGCGAGTTCGAAAAAAACGACAACCTGCCGCGCTTCATCGTGATGAGCCTGGGCGAGAATCACACCAGCGGCACGCGACCGGGCGCTTATACGCCGCAAGCCTGCGTGGCTAGCAACGACCTGGCCCTGGGACGTTTGGTCGAAGCCGTCAGCCGCAGCAAGTACTGGCCGGAAATCGCCATCTTTGTCATCGAAGACGACGCGCAGAACGGGCCGGACCACGTCGATGCCCATCGCACGGTCGGCCTTGTCATCAGCCCCTTTGTCAAGCGCAAGGCTCTCGACAGCACGCAGTACACGACCGTGAGCATGATCCGCACGATGGAATTGATCCTGGGCCTGGAGCCGCTGAGCCAGTTTGACGCCGCGGCCAACGCCATGTTCGCGTGCTTCACCGACAAGCCCGACCTGACCGCTTATAACTCCGAGAGCGCGCGGATTGACCTGAACGCCAAGAACACGGCGCTGGCTTACGGAGCCGATCGTTCGAGCAAAATGGACTTCAGCGAATACGACAAGATCGACGATTTCGAGCTGAATGAAATCCTGTGGAGATCGATCAAAGGCAAGGACGCGCCGCTTCCGCCGGCGGTGCGCCGCGCGATTGCCTATCGAATCCATCCACGCTAACAGGCCGTTGAAAAATGGGACTGGCTCCGAGCCGGATCGCCCGGACAAGCGTGAAAAACATGGCCGCGAGGTGCCTGTCCCAATTTCTCAACAGGCTAAGCGATCGCCCCGCGCAAGGTTAATCCGAGCTGTCGGCGCTTCAAGCCGGGCCCAGCCCCTGGGCCCGCCGCCAGGCCGACAGTTGGCCCAAGTGCACGCCCTGGTGCGACGTCAGAATGTGCACCATGGCGGTGCCCACGGTCGGCAAGCTCGAGCGAAGCTTCGGGT
>JBGQHN010000252.1:0-6838 GCA_041497975.1 Planctomycetia bacterium | reverse complement strand
CGACTAGATTGCACATACGAGCGGCCGGCGCCGGGTAACTACTGGCACATCGCTCAGCGCATTGCTGACTTCAAAGCACAGCAGCGTGCGCAAGCCAATATTAACCCGCGGCGTTTCATCGTGCCTGGCTCGTGGTGCGTTTGCGCACGACTGTAGCGCGCACAAGAGTTTGTTCGCGCCTGACCCGCCCGTCGACCACAAGCGCGTAGGCGCTCTCGTGTGCGAGTGCTATGATGTGACCTTTCCCCCAAGGAGGACCGCATGGCCAAAAAGAAGTCTGCCAAGAAGAAAGCCGCCACCAAGAAAGCTATCTCCAAAAAAGCCGTCAAGAAGACCGCGAAGAAGAAGTCAGCGAAAAAATCGAGAAAACGCCCGATCCTAAACCTTGTCGAAGAGGTCGTCGAGGGAGTCAAGAAACGGGTAGCAAAGCGCAAGGCCCGCAGGAAGGCAAGGCGAGCCAGGATTCGCAAGGCATTAGGCGCGGATTGAGCCGGTCTCATCCAGAAAACCAGGATCGCGATCGTCGCACGCCGGCTGCCCACGCGATGGAGTCAGGAAGCATCGTCACCGACTCGCGGTCGGCCGCCGAGCAGGGCCGGCCGTTCAAGCCGCCGTGCCTGTCGTTCGACATTGCCATGCACGGAATGGACGGCAATGAGTTCGCTCGGGAGATTCGCAGCAAGTCTCCTGTCTGCTGACCAAGTTGACGTGAGCGATAGGGGCAGCCATCATCGTCATGTCGGCCGCGGCGCGGGAAGGTGCCAACAGGCGGCCGTTGCCTTGAACGAGAAATTCATCAGATGCCCATTCGCTTGCGGAAGGTGATGCTGGCCGCCTTGGCTTTGCTGTTTGCGCCTACGGGGCTCTTTGCCCAGGAGGCTGAACACGTGGTCGTCTATCGCGAGCCGGGGCGGTTCGGCGGATGGCCCGCCAATCACGGCATGTGGAGCTGGGGCAACGAGCTGTTGGTCGGGTTTAGCGCCGGATATTTCAAGGACAACGGCCCGACGCGGCACGCCATCGATCATGACCGGCCCGAGGAACACTTGCTCGCGCGCAGCCTCGACGGTGGACAGACCTGGAAAATTGAAAATCCGGCCGAACACGGGGCGCTGATTCCCCGCGGCGAGGCGTTGCACGGCACCGAGCTGCCGCGGGTCGTCGATCGGCCGTGGATCGATTGCCCGGGCGGAATCGACTTTACGCATCCCGACTTCGCCATGACCCTGCGCATGAGCGATAATCACGGCGGACAGTCGCGGTTCTACTACTCGACCGACCGCGGCCATCGCTGGCAAGGCCCGTTCAAGTTTCCCATGCTCGGTCTGCAGGGGATCGCGGCCCGCACCGATTACGTCGTCAACGGCAAGCACGACTGCACCGTGTTTCTCACGGCCTCGAAGCCCAACGGCCGCGAGGGGCGTCCGTTTTGCGCCCGCACGATCGACGGCGGCAAAACCTGGATCTTCGTGGGCTGGATCGGCCCAGAGCCCGAGGGCTATGGCATCATGCCGTCGACCGTGCGCGTTGGCGAACACGGCTTCTTGTCGGCCATTCGGCTGCGCACAGCGGACAAGAGCTGGATCGATGCCTATTTCTCGGCGGACGACGGTCACGAGTGGGCGCTCCGCAGCACTCCGGCGCCCTACACGGGCGAAGGCAATCCAGCGGCCATGCTGCGACTGGGCGGCGGATCGATTTGCATCACGTACGGCGTGCGGGCCAGGCCGTTTGGCATGCGGGCCCGGTTGAGCCGCGACGAGGGCCAGACCTGGGGCGACGAGATCATGTTGCGCGGCGACGGCGGCGGCCGCGACCTGGGATATCCCCGCAGCGTCGAGCGCCCCGACGGCAAAGTCGTGACGGTGTACTATTGGAACGACGACCCGAACGAGACTCGCTATATCGCCGCTACGATCTGGGATCCGGAGAAATGAGCGAGCGAGTGCTGGAGGCGGTACGAGATTTTCTGCGCAGCTCGGGCGCCGCGTTCGTCGAAAAGCAGCACGAGCCGACGTTCACCTCCGAAGAATCGGCCCGCGCTCGCGGCGAGTCGCTGTCGATAGGCGCCAAGGCGCTCGTGATCAAGAGCGACCAGGTCTACCGGCTGTTCGTGTTGCCGGCCGATCGCAAGGCAGACTCGCAAGCCATCCGCCGCCATCTGAGCGCCAAGAAAACCCGCTTCGCCACCGCCGAGGAACTGGCCGAGCTGACGGGCCTTGTGCCGGGCAGCGTCCCTCCGTTCGGCCCGCCCGTGTTGCCGCTGGAGCTGTTTGCCGATCCGGCCCTGACGGACAACGAGAAAATCGCGTTTAACGCCGGCTCGCTGACGACGTCGATCATCATGGCGTCGGCCGATTACCGGCGTGTGGCCGGCGCGACGTGGCTGACGTTTTCCGTAGGCGGCTGAACGAATTCGAGCGCGGAAAATCGTTCCTTTTTCGTCTCCCGACCGCACATTCGTCAAGAATCTGATGTCCCTTTTTCCCCTCCTCTTCCAGCGGCATGCTCGGCGTCACGGCATTTGGATTGTTGCTGACGCCCGTGTTCTATTACGTGATCGAGCAATGGCTCAAGCGCCACAAGCCGACGCAGCAGAAGGCGCAACTTGAACCTCGGCAAGAAGTCGCGAATATCGCGGTCGTCGAACCGGCCCCGGGAAGCTAGAATGTCGGCCGGCTCAAGTCCACGGGCGCGACACATACGCACGAACCCTCAAAGCTTCCGGAGCGAATCATGAAGAATGCCGTACTCGCTTTTGGCCTGAGCAGCCTGTTGGCACTCGCGGGATGCAACCGCGGTGGAGATCCGGTCGACATTGGCGTCGGCGACGCGGGGATTTCCGGCGGCACGGGCGGCGAAGGATCCGGCCCCACGGGAACGCAGGGCAACGAACCGGCCGACAATCCGGCGGCCGACGCACCTGGCCCCAACTAGCACCGCGTGCGACACCGCGCGATTCACCCGGATTTCGCGCTCAGTTGCGCACCGGCTCGCATCACGGCCCGGAAATGACCTCCAAATAATTTCCGGCGGAACTGCTGAACGTGCCTTCCGTGTCGATTGTCTGTCGCAGCACGTTTTCCGATCCTGGTTTTTCTCCCGCGATCAGGCGCTTTTCGTCGTACATGGATCGGAATATACCCATGTACCAGCACCACGTCGGGCGGGTGAACCGGTCCAGGCCCCCCTCGTATTTCAGGGTGGAGCCGCCGCCCCAGGGATCGAGATAGAGAAACTCGTTGCCGGTCGAGTTGCAGCCGTAGATGAGCACCGTGTGGCCCCCTCCGTCGTACGCGTAGAGATCATATCCTTTTCTTTTGGGATCATAGGGTTTTCGGAGCCCCATTTTGTCCGGGCGGTCGACCACGCCAACGCGCACGGGAGTTCCCGCCTTCAAAAATTCCCAAAACTTCCTCCGCATTTCCACAATTTTTGCTGGCGTGTATTTCAGGTCACTGCGACTTCTTGCTTGCTGCTTCAATGGTTCGTGGTAGGGATATTCATATCGAATCGGGCACACGGTGTCGGGCGCGTTGGTCGGAGTGCCCAACTGCGGCACTACATCCAAGGGATCTTTAGAGAAGATTTGGTTCCCGCGCTCTTTGACGACGATGCCGCAGGCCATGCCTCCGTGTTCGGGGTGAATATTTTTCGGAGCCTGTTGTTCGAAAATATTGTCCGAAAGGTTGTACAAGATCTCCTGAATCAAATGCATTCTGACGGGGTCAGGCCGGCGCAAAACATCCGCCAACAAGTCGATTGAGTCGGGGCCAAAGTGTTTCTGAAAACTTCCGACAACGATCTCAACATCGCCAGTGCGGCCGTTGGCGGACTCGCCGAAGATCGTCGCCTCGCCGACGCTGCGGGCCGTTATCGTGAAGGTCTGCTTGTCGTCGGTCGTGGTGACGATCTTGACTTCCACCGGGGCATGTTTTGATTTGACCGTGGGCGCAGCCTTGCCCGCCAGTGAACCAAAGCCGACGTGCTCCAAGGTGTAGGTGTTGCCCACCTGCATCCACAGCTCCTCGCCGGCCGAGCCGACAAACAGCCGAATACCGTTTCTGAGCTGAATTTGCGGCATGGCGTTTTCCTCGGGGCTGCCAGTCTAATTAACCAAATTCGCCACGGCGAGCGGCGGCACGCGTCGGAAAACTGGCCCGCTGGGGGACCAGTCGATCGAGAATCACGCCTTATATTCTCGTTTCCTCATGGTGGGAAGTTGCCTGAAAAATCGCCGGCCAACTGCCTCAAAGCCCAACGAGTCATGGACAGGTTACTGCGACGCGACGCGTTCGGCCCCGAGCGCGCCGATGTGAATCGTCCAACCGTCCTGGGCTTGCGACACGAACATCCCCGTCGGCGGCAGCGCTGTTTGCAAGCGCTCGAATTGCGGCGCAACGGATTGAGGAAAGTCGATCGACGCCTGGTTGGCGCCGTACAGCAACAAACGCAAGACGCGCACGCCCAGCGCGTCGCGGTTGGCGGGTTGCCTGGTGGTTGCCAGGCGATAGGAAGGCTCGATCACGTGGTCCAGGCGCAGCAACGACCGCAGAGCGGTTCGCTCGTTTTCTTCGTGCTTGATCCAATCCAAAAGCCGGGTCCATTTTGGGTCGTCGCGAAGTTTGGGCACCTTGGCTTTCGGATTGATCGCCTCCTCGACGGCATCGACGTGCGTGCCGAGCAGCAATCGGCCCTGGCCGACGGCCAGTGCGCGCACGGTGACTAGCGAGCTCGTTTCTCCTTCCACGAACAACGACCCGCCCTCTTCGACGGTCCACAGATCGTACTTGCCGTTTTGCGCGTGGTGCACGCGGTCGTCACCCTTGTAGAACCGAGCTAATGCCTGCTTGACGGTCGCTTCGTCGCGCACCGCCGCGACGAAGAGCTGACGACGGGCTGCCGGATCCGTGGACGCTCGCGTGCGATCTTCATCGACCACGGTCAACGCCTCCGGACCCAGGTGCGGGAACAGGTCGCGGCGCAAATCGACTTGGACTCCTTCCGGATCATCGCGCAATCCGTCCAACAGGTCCTCGAACATTCCTTCGCCGTTGGGGCCCGGGTCGTTCGCTTCGTCGAAAAGATTACCGAATGCCTTCATGGCTTGCGGAAAGTCCCAGCGCCACGTCGCCATGCTCACGATGTCCGCGGCGATCCAGTCCGGCAGCTCGCCCGGCGGTCCGCTCTTAAGCTCCAACAGCCGCATCGCCTTGCGATACGGCCCGGTCGCGAAAAGCTTCGCGTCAATGCGCCATTGAAACGGCTCGGCCGATTCGAAGGTCAGGCTGCCGGCCAGCCAATCGAGCGCATTGAATCCCAGCCGGCGGGCGGCCGCGATGCGGTCGCGGGGCTTCGACTTCGCGGCGTTCGTCTTCGACTTGCCATTGCCGTTCGCGTTTTTGTCGCCCAAGTTCTGTTTCTCGCTCGACTGGGCCTGGTCTTTGGAAGTGCGCTCGGCGCGCGCGATCAGCTCAAACAGTTGGAAAGGCCGAATGCAAATATCCACGTCGGCCACGCCCTGTGATTTTTCCTGCTCCGCGTGCGACGTCCATTGCTTGAAGATTGCATTTGCCGCCAACGATTCACCGCGGCTCGTTGCCAGCAGCCGTTTGGCGGCCTCTGGCGAATTGGCAACGCCATAGAATCCCGGGACAACGAACAGCGCCCGCGGGCCGTCCGACTTGTGCGCCGGAGGCGGTTCCAGCACGGTCAAACCGGCCATCGCGCGCACGGCAGGAGTCGCGCGATATCCTTTCTGTTGGAAATAGCGCCTGGCCGCCGCCAAAGCGGCTGGCTCGTGGCCCGATGGTTCCTGGTCCGTCGGCGCGCGCGGCATAAAGAGCCAGGCCACTCCTGACGTGCCGTCCTCAAGCGGAAAAATGGCGACTCCGCCCGCCTCGCGAACTCCGACCAGATCGTTCCAATCGAAGCCGAACAAGGGCCGCAATCGCCACGCGCTGGCCCGATCGAGGCGCTCCAATTCCTTGACCAGCGGGGCAAAGTCCTCTCCACACACGCTCTGTCCCAGGCTGGTTTTTCTGAAGGCCTCGCAGCTGGCTGCCAGGTCGCCGGAATAGGCTACGAAACAGGCGTCGGCGGGCACATGTTGGGCGAAGCCCAAGGGGCCATCGGCCGCGATTGCCGCAGGTGCCAGCCACGAGGCACACAGTAACCCCGCGGCAAGCGCACCCGAGCGGATCGCGAACACTCGGTGTCGACCGTAATCGCGGCGAGTTAGCAAGATAGTCACCGCGTTGGGAGGCCCGGCCCGAAGTTTGCGACGGCGCGCGATTAGCTCAGATATACCGAGCGCCAGGCGCCGAGCGTGCCGTATGTGAGCAAACGAAAACTTGTGCCACATTATGGGTACCCCATCGAGGTCAAGCAAGCAACCGCCTTGGGGGAGCGAATCGCGGAGCCGTGTTTCTGGCAAATAGCATTCCGCTGTTGCGTTTTTGGCGACCCACCGTTTTCTTTTTCTTTTTGTCTGACCAATTCGTGGCATCGTGGCGCGCAATTTGATGAACGCGACCGGTAGCAGCCCACGGCGCGCCCCACTATCATGGGCGGCTACGATCAATCGGCCCGCGGGCACCCCCCTGGTTCCTGGTTCACTCGATGGCTGTTCTGGAAGCGATACAAGTCTGGAAAGAGTACGGCACGGCCAAGGAAGTGCGCGTAGCTGCCCTGCGGGGCGTGGACATGCGCGTCGAGGCCGGCGAATTTTTGGCGGTCATGGGACCATCGGGCTGCGGTAAGAGCACGCTGCTACACCTTTTAGGAGGAATCGACACGCCGACCGCCGGCCGCGTGCTCTTGGATGGCCAGGATCTTG
>JBGQHN010000251.1:0-6839 GCA_041497975.1 Planctomycetia bacterium | reverse complement strand
CAATGCCTTCGGCGCAAAGCTGATGGGGCGCTCGGAAACGTGGATCGTGGCGATCAAGGTGGCCATCCTGGTGCTGTTCGCCGCCGTAGGCTTGTGGTTCATCAAGCCGGCCAACCTCTCGAGTGCGGCCTGGCCCGAAGTCAAATCAATCCTCTTCGGCTCGGGCGTGCTGTTCATCGGCTATGAAGGTTTTGGACTGGTGACCAACGCGGCCGCCGACATGCAGAATCCGCGGCGCATGCTGCCGAGAGCGCTGTACACGAGCGTGATCCTGGTGATCATCATTTACCTGGCCGTGTCGTTGACGGTGAGCGGTAATTTGTCCACCGCAGAGATCGCCGCCGCCCGCGACTACGCGTTAGCCGAGGCAGCCAGGCCCTTTTTGGGCGAGCTGGGCTTTCGGCTGATCGCGATCGCGGCCTTGTTCTCAACCGCCTCGGCGATCAATGCCACGCTGTTCGGCTCGGCCAACGTCTGTTACATGATCGCCAAGGATGGGGAACTGCCGACGACGCTCTCGCGCATCGAATGGAAACAGGCCAGCGGCGGCCTGTTTGTCACGGCGGCACTGGTCGTCCTGGTCACCTTGGCTTTCGACTTAAAGGGCATTGCCATGATGGGAAGCGCCGCCTTCCTGCTGGTCTATGCGGCGGTGAACGCCGGCCATTTGCGCGTGCTCGATCAGACCGGCGCCAATGCGGCGCTCGTCTGGCTGTCGCTTGCCGGTTGCCTGGCGATGTTCGCGATCCTGTGCCAATACACCTACGAGCAGCAGCCGGCCGCGATTGCGGCGCTGGTCATCATCGCCGCGGCATCGCTGGCCGCCGAATGGCTCTACCGACGCATCACGGGGCGAACGATCAAGGCGGAATCGTAGCTTCGCCTCCGCCCGCAAAGAAGGCCCGTCCGTCGGGGGCAGCGACGGATAGGGCCGGCATGCCCACGTGGGCAAGTCCTCCAGAGGTATCGACGAACCGGGACGACGACTCAATTACAAACCCGTCAGGTTGCGGCGCGAACGGTGCCGCCGCGGCGCGAATATCAAGCATCGCCGACGCCAACCAACTGCGGCAACTTTCCGCGGTGCGTCGCTTCGCCTCTGTCGCGAAGCATGCCCCATCGACTGGCCTGCCAGAAGCGATTCGCGCGCACGTCGAGGGCCGTCAGCCAGCCGTGCCGCCAACAAGCGGTGTCGATGCACATCGCAAAACCCAGGTCCAACACTTCGGAGTTGGCTTGCTCCGTGTGGCCGACGATCACTCGCTTGCCGGAAACGTGCGGGTGCATTTCAGCCGGTTCGAACAGAGCCCAACGCAATTGGTGGTCGGGTTGCAAGTTCATCGGCACGTCGGACAGATAGTTGGCGTGGGTGAAAATGAAATCGTCGGTTTCGAAATAGTCGCGACCCAGGTCAAGCAAGGCCCAATGCGCCGCGGGAATCTCGTCGATGCCGGCCGCGTAGCGGTATGAATTGAGCGTCGCCACGCCGCCGCAATTCTCCCAAAAGCGCTGCGCCGCCTCGCTCTCGCGGGCCGCGTACATCATTTCTTCGTGGTTGCCGCGGATGAGGATCACCTGGCAACGGGATTTCAGGTCGACAAGCCGGTCCAGTACGTCGCGGCTGTCGTGCCCTTGATCGATCAAGTCTCCCAGGAACACCCATGTATCGTGAGGCGCGGGATGAATGGCATCGACGAGCGCGTCGAGCGCATGGACGCAGCCGTGAACGTCGCCGATCGCAATCAATCGGCCCGAACTGGTCGACATGGCAAAAGCACGCGGCGGATGGTGGGCGTCAAAAAACTACCTCAACTCTTGGGCCCAGGCCGTGTACCACGTCCGAGGCGCCGACGCGCGGGCGCAGATTAGCGTCCAAGTGCCCTGCGCCACAGTGCTCGCACAAATTCATCCTCGGCCTCGGCTGCCGCCGCGCCGCGAGCAGACGCCATTCTGCGTTTCTCGGGCGCAAGCTTTGCCGCAATCGCCCGGCGACGGGCTATTTCAAACTCCTTAACCTGCTTTCGGAAGGCCTGTTCGCTCTTTTTGATTTCCGCTTCGAAATTGTCGAGTTTCGTAAGCGCGTCTCTTGCCCGTGAGTTCTCCTCGGCCAGCTCGCGCGTCTTGTAACCTTCCAGTGGCTTGTCGCCCTCCATCAGTTGCACCCATTCGGGCGTATCGTTTTTATATTGCAGCAACAGGCGCAGGGCGCCATCCTCGTGCCAACACGCGAAACCATGCCGCTTGCCTTGGTTGTACTGCGCAAACAACATCGCCTGGCCAGACTCGCTCCACGTCATCATGTTGCCATGCCGCCTGCCGGCGGCGTAGGTCGCGAACACCATGGGCTGTTGATTCTCGTATTGGCCGAGCGTGATCCCGTGCAACTGGCCGCCTTTTTGGCTTGCGGCGGCGTACAATCCGCCATTGGCGTGCCGGATCAAGACTTGATCCTTGCGCTCGACACCGGCGGCCTGGTTGATGCCTTGGGCGTGGACGTCGAAAATCGCATAGGAAAACACGCGACCCGTCGGCAGCTCGAATTTGAATTCTCCGGGCCGGCCGGGCCGATACCTCGGCGCCGTCGGCGCGCGTGGCGGCGGCAGCTCCACAAAACCATGTGGCGCGGCGTCGAGCGACGTGCCAGCAAGCAATCGCTTGATGTCGACCAGGCTGATTGCGAAGTTCAGGTTCTGACCGTCCGTGTAATTCCAGGTATTGAGTCCGACCAATTCTCCTTTCATGGTCACCAAAGGACCGCCGCTGTTGCCCGGCGAGATGGGCGCCGTCGTTTGGATCCAGGTGGCATCCGGGTCGTGGCGGTATTCGTTGCTGCCAATGGACTGGATGATTTCCTTTCCCGTGCGAATCGCCGAGACGATTCCCTCCGATGTGGTGAAGGAAAAGCCCCGAGGATTTCCAAATGCGGCGACGCGTTCGCCGATCTTTGGCAGTTCCGCGGCCAGCGGCATGGCGCTGCCCTTATCGAGCGCGCTGACTTTAAGAATGGCCAGGTCATGGGACGGATCGATCGCCAGGTACCCCAGGCCCTTGAGCAGCTTGTTGGACCGAAGAGTGACGGTCAGTTGTTTCGAACCGTCCACGACATGAAAGTTCGTCAGGACGATGCCGCGGTCGTCCATGATGACACCGCTGCCAGTCCCAGTTGAACCTTCTTGGACCGTGTCGATCCGAACGACCGAATGTTCGACCTTGGCAATCAGCTCAACCAGATCCATTGCGGACCCGGATGCCGCGGTCACAGTCCACGCAACGACGCCGATCCAATGCCACTTGCTCAGTCCCCAGAGGAAGACGGATCGCATGACGACCCTCCTGGCGATTAGTACACTTGTGGGGGAGCCGAGCAGCCAGTCTACCTATTTCCGATCCCGCCCTGCAAGCAAATCGGTGGCACGTGGCGGCGGGACACTATCTGCGCCGGCTCCGCGATGGGGCGTACCAGTAGTAACGGCTGTTCTGCAATGGCCGACTCGCCACGCCATGAGCCTGCGCGGGCGCCGTTTGGGCCGGCCGCGGACTGATTTGTCCGATCGGCCCTTCCAGAAGTCGCGGGCTTGGCAGCCCGAAGTAATTGACGGTTGGCGGCGTGGCGGGGGCCGCTTGTGATCGTTGCTGATAGAACTGCGCGCGAGCTGGCGCGCTTTCCCAAAGCGGCCCGATCAAGGCCACGGCCAAGAACACGAGGTAACGTCGCATGGGCCCTCCTTGCGGCCAACAACAAGAGAGAATGTAGTCGCAACCGTAATTATCACCGGGCGGGGCGAGTATCACAACCGCGGCTGCCAGTTCAATTAACATAGGCTCAATTGACGTCAAGCTGAGGAAGGGCTAAGGATACTTGTCTTCCCCTGACGTCCGCGCGGCTGTCGCACTGTTTGCGCCTCTCGACCAGTACAAGCCACAAATCGATTTGGAACAGACCGGCGGCGCGGCCCTGTTTTCTGTGGCGAAACCGAGGCAGCTTGAGTCAGTAGACCGTCTTTTGAAACACAGAGGTCAACCTGATGCCGCCGATCCGCCCGTTCGATCAATCGCGAATTGTGCGCGGCCAGGACGGCATCGCGCGCTATCAGGGCCTGCCGCCATCCATCGTGGCGATGCTCCGCTCTTCGGTCGAGACCGCGCCGAATACGGAGGCGATCATTGAGGTTGGCGGCGCGCGCATTACCTATCGTGACTTGTGGGATCGCTCGGCCGAGGTTGCCGGTGGATTGCGAAATCTGGGCATCGAGCGCGGCGATCGGGTGGCAATTCGACTGGGTAACGGGCTCGATTGGTGCCTGGCCTTCTTCGGAATTCAATTGGCGGGCGCGATCGCCGTACCCGTCAACACGCGATTTAGCGAGCCGGAAGTCGAGTACGTCATCAGCGACTCCGGCAGCAAGTTCGTCTGTGGGAGCGAGTCACCTCTCCCGCGAGGCCCCAGAATGGCCGTGGAAGACTTGTTGCCGCACGATGTGGCGGCCATCTTCTACACTAGCGGCACGACAGGATTTCCCAAAGGCGCGATGACGACGCACGAGGGGTTTCTGTCGAATGTTGAAACTTGCCGGCGCGTGTTCCCACTTCCCTTCGATGGCAGTCTGCGGACGCTGGTTTCGGTGCCGCTGTTTCACGTGACCGGCTGCAACAGTCAGTTGCTGCCGACGTGCGCCGGTGTCGGCACGACGGTCATCATGCCGTCGTTCAACGTACAGGCGTTCCTCAAATTGATTGAGGAGGAACGGATCAACTCGCTCATCTCCGTTCCGGCCGTGTACTGGCTGGCCATCAACCAGCCGAACTTTTCCCAGTTCAACACGACCGGGGTGCGATGGCTGTGCTATGGCGGCGCGCCAACCGCCCCGGACCTCGTAGCGCAGATCAGCGAGTCTTTCCCCAACGCTCGCGTCGGGAACGGATTTGGGCTGACCGAATCATCTTCCGTGGCCACCTTTTTGCCGCACGAGTATGCGCGGATACGGCCGGAGACTGTGGGGTTTGCAGCGCCGGTGGTCGACCTGAAGCTCGACCAAGCTGCGAACGACTCGGGCGTCGGGGAACTCTTGATCCGAGGTCCGAATGTGGTGCACGGCTATTGGAACAAGCCCGAAGCAACGGCGGAGACGTTCGTCGACGGCTGGCTCCATTCCGGAGATTTGGCACGGCTCGACCGTCAGGGCTTCGTTCAAATCGTCGATCGCAAGAAGGACATGGTGAATCGCGGCGGCGAGAATGTCTATTGCGTCGAGGTTGAAAGTGCACTGGCGGCGCATCCGGCTGTGTTTGAAGTCGCGGTGGTGGGAGTGCCGGACGTGATGATGGGCGAGAAAGTCGGCGCCGTGATCGTGCTGAAGCCCAATCACCGGGCAGAAGTACGCGAGATTCTCGATTTCGCAGGTGAGCGGCTGGCCGACTTCAAGGTCCCACAGTACGCGGTCATCCGTGGCGAAGCCTTACCGCGCAACCCAGGCGGAAAGATCTTGAAAAAGCAATTGCGCGAAGGAGTCGATTGGGGTAAGGCAGTGCGATAACGCGCTCGCCTCAAAACTTCACCTCGACTAGTTGACCGCGCAATCGGACTCGACACCGCTCGGGGCTTGAGCAGAGCGGGGCCGCTCGATATTGGTCCGCGCGTGCAGTCTGGCGGCAATCTGGCGCGATCGTTGCAGTCTTCCATTAACCTTGCGGCGACATGCAGCAGCGCCAATACTGATTTTCCCTCCAGCCTCCACCTTTACACCTCCAGCCTACTTAGCTTTCAAGTCATAGCACCACAACATGCCCAGGTCGCGGACGTAGAGCTTGCCGTCGGCGATTACCGGGTAGGGCCAGGCCAGTGACTTGCCGCGGTCCGGCTGATCGGGGAGCGTGAATCGCCCTCTTTCGTGGTAGGCTTCCGGCGTGGCTTCCACGAGCGCCATGTCCCCATTCTCGCCGTGGACATAGATGAGTCCGTCGGCGTAACAGACCGAGCCAGCGCCAACGCATCGGTTCTGCCACTTCACTTCGCCGGTGGCAAATTCGACGCACAGCAGCCCTTGGCCATTCGTGCCGTACAATTTCCCACCGACCTCGACCGAACCGCCGATACTGTTGGGCAACTTCGGCAGGAAATAAACTTCTTTCGCCTCGATCTGGCCGCCGTCTGACGTGAGCTCGACTAGCGCGCCGCCGCCGCGACCGGTGCTGCTATAGACAAAACTTTGGTGCGCCACCGGCGTGGGGATGTTGGCGGTGCTTCCCTTGGCCGATTTGTCGTAGCGCCACAACAAAGCGCCGGTTTTGGCGTCGACGCCCACCAGCCCCTTGGACAAGAATTGCACGTATTGTTTCCGCCCGCCGGCATCCACGACAATGATCGATGCATAGTTTGCCTGATCCGCTTCCGGCGTGGACGACTTCCAAACCGTCTCGCCGGTCTTTTTGTGGAGCGCCACGAGCGTGGCCTCTTTGCCGCCAGGCGTACAGACCAGCACCTCGCCATCCACCAGCGGCGATTCGGAGTAGGCCCAGGCGCCCGGCTTTCCGCCGAAGTCGGAGCGAAGGTTTTTCTGCCAGACGATTTTGCCCGAGGCCGTCTCGAGGCAGGCCAGATCGCCGTCCGAGCCCAGCGCGAACAGCAACGGGCCGTCGACCGTGGGCGTCGATCGCGCAGCCGGGTATTGCAATGCTGTGTTCGGGCCGACTTTGCCGACGCGCACACTCCAGATCTGCTGACCGTCTTTCGTGGCCAGAGCCTGCACGAACTCGTCGTCCAAGCCCTTGTTGCTCATCAGGTAAAGCCGGTCCCCGACGACCGAGGGGGTCGAGTATCCATCGCCAATGTCCTTGGCTTG
>JBGQHN010000250.1:0-6843 GCA_041497975.1 Planctomycetia bacterium | reverse complement strand
GGAAAGGTTCCGAGAGGAAAGCCTTAGCCGACGATGCGGTCTTCAAGCACTAGTCACCGCGAGGCTTGCTTAACGGCCGTGATGACGACCCTGCCGTCGCGCACGTCGCACGTCAGTCCCAACTTTTTGAGCGCCGCGCGCAGAGCGTCACCGGCCGTGGTGTCGCTCAGCTTGATCGTCACCAGGCGCTGGCGATCTTTGCTGATGCGGTTCCGCGCCGTGTCGTCGATCTGGAACGACAGGCCGGTAAAATCGCCGATGAAGTCGACGAATTTTGCCAGCGGCACTCCGGCAAATTCAATGGTCGGCAAGGCCTGCGACAGTCGCTCGTCAATATCGGCCTTACTGAGAGCGGTTCGCGGTGATCCGGCCAGGTCGCCCGCGGCCGATAGTGCGCTCGACGCGGGAGAGACGTCCTGCGTTTCGTCGGCCAGTTCGTCGGCGGCCGACGGTTCGCTCGCGACCGGCGAATCGCTGGCGATTTCAGTGGGAGTCGGGGCGGGCGCGGCGTCCAGCTTGATCGTCGGCCCCCGCGCGTCTTTCTCGACTGCCGGCGACGCTGTTGCCAACGGCCTGGTTGCCGACTGAGGGTCGTCTTCAATTTGTTCGGCGGCCAGTGCGACCGGCGCCGGGTCGGCCGGGGGTTGGTCGAGGGCCGGCTCGGCACTCGGTGGCTGTATTTCCCCAGCCGGCGTCTGCGCCCCAGGACCCGCCAGCTTTGGCTCGGCCGCCGGAGTGTCGGCAATCGTGGGGGACTGTTCGGCGACAACGACCGACGTTTGTGAAGCTTCGTCGAGCCGGCTGGGCGCGGTAGGGGCCTGCATTGCCAAGGTCCACCAGACGCCGCAGCCCACAGCAATTCCTCCCGCCACACCGCCTGCGAGCAGCATCCAATCTTGCCTGGCGCGGGCCACAGCGGCCGATAAGGCGCCCGACATCACCTGCGAGGCAATCGCCGGTGCCGCGGGGGACGTCGCGGTGGGCGACGGCGAAACCATGGGCACGGGCGGCGGCGGCGTCGCCGCGGCGACCGTCGCGGGGCGAGGCGGCAGCGCCGGTGGCATCACAGGAGGGATCGCTGGAGGGATTACTGTCGCGGCCTTTGTCTGTTCGCGGGACGGATCAATCGCGGATGCTTTCGGCTGGACCTTGGGCGGCCAGGCCGCCAGTTTTTCCGCCGACGCTGCGGCGCCCGACGACCGCTGCCAGCCAATCGGCGGGATAATCTGCACCATGCTGTTGCACTTCGGGCAGGCCAGAATATCGCCGATCACCGACTCGTCGTTGACTTTGAGTCGGGCCCGACACGTCGTGCATTGGATGGTGAAGAGTTCCACGGCTTTTTTCGAGGTCTCTGATCCGCTCGGAGAAGGGAGTGCCGTATGTGTCCAGTATAGTGTCTGGCCCGCGACGTAAATGGGCTTATGTCGATTCTTTCGGAGATTTCGGGACCGCTTGGCCGCCCGGCCGGTCCCCCCGCTTGGACGCCGCGCTGCGCGTGGTGATGAAAATAACCTCGCCTTGCTCTTCGTGGGGCTTGATGAGGTAAATCAGCTTGCCGTCAGGATTGGCCAGCTTCAATACCTTCAGCAGGATTTCCCGCGCGGGCTGGTCACGCTCGTCGAGGGCCAACGACTGGTTCTTCGTGACGCCTTCCAACTGCAGATCGGCGCCGAGGATGACCACGTCGGCGCCAATTTCCTTGGCCAGCATCTGCAGGCAGTTTTCCAAGGTGTCGTGGGAAAAACTCAGCGAGATTCTTTTTTCTAGGGCGGCCGCGATATCCGCACTCTTGGCCCGCGGTCGTGCTTTCTCTTCCGCGCGCTGGCCGCCGGCGGCTGGCTCGGACAAAACCAACTCTGTCGCCAGCAGCATGTTGTGCGCGGCCGCCAACGGCAGATAACAGCGCAATACCGCCTGGCGATCTTCAACGCCGGCACGAGTGAAGTCGTTCAGCAGGTGCATCATCTGCGGAAACCGATCGATGACCGCTCGGCCGTACTCGCGCGGATCGAGCGATACGACATAGCTCTCGACACCGTCTGCCGCGCTCTTCAGCCGAGCGTGCAACAGCGCGGCCAATTCTCGCGGCGGCTGGTCCGCCGGACCCAACACGCGAAGCTCGAGAAACAATTCGCTTCCCAGGTGCGCGCTGAGCAACACGGCCTCGACGCGCTCGTCGAGGAACCGCAACAGCGGATCGCGGAGCTTTTCCCGGTCGCCGGCCAGCAACTCTTTGCCGTCGTTAAACAAGTAACTCGGCGCCAACAGCAGATTGCAATGTCGTGCGGCGTCTGAGTCGTGCAACAGCCGTTCGATGCCCTTGGCGACCAGAGGCATGCCGTCCAGATCCAGAATGTCCTCGATCGCCTCGACGTTGGCGATCGCAATCGCGCGGCCGTCGGCCCCCTCGGGCAGCCAGTAGGCCCAGCCTGAACCGACAAAGTACGCTTTCGAGTTGCGCTCGGCAGGTAGGGGTTCGTTCCAGGCCGCGACGAGCGCTGCCCGGGGGACGGAATGGACCAACCGCATCGCGAAGGCAACCCGCAGCGCGCCTGCGTCATTGGGGTAGAAGGCAATCGACAGTTGTTCGATATTCGCCAATTCGACGCCGAGTATCGAACGCAAGCGCGCTATCGACCACTGGCCGGCAGGGCCCAGCGCGTCGAGCAACCGGGCGCCCTCGGCGTTTTTCAGGAGTTCCGCCGGCCGCAATATCAGGAACGCTTGCGCGCCGGACGGAAGATAATTGAGAATTATCGGATTGCCGGCCGTCGGCGATGTCCACAAGGTCTGTCCGTCATCGTCGACCAGTGCGATTCCGGGCTCGGGGGCAATCACTTCACCCGGCCTCGACTGTGCGGGCGCGTCGGAGATGGCTTGCGGGCGCGTCCGTTGCTGCGGGGTTTGCCCCTCGCCAGATTCCTCGCTCGCCGCCGGCGTGGTCGACTCGTTGACGCCAACCTCGTCGCCGGAAAACAGGATAAGCGCGACGACAAGCACAATTGCCAGCGCCAGGCACGCGCCCCCGACAATCGCCATGTTGGAAAATCGGCGCTTGGCAGGTGGCCGGATGGATGCGGCATTTCGGGCGGTTACCATCATGGGCGCTTCCCGTGCATCAGTCGCTGCAAGTGCGCCAACTGGGTCGGCCAGCGCCGCGCTCTTGGCATCGTGGAGTTCCTCTTGCCCGGAAAACAATTCGGTCGCGTGATCGGCGAAAGCGGCGATTGGTCTTCGCTGCTTCCCGACAATATGCTGGTGTCCGCTGGCTCGCACAAGTGCTTGCTCTTGGCCGGCCCTGGCATCGGGCGGCGGGGTTGGCTTGGGTTCAGCCTGCTTGGAAGAAGGAACCTGCCCAGGGGCCGTTTGCGACTGCCTGGGCGGTGCCTTCCACGGCGGTGCTTTCCATGCTCCATAGCCGGGCGTCAGTTTTCGAGCTTCGTTCTCCGGCGGCCGTGCCGCTGGCGGGTCCAATCCGGAAGCAAATGGCGCCAGAAGATGCGCAATGTGGCTTGCCGATTGGCAGCGCAACAGCGGATCCTTTTCGAGCATCTCGGCGACGAGATCCGCCACCTCCTCCGCCACGCCGGTGGCCAGTTGATCGATCCGCTGGGGAATCTCCGCTTGATGACGCCGCATCTTCTGTTGGGCCGTTCCGCCCGGGAAAGGCACGCGTCCGGCGATCAGTTCATACAAGGTGCAACCCAGGCCGTAGATGTCCGTCAGCTCGTTGGGCGCTAGTTCGGGGTCGATCAATTCGGGCGCCAGGTAGTCGGCCGCCGCCGGATCGGAGTTTCTCACGCCCGCGGCGTGCATGACCAACGGGAACTGCAGGATCTTGAGCGTGCCCGCGGGATCGAGCCACAGATTTTCCGGCCACAGGGCGCCGTGCACGAGTTTCTGCGAGTGCATGGCCACTAGCCCAAGCGCCGCCTGAAAACCCATCCGGCAGGCCGCTTGAAACGTAGGGCGTTGCACTTTCATGAACTCGCGCAAGCTGTGACCGTGCAAATCCTCAACCACGATCAACGGAGGCTGGGACTCCACAAACTGGCGTATGCCACTGACGTGTGGGCTGCTGATCGCCATCGCTGCTTGGGCGCGCTCGGCGACCGTGCCAGCCTCGTCCGGATCGCTGGTCAGTTGGGCCACGAACACCACCATCGCGCGCTCCGTGTTGCTCGAGCTGGCGCGAAACAGGCGCGCGAGCCGGCCGTGTTCCACGCGGTCGTCAATGGTCCAGTCGCCGAATACGAATGGGCCTGGCCGTCCAGCGGCCAATTGCGACGCTTGATAGCGGCTCAACACGCCGCCGGCCACGAGCCATTCGGCCAGGCTGCGAGCATTGGCTTGTTGGGCGGCGCCTTTCATGCTCGCGAAGGCGGCGTGCAGCTCTTTGCACCGGGCGGGAGCCATGAGCCCGCTAGCGACCGCGAGCTTCCAGAACTCGTTGATGGGGATGGGCATTGAAAGAGCCCTGTCGAAGCGCTCGCGCCACCGCCTGGCCGCCGGTGGGCTGCGCAAGAAGTCTCCTCTGTTCCGAGATTTAATGTACCACGCCGGATGGCGTGGACGCAAAGCTAGGGGTTAAATAGAGAGAGGGTGGCGTGAGGCGTGAAGGAAATCGCCGTCGTTATCGCGGGGCAGGGAAGTGCAGCGACGTTTAAGGCCGCCCAGGCGTTTCTCGAGCACCTCAATGGCAAGCGATTCCGAAGTTTTTCACGTGGCCTTCACCCACCACCAGGCGGGGCAACTGCGCGAGGCCGAAGCGATCTATCGGCAAATCCTGCAAGCCGACCCCAACCACGTCGAATCGCTCCACTTGCTGGGTCTCGTGGCTTATCAGGTCGGCCAGCCACAGGCGGCCGTCGAGCTGATCGGCCGCGCGGTCGCCTTGCGCGGCGACCGGGCCGTGTTCCATGCCAACCTGGGGGAGGCCTATCGAGTCCTGGGCAAGGCGAGTGACGCCGAACAGTGCTTGCTGCGGGCATTGCGACTCGATTCCAGCTTGCCCGATGCTCACAACAGTTTGGGCAACCTATTTCGCGCCAGCGGCCGGATCACGGAGGCCCTGGCCGCGTACAGGCAGGCGATACGCGTGCGCCCCGACTTCGCGGAGGCCCACAATAATCTGGGAACCGTTTTGCAGGCACAAGGCGAGCGGGCCGAGGCCATCGCCGAGTATCAGCATGCGCTACGTTTCAAGCCGGACTACGTCGAAGCCTGCAACAACCTGGGCACGGCCTTCAAAGAGAACGGCGACCTGGCGCAAGCGGCGCAGTGTTACCGCCGAGCTTTGGAACTGGCCCCGCGCAACGGCGAGGCGCACGTGAACCTGGGGACCGTGCACCAGGCGCAGCAGCAATTTGACGAGGCGATCGCATGTTATCGCCGGGCGCTGGCTATCGATCCCCGGTCGGCGCTGGCACATAACAATCTCGGCGCGGCGCTCAAGGAGCTCGAGCGGTTTGACGAAGCGATTGCCAGTTTTCGGGAGGCGCTACGCGTCGATCCAGATTCGTTCGATGCCCACTTCAATCTCGGCGCCACGCTGCACGCGCGCGAAGACTGGGCGGGCGCCGGTTCGGAGTACAAAGAAGCGTTGCGGATAAAGCCCGACGACGTCAAGGCTCTCACCAGTCTGGGCAATGTACTGCAGCACCAGGGCCGAATGGATGAATCGTTGCAGCTCTATGAGCGCGCCATTCAGCTCGACCCCACGATCGCCTCGGCGCATCTGAATCGGGCGAACGCGTATCGGGTGAAACGGATGACCGCCGAGGCGATTGCGGGTTACAACGCCGCCTTGCGACTGCAGCCAAATTTTCCCGAGGCCTACAACAATTTGGCGGTACTCTTCAACGACGTCGACCAGAGCGATCTGGCGATCGAATGCTGCCGCAAGGGCATCGAGCAGGATCCGACCGGCGCCGCGCTGTTTGCCAACCTGGCGACGGCGATGCAGACCTTGGGGCGGCTCGACGAGGCCGTTGAGTACGCGCGAAAATCGGTCGATTTGCGGCCCGAGGGCGTCGAAGGGTACACCAACCTGCTCTACAAGCTGAACTTCAATCCGGCCTTCGATCCGCCCACGATCTTCGCCGAACATCTGGAATGGGCCAGGCGGCACGCCGAGCCGCTTACAGCGCTGGCCGCGCCGCACACTAACGATCGCTCGCCCCGGCGCCGGCTGCGCGTCGGCTACGTTTCGCCCAACTTTCGCGAACACGCGGTGAATTTTTTTACGGAGCCCCTGATCGCCGCCCACGATCATCGCGAGTTTGAGATTTTCTGTTACAGCGACGTGACAACCGCCGACGCGGCCACCGAGCGTTTGCGGCGGGCCGCGGACAATTGGCGCGACGTGGCGTACGATTCCGACCAGCAACTGGCCGACCGCGTGCGCGCCGACGCGATCGATATTCTGGTGGATTTGACCGGTCACATTGCCGGAAACCGCCTGCTGGTCTTTGCCCGCAAACCCGCGCCGATCCAAGTAACCTACATCGGGTATCAAAACACGACGGGCATGTCGGCCATGGACTATCGCCTGACCGACGCGTGGGCCGATCCGCCCGGAGTGACCGATGCCTATTACACCGAAGAGCTCGTCCGTCTGCCGCGCTCATTTTTTTGTTACCGGCCCTCCGACGACTCGCCGCCGATCACTCCCTTGCCGGCCCGCGAGACCGGACGGATTACCTTTGGGTCGTTTAACAACTTCGCGAAAGTGGGCCCGCGGGTGGTCGACACGTGGCTGGAGATCCTGGAGCGTGTCCCCGATTCGCGGCTGCTGGTGTTGGCGCGCGGCGGCGGATCGCTGCAAGATCGTATCGGAAG
>JBGQHN010000249.1:0-6853 GCA_041497975.1 Planctomycetia bacterium | reverse complement strand
CTCACGTGGCCCGCGTGCAACGCCCCCATCGTCGGCACCAGCCCGATCGTTTTTTTTTCGCCGCGCGCGACCTCGACTTCGCCGCGCAATGTGGCGGCGGTTTCGATCAAGCGCGCTCGGGCGTCAGATCGTGCGGTTTTCATGCGTATCTCAAAGCGCGGCGGCTCGACGAACTCGCAACCATGCCCCCCGGCGGATGCCTATTGCATGGCGGCGACGGCCGCTGTTATCTCGTTGAACTGTGTCATTTGATTGCCGCGGCCCGCGTACAAAACGGGTCCCAGTCCCCTCCGCGCGGCCAGCCGATACAGCTCGTAGCGCAGCCGCAGCTCCTGCGAAATCCCGGTGGAGGATAGGTCCGGCTCGCTGCCCGGGGGCCAGGCATCGACCGGTGGCGCGTCGAGCACAACCAATAGCTTCGGCGATTTCACTCGCCCGCGCGCCGCGGACCAGGCCGCATGGAACGCTTCGTACCGGCTCTCGTCCAGCTCAGCCCGGGCGAAGGCCAGGCACTGGTCAAAATAAAAATCGCTCATCGCCAGCGTGTCCGGCTCGGGCCAATGTTGGCTGTCGAGCAGGCTGGCCGTACGGTCGAGGAATTGTATCTGTCGCGCGAAACTCTGACTAGGCGAATCAGAGGTGCCGTGCAAGCTAAAATCAGCCGCGGGATGGGCGATAAAACGGCCGCCAACGGCCTCGGCCAGCCGCTGAGCCAAGGTCGTCTTGCCGCTGCCCGGCAGCCCCAGTAGCGCTACGTATGCCGCGGCTGAATCCAAATGGTCAAGCAATTGCCGCATGGTCCAGCCAATCGTCGGGTGCGTCATGTCGGCGCCTACCTCGACGGCCGCTTCCAACACGAACCGGCGAAAGGCCATCCGCGGGTGAGGCACAACGAGTGTCGGCGTGCTGATTACGTCCTCGCCATAGAGCAACAAATCAAGGTCGATCGCGCGCGCCTCCCAGCGCTCGAAGCGCCTGCGGCCTAGCGACGCTTCGATTCGCAACAGCTCGGCGTGCAGTTCATCGCAGGCCAGCGTGGTTTCGAAGCACACCGCCGCGTTGAGAAAAGGCCCCTGGTCGGCTGGCCCGCCAATGGGTGTTGTTTCGTGCCACCGGCTGTGCGTCAGACGGGAGATTTGCCGATGCGCGCCGAGCCGTTCGACGGCGGCATTCAGGGTTTGCTCCCGATCGCCCAAATTGGCTCCCAAGGCAACAAGCGAGCGCGGCATGTGTTGTTCGCGAGAGTTTTTGACGTGGTCTGCGTCCGCGGCGAGCCTGGTCCTGGCGGTCGTGTTTCGCGTGACGAGTGATTCGCGGCCGCGCGAAGGTGGCGCCCATTGTCGAACCCGTGCGCCAGCCGCCGAGCGGCGGTAGCGAATGACGCGCAGCCCCCGCCGCGCGACGGCTATCGGCATTTTAGCGGGCAACTGGCACGAAGCGAATATTCGGGCCCACTTCGAACGAAGGGGTTGGTGTATGCTGTAGACGAGAAAACCTAGGGGGGGCATCCGAGCCACGACCAGGGCCGTCGACTTTCGATCCGTTCAGTCGCCGCCCCCCAAGCTGCATTGTTAACGGGCGAATTCTCGCGCACACGCTTCACTGCCAACGCGGCACGCATGTCCCTCGGCCGCGATAGCACTCACGAACTCGCGGACGCGCAGCGCTAAATCGCCACTGCGCGTTGACGCGACCCCGCAATATACCGCCAACCCTCGGACCGGCACTCCTCAAAGGTCAGCCACAACACCAAGAACTTGGTGTCAATCGATTCCGTTTCATGACCACGCTCAGTCAGAGCACATTTTGCGACCGCCGCGCGAAATGTCAAGCAACATTCCGCGCGATTTTTTTTGAAGGCAAAATGCTCTTGCAATTTTCAGCCCAACCGTTCACAAAGTCGCCTCCCTGGTGCCATTTTTCGCATGCCAGCATTCACAATTTCGACCTTGAGCGACGCGCTTGCCAGCGACTCGCGGGTCAGGCACGCGAGAATAGCTCGAAAAACACTGCCTGCCATGCGCACCTCGAGCGACACAACAACGGCGCTCGCCATTTGAGCCGCAAAATCGCGACACTGCCGCGGCCGTAGTACTTGATGGCGCCGCGAGACGTCGCTTAGGATGAAGGTTCGCTCCTGGGGAACCGCACACGCCGCGGAAAATTTCGGTGAATAAAGACGATGCATCCCTGCCCGAGCTTTCGCAACTGCGAGAATCCTTCTTGCAGTGGCAGCAAGAATCCGGCGCGCTAGCGGGTACAGAAGCACCGGACGCAATCGACTTTTTGCAGCATTTGCTGGGGCCGGCCGTCTGTCGCCGCCTGGGCATTTACCGGCTGAGCGACGATTTCCTGTTGTCGGTCGTGATTCCTGTCTTCAACGAGGTTCGAACCATCGACGAAGTCATCCACCGCGTGCGCGGCTGCGGCATTCGCTGCGAGCTGATCCTGGTCGACGACGGCAGCACCGACGGCACGCGTGAGGCGTTGGAAAAATATCGCGGCCAGAGCGACATCCGCATCGTGTTGCACGACACGAACCAGGGCAAAGGCGCCGCCCTCAAAAACGGCTTTGCCCAAGCGCGCGGCGACGTCGTCGTCGTGCAGGACGCGGACCTGGAATACGACCCCGCCGATTACTCCCGATTGCTGCAGCCGATCGTCGAGAACCAGGCCGACGTCGTCTACGGCAGCCGCTTCATCGGCGACAGCCACCGCGTGCTCTATTTCTGGCACTCGGCCGGCAACAAGTTCCTCACGCTCGTTTCGAACGTGTTCACGAATCTCAACCTGTCGGACATCGAAACCTGCTACAAGATGTTCCGCCGCGAGATTATCGCCCAGATCGCGCCCACCCTGCAGGAAAAGCGGTTCGGCATCGAGCCGGAACTGACGGCGAAGGTCGCCCGCATCCCCGGCGTGCGCATCTATGAGCGGCCGATCAGCTATTCGGGCCGGACCTACGCCCAGGGCAAGAAGATCGGCTGGCGTGACGGTGTTCGCGCCCTGTGGTGCATTTTGAAGTACTGAATGCGGCCCCAACCCGGCACGCTCCCCCCTGCGAGGTCTCAAGCGCGTGATTGTCGGCATTCCCAAGGAAATCAAGCGCGACGAATACCGCGTCGCCATTCTGCCGGTCGGCGTCGAAGAGCTGGTTCGAGCGGGCCATCAGGTCCTGCTCGAAGCGGGGGCCGGGTTAGGCTCGGGCTTGACCGACCCGGCTTATGAAAAAAACGGCGCCGAGCTGGTCGCTTCATCCCAGGAAGTGTTCGGCCGGGCCGAGATGATTCTCAAAGTCAAGGAACCCCTGCCCGCTGAGTGGCCGCTCATGCGGGCCGGACAAGTGATTTTCACGTATTTCCATTTCGCCGCCGACAGGCAACTGACCGAAGCCGTGTTGAAATCGGGCGCGACCGCGGCCGCCTACGAAACGTTGCGCGACGATCAGGGGCGGCTGCCACTGTTGACGCCCATGAGCGAAGTCGCCGGCCGCATGAGCATTCAAGAAGGCGCCAAGTACCTGGAACGCCCACAGATGGGCCGTGGCATCCTGCTGGGCGGAGTGCCTGGCGTCGCGCCGGCTCACATCACGATCTTGGGCGGCGGCATCGTCGGCGCCAACGCCGCCAAAGTGGCCGCCGGATTCGGTGCCGACATCGGTCTGTTGGATATCAACATGGACCGCTTGCGTTACCTCGACGATATCATGCCGGCCAACGTCGATACCCTGTTCAGCGATCGCCACACGATTCGCGAGCAACTGGCTCGGGCTGACCTGGTCATCGGCGCCGTGCTGATTCCCGGCGCGAAAGCGCCGCGATTGATCGAGCGCGCAGACCTGGCTTTGATGAAGCCCGGCAGTGTGATTATCGACGTGGCGATCGATCAAGGGGGCTGCGTGGAAACCAGCCGTCCGACCACGCACAGCGAGCCGACGTTTATCGTCGATGAAGTGCTGCACTATTGCGTCACGAACATGCCCGGCGCCGTGGGCCGCACCAGCACGTATGCCCTCTGCAACGTCACGCTGCCCTGGGCCTTGGCTATCGCCAATCTGGGAATCGAAAAGGCCGCCGCCGAATTGCGGCCCGTGGCTCGCAGCATCAATATCATGGGCGGGGAAATCACCAACCTGGCCGTGGCGCGGACATTTGGCCTGCCGTGCAATCGGCGGTTCGACGTCTAAAGGCAACACTTCATGGCCACTCCTGAGGCGCATGCGCACTCGACCTTGGCGTGGGTCGGCGGCAACGACGGCTATCTGAAGCTGCTCGATCAGACGCTGTTGCCCGTGGAATTGAAATACGTCGAATGTCGCGACGCGCAAGCGGTTTGGGAGGCAATTCGATCCTTGCGCGTCCGCGGGGCTCCGGCGATCGGCATCGCCGCCGCGTACGGCGTGTGCCTGGGCCTGCAACAGGTCGCGGACCAGGACGAACCGAGATTCTTCTCTCACCTGAACCTCGTCGTCGAAGAGTTAGCCGGCAGTCGGCCAACGGCCGTGAATCTGTTTTGGGCCTTGGAGCGAATGAAGTCGCGCGCGGCGGCGCTCCGCGGCAAGATGTCTGGGCGAGAAATTCTGAAAGTGCTCGTGGCCGAGGCCCGCGCGATCGAAGACGAGGACCGCTCGGTGTGCCGCACGATTGGCCAACTCGGGGCCGCGCTCTTGTCCGATGGCCAGGGAGTGCTCACTCATTGCAACGCCGGCGGATTGGCCACGGCCGACTATGGAACGGCCCTGGCCGTGATCTTTGCCGCCCACGAATCGGGCAAGCACGTGCGCGTCTACGCTGGCGAGACGCGGCCGCTGTTGCAAGGCGCGCGCTTGACGGCCTGGGAGCTGCGCGAGCGGGGCATCGACGTTACGCTGATTTGCGACTCGATGGCGGCCCAAGTGATGCGCGAAGGCCGCGTGCAAGCGGTCGTAACCGGCGCCGATCGAATCGCGGCCAACGGCGACACGGCCAACAAGATCGGAACGTACGGCTTGGCACTCTTGGCCCTGGCCCACGATATTCCGTTCTACGTCGCCGCGCCCACCAGCACGTTCGACCTCGCGATTGCCGACGGGTCGCAAATCCCGATCGAGCAGCGCGATCCTCGCGAGATCACGCACGGCTTTGGCCGACAGACCGCGCCCGACGGAATCGACGTCTACAACCCTGCCTTCGACGTGACCCCCGCGCGGCTGATCCGCGCGATTATCTGCGAGCGAGGCCTGATCGAACCGGTGACGCGCGAGCGGATTGCGGAAGTGCTGCAATAGGCTGGAGGCCGGAGGCCGGAGGGTATAATTGCCGCGCGTGATTGGATCGGCCTCAAGCCTTCTTCTTCACTCTGGCAACAAGCTTCGCCACGACCGCCCCATATTCCTTGCGGGCCGCAGTTAGTCCGGCGGGAGTTTTCTTGCCGCCGCCGTTGACATAGTCGAGAACGATCTTTTCGGCATCGACAAACTCCTGGGCAATGTCGGCCACGTCGGCGGCTATGGTGATGGGAATGTTCGTCACTCCGTTGGCGTCACCGTGCAGCAAGTCGCCGGGATCGACCACCAGGCCGCCAACGCGAATCGGCATGCCAATGTGCAGGATGTGGCAGCAGGCGTGCGAGCAAATCGTCGAGCCAGTGAACACCGGATAGCCCAGGGCCTTGACTTGCAGCAGGTCGCGCCCGCCGCCTGAGGTGATCAGGCCCACCGAGCCAAATCCCTTGTAGGTCGAGCACATGACTTCGCCAAAAGTCGCGCCCACCGGCGGATCGTCCAAGTCCTGAAACACGACCACGGCAGGCCCGGGCAGCTCGGCGAATCCTTCGACCTGCCGCTCCAACGTCCCATAAGCATCGCCCGCGCCGGGAAACGCGCCGGAACGAAACGAGGCCGTGCTGGCAAATCCGACCATGGGCGGCATTTCCGGAAAATTCGCCTTGATCTGAGCGTTCATGAATCCGGCATATCGCGGCCGAACGTCGAACAGCTCGATGACGTTGCAAATAGTGGGCGTGTCGAATTGGGCCAATTGCTTGAGAGTCGCGCCGGTCACGGCCATACGGTTTTCCGCAATCAATGGAATGGAACTCGGCAGTGCAAGTCAGCGCGATGCGCGAAATGCACGCGCGTTTCGGGAGCGTCGCTGTGCCATGACGTCAGCGGCTTCTTACATGTCGTAGTACAGGCAGAACTCATAGGGATGAGGCCGCAATCGCATTGCGTCGACTTCCTTTTCCGTCTTGTACCAGATCCAGGTGTCGATCACGTCGGGCGTGAACACGTCGCCCCGCAGCATGAAATCGTGATCGCGCCGCAAGGCCGCCAGCGCTTCGTCGAGCGAGCCTGGCGTCTTGGGCACTTCAGCCAGCTCTTCCGGCGCCAGGTCGTAGATGTCCTTGTCCAGCGGTTCGCCGGGGTTGATCTTGTTCTGAATGCCGTCGATGACCGCCATCAACATGGCCGAGAAGGCCAGGTACGGATTGCAGCTAGGATCGGGGCAGCGGAACTCGACGCGCTTGGCCTTGGGGCTGGGGCTGTACATCGGAATGCGGCAACAGGCCGAGCGGTTGCGCTGCGAGTAGGCCAGGTTCACCGGCGCTTCGTAGCCCGGCACCAGTCGCTTGTAGCTATTGGTCGTCGGGCAGGCGAAGGCGAGAATCGACGGAGCGTGCCTCAACAGGCCGCCGATGGCGTGCAACGCCATCTCGCTGAGTCCCGCGTAGCCGCTGCCGGCAAACAGCGGATTGCCTCCCTTCCACAGCGAAATGTGCGTGTGCATGCCCGACCCGTTGTCGCCAAATAACGGCTTGGGCATGAAGGTCACCGTTTTGTTGTGCTTCTTGGCAACATTCTTGGTGATGTACT
>JBGQHN010000248.1:0-6883 GCA_041497975.1 Planctomycetia bacterium | reverse complement strand
CCCGGGGATCGGCGGCGAGCCGGCCCCATATCCGCCGGCCCCCAAGCCCGCGTAAAACGCCCCGCGGCTATTGATGATCTGAGCGCCTTCCACCCGTTGAATGGCGCCTTCGTGTCGGTTGTAGTTGACTCCGCCTCGCACCGACGGGAGCCATAGGGCGTTGGCCTGGTCAACGCGGGCCAGCGCCTGGTTGACCTGCTCGCGCGCAAAGGCCACTTGCAAGTTGTCCGCGTCCGCCAGACGCAAGGCGGTGGCCAAGTCGATGCCAAATCGGTTGTGGGTATCGTCCTTCTCGGCGAACACTTCCTCCGGCCTGCGCGCGCTCGGGGGCGCCGGTTGATGAGCGACGGCCCGCGTCGCTCCAGCGGCCCGCTCACGAGGCCCTTCGACGAACTGGACCGCTTGCACTGGCTGTTCGACCGGGGGCAGTCTTTGCAAGCGGCCAGGGTTGCTGGGCCTGGGAGGAAGGATATTCGGCGGCCGCGCTGCTCGGATGAGCTGCGGTCCTTGCGCGCTGGTCGCCGGGGGCTCTGCCCCTGCGGCGCGCTCGGCAAGCGATCCGACGATCACCAGGCCGGCCGAGATGATCCAACACCGAACGTGCAGCATCGTGCGCATTCTTCCGTGAACGAGAATTCCCGAGCGAACCGCCCTCGAAGTGTGCGGATCCCAAGCGCATTGCTAGCGTCCGCATGGCCCCTTAATTGGCAATCGGGCACCGCCGGCCGGCGAGTTTAACGAAAGGGGGCGAGTCTGCCGGATGGGCAATGATTGGCGGTTATTTTGGGCGCGCGGCGTCGACTGTTTCGACCGCCTGGCCATCGGTCAAGCTAGCACTTTTGCTCTGGATGACCAGCTCGTCGCCAGTCAGGCCTGAGGCGATTTCGACTTCGTTCCCGCTTTTCAGGCCCACCGTAACCGGCTTTCGCACGGCTTTGCCATTCTCCACGACGAAGCACCACAAGCGGTTCTCCTGGCTTACGACCGCGCCAATATTTACGGTGCAAGCTTCCGGCTTTTCCGCCAGATCGATTGTCACCTGCGCGTACATTCCGGGCCGCAGCCTGCCATCTGCGTTGGGAACGTCGACCTCGGTGTGCAGGGTGCGCGTCGAGGGATCGAGTGCCCAGGACGTGCGCGTCACCGTGCCGGTAAAATCTTCGCCCGGTAGGGACTGCACGCGCACCACGGCTCGATCGCCGGCATCGGCCAACACGGCGTCGATTTCGGGCAAGTCGACGAAGACCCGCACCGGATCGGTGCGAACGATCGTGAACAACGGTTTTTCCTGGTTGCCGCCGCCACCCTGGGCGAAGTAACCGATGTCGGCGTTGCGCTCCCAGACGGTGCCGTCGAATGGCGCTTCGATCTTCAAATAGTCCAGCAGGGCCGCGGTGTGGGCGTGGGCAGCCTCGGCCACATTGCGTCGCGCGCGAGCCGCCGCTTCATCAGCCATCGTCTTTTCGGCTTGGGCCTGGCTAGCCGCCACCATCGACCGCGCCGACTCGATCTTGGCCAGAGATTCTTTTCGGGCGGCATCGGCCGCGAGCTTTTGCGACTTCGTTTCATCGGCCAGCTTTTGCGTGACGGCCGACTTGGATACCAACTGCACGATGCGGTCGTATTCGGAAGTCCAACGCTGATACTCGGCCTCATACCGCTCGGTCGCGGCCATCGCTTCTTTCAGCCGTGCTTCGGCGCTTCGCGTGTCGGCCTGGGCAACCTTGATCGCGGCCTGCGATTGTTCGACGTCGGCCGCCGCTTGGGCCACGAGGGCTTGTTTCTGCTCGAGCTCGCGCTCCATCTCGGGCGCCGACAGTTCGGCCAGCAATTGCCCGCGCTGGATCATTTCTCCGTCGGAGCCAAATCGCGGACCCCGCACCCGATCGCCGATATCGACCAGGTACTTGTCCACGTAGGCCGGAATCTTGGCGTACAGCCGGGCTTGGTCGAAGGCCTCGATTTGGCCCGGCTGGGTAATTGCGCGGCGGAGGGTCTTGCGAACGGGTTTGGCAACAGTCACTCGCGCGGGGGCCGATGCAGTGGGCGATGGCGGCGTTGCCGGCTTGTCGCGGCAACCAATCGCGGCCATCGTTGCCAAGACGAAGAGCGTGCCGCAAACCGCGGGACACAAATGACGCGAGTTCATACGCTTCCTCCAGCGGCATGGCCCGGCGCAGCCGCGTCGGCCAGGTAATAGCTGCTCTGGGGGTCGTCGGGATCGAGCGAAGCCGAGCGGGTGCCGGCGCGGCGCTGAACCAGCGCAAACACGCAGGGCAGAACGAACAAGGTGGCAAACGTTGCCGCCACAAGGCCGCCGATGACCGCCCACCCTAGCGGCGCGCTTTGCTCGCTTCCTTCCCCTAAGGCCAAGGCCAGGGGAACCATGCCGGCGACCATGGCCAGGCTGGTCATCAGAATCGGACGCACGCGGCTACCGGCCCCCTCGAGCGCCGCTTCCAGGGCCGTGCCGCCCTGATGACGACGATGCTCGGCGAAGGTTACCAGCAGAATGCCGTTGGCCATGGCCACGCCGACCGCCATGATCGCGCCAATGAACGACTGGATGTTCAGCGTGGTGCGCGTCACGAACAATGCCAAGCAAACTCCGGCGATGACGGCAGGCACGGTCGATACGGTCACCAAGGCCAGGCGCAACGATTGAAAGTTCGCCGACAAGAGCAGGAAGATGACAACCACCGCCAGCCCCAGGCCCAGGCCCAGGCCCTGAAACAGCTGTTGCATGGGCGGAATCTGGCCGCGAACGTCCACATTGGCACCCTGGGGAAGTGCGCCGGCCCGCTCGATGGCGCGTGAAAGCTGGCCGCTCGCGCGTCCCAAGTCTTCGCCGTAGATATTCGCGGCGAGGCTGATTTGTCGACGCATGTTGTAGCGATCAAACTCGCCGGGCATCGTGCCCGCCTTGAGGTCGGCGACGTCTTGCAACAACAGGTCCTTGCCGCCGGCGCGCTTGAGCGGAATGGTTTGCAAGTCGGGAATGCTTTTCGTCTGGGCTTGAGGAATCTGCACCTGCACCTGGTAGCCAATACCCGTCTTCGCATCGGGCCAGAAATTCGGCGCAACAAATCGCGATGACGACGTCGCCGCCACCAAAGAACGCGCGACTTCAGCCGGCACGACGCCGCTCAACCCGGCCTTCTCACGATCCATCCGCACTTCGACGGTCGGATAATCGAGAGACTGGCCAAATTGCAAATCACGCAGCGATCCGATGTCGGCCATCTGAGAACGAAGCTTCTCCGCATACGCGCGGTTCTCCGCCAGATTGGGTCCGCTGACCGCCACGTCAATGGGAGTGGCGGAACCGAAGCTCATGACCTCGTTGATAATATCGGCCGGCTCGAACGAAAAGCGCAAGTGGGGCATCCGCGCGGCCAGATCGTGGCGCAAATCCTCCTTGAGTTCTTCGACGCTGATCCCGCTGCCCGGCTTGAGCGCCACGCGCAACAGTGCTTCCTCGGGTCCGCGCATCCACTGGAACACGGCGTTGATCGGATACGTCGAGGGAATGGTGCCCACGTATCCCAGCGTGATCGCGATGTTTTGCGGCCCGACTTTTTCCTGGATGATTTTCAATACGTCGAGCGCCAACTGTTCCGTGCGTTCGAAGTGGGTGCCGTCGGGTGCTCGCAATCGCAGCCGAAATTCGCCCGCGTCCACGAGCGGAAAGATCTCCCTTCCCAACCGCCCGCCGATGAACAACACGATCGCCGCGCAAGCGGCCAGATAGGCCGGCACCAAAAACAGTCGCTTCGCCAACAGCTTGCCGAGCGCCCCGCGGAATCTGGCGCGCATCCAGTCCACGGTCTTCGACTCCCTCGGATGTGCATGACGCAAGAGCCAGGTGGACACGACGGGCACAAAGGTGCTGGAAAGAATGTAGGATGCCAACATCGAAAACCCCACGGCCAGCGACAGCGGCACGAACAGCGAGCGGGCCGCGCCTTCCATGAACAACGACGGCAAGAACACGGCCAAAATGCAGAGCATCGCCAGCAGACGCGGAACGGCCGTCTGCGCATTGCCCAGCCGCACCGCCCGCGCGATGTGTGGCGTGTGCACGAACTGCGTGTGAATGTTCTCGACTTCCACCGTGGCTTCATCGACCAGAATCCCGATGGACAGGGCCAGGCCGCCGAGCGTCATCAGGTTGATCGAATTGCCCGACAGCCACAGACCGATCACGGCCGCCATCAAGGCCAGCGGGATATTCAGGACGACCACCAGCACGCTTCGCCAGTCGCGCAAAAACAAGAGCACCATCAACCCGGTCAATCCCGCGCCGAGCAACCCCTCCAGTGCCAGTCCGCGAATAGCGCGCGTCACGTACGGAGATTGATCGAATTCGAAGCTGACGTGGATATCTTCGGGCAGCACGGCCTGCATTTTCGGCAGGTTGCGTTTGACTTCATTGACGACGCTCAGCGTCGAGGCATCGGCCCGCTTGGTGCACAACAGGTAAATGGCCCGGCGCCCGTTCACCAGGGCATAACCCGTGGGAATGTCGGAGCTGTCTTGAATCGTGGCCAGGTCGCGCAGGTAAATGACCGGACCGCTGCCGACGTGCATGGGAATATCGCCCAGCTCCTCCACGCGGCCGACCATCGAATTGAGCGGCACGATCGGATACATATCGTCGATGTGCACGTTGCCCGAGGGACTGACCGTATTGCCGGACGAAACGGCCGCGATCACGTCTTCAGGCGAGATGTGATAGGCTCGCAGCCGGTCGGGGTCGACGCTGATGACTACCGTGCGCTGGCTGCCGCCGAACGGCGGCGGCGCCGAAACGCCGGGCAGCGTAGCGAACATCGGCCGCACGCGGAACAGGGCCAAGTCCTGGATTTCGGCCAGCGTGCGCGTCTCACTCGAGAGCACCAGATATCCCACCGGCACGCTGCCGGTATCGAATCGCATTACGAAGGGTGAGACCGTGCCGGGCGGCATGAACGCCTGCGAACGATTGACGTAATTGATCGTTTCGGCCATCGCCTGAGACATGTCCGTCCCGGGATGGAAGAACAGCCTCATCAGCGCCATGCCTTGGATGTTCTTGCTCTCTACGTGATGAATGCCGCTGATATACAGGAAGTGGTACTCGTAGTAGTTCGTGAGCAGCCCTTCCATCTGCGCCGGGTCCATGCCGCCGTACGGCTGGGCCACGTAAATTACCGGCAGATTGAGCGCCGGAAAAACGTCGACGTCCATCCGCCGCACAGCCAGGAAACAGCCGATCGCAATCGCCACGATGGCCACCATGACGGTGATCGGACGACGCAGGGCCAGGACGATAAGATTCATGGAACACTCCGGCAGAGGCTGCTGCTCTCAAGAATAGTCGGACCGACGCGGGATGAGTAGCCCATGCGGAAGCGCCTCGGCGGCACCCGGCGTGCGCGAGCGGTCGTCGCCTCGGACAAAACCGCGGGTTACGCGCTTGTCAATTCGCTGATCGGCGTGCCATCGGCGGGTATGGGTATCGGCCGGCCGGAAAAATCCTGGAATTCGAGACCGGCCGTCTTGATGCCCAAGTGGCGATAGATGGTCGCCAGAAAATCCGTCACGCCGACCCGCCGCTCGATCACCTCGGCGCCGTTGCGATCCGTGGCGCCGATCACCTGGCCGGTGCGCATGCCGCCTCCGGCGAACAGCATCGAGGTCGCGTTGGGCCAGTGGTCGCGGCCGGGCCGGCCATTGACGTAATTGATTTTGGGCGTGCGCCCGAACTCGCCCGTCACCACGACCATCACCCGCCGGTCAAGCCCGCGCTCGTAGATATCTTCGACTAGCGCCGTAACGGCCTGGTCGAAGTTACCAGCCCGCTCGCGCATGACGTTGAACACGTGATGGTTGACGGCGTGGTCGTCCCAGTTGTGCACCGGACCCGCCTCGGGGCCAGCCAGCGACGTCGTTACCAGGTCGACGCCCGCTTCGACCAGGCGGCGAGCCATCAGGCATTGCTGGCCCCAACTGGTCCTGCCGTAACGATCGCGCAGGCGGGGATCTTCCTGGCTCAGATCGAACGCCCGCCGCGCGTCGGGCGAGGTGAGCATGTTCCAGGCTTGCAGTTCGAACGTGTCGAGCGCGCCCATGTTGCCCTTCAGGTCGAGCGCACCGTGGAGTCGATCGAATTGCCGCCGCAAACCCAGGCGGCCTTGCAATCGCGTCGTCTGGTCAACGGCGGGCAGGGAAACGTTGGGCACGTGAAAGTCGGGCGCGTTCGGATTTCCGCCGATCGAGAACGGTTCGTAGTTCATGCCCAAGTACGCCGGCCCGATATAGGGCACCCCGGGCACGCCGACATAGTTGGGAAGCACCCCGCGCGCGTCGCGCCGCATGTGACTAGCGACCGAAAAACAATCGGGATGGTCGGGCTTGTTGCGCATCTCGCGCACCGGGTGGCCGGTAAACAACTGCTGCACGCCCTGCTGATGGCAAAAGCCCGTGTGAACCATCGATCGCAAAATATTGAAGCGATCGGCGATGCGCGCGTGGCGCGGCAGCAATTCGCAGAGCTGCAAGCCGGGCACTTTGGTGGTGATCGGCCGGTACGGCCCGCGAATTTCGTCCGGGGCCTCGCCTTTGGGATCGTACGTTTCCAGGTGCGATGCCCCGCCGTGCAGCCACACGACAACGAGCGCCGTGCGCTCGCGGCGCGGCGTTTCCGCGGCCCGGGCCCGCAGCTTGAGCAGGCCGCTGAGGCTCAAGCTTGTCAATCCGGCAATGCCGCAGCGCAGGAATTCCCGCCGGCCCAGCGGGCGTGCTGCGATATCTCGGGCGGAAAACGGTTGCGGCGAGGGCATGGCAGGGTCTCTTGGCGGGGCCGCGGCCATTGTAGTCGAACGCCGGGGGATCGGGAAAT
>JBGQHN010000247.1:0-6911 GCA_041497975.1 Planctomycetia bacterium | reverse complement strand
TCGGCGAGCTGGGGCGGTTCGGGATTGGCGATGCTCTTGAGAATGTGCAAGCGGCTCAACAAGTCGCCGGCCATTTCCTGCTGAAAGCGCGAGAGCTGGGCATAGCAGTCCGACAACGGCATGCGCCGCAACAAGTCGCGAACGACCTCCAATTGCCGCGAGCACTTATCGTCGAGTCTGACGCGCGCCACAAGGTCTTGGATGGTCGCCAGAATCTGGCCCAGTTTCTCCGGACGATCGATGGCGATCAACGGCGGACGTTCGGGCAGCGAAGCCAGCCGCTGCTGAATACGTTCGATGATCGGTTTCTTGACCTCGAGGTCGACCGGCAGCAACGAAACGATTTCCTCCGTCCGCTCGACGGATCCGAGTTGCAGGAACTGGGCTTTGCGGGCCAGCAGTTCTTCGCGGCTGTCCGCGATCGACAACGCGTACCACACGCTTTGGTTGCACTCGGCCAGGAGTTTCCTTTCCAGGGCCACGCTCTCCAGGCCCTCGGCCTGCATGTTCAACAGGTTGTTGTCGTACCACAACTCCTTCAGGCCGACCGACGCGACGGCCGTGAAGACGAGCGTCGAGACCAGCGTCAGCCGCGGAAACTTCGCAAATGGAGCAATCCACCTGTGAACCCCCAGCGGCCTGGGCATGCGGACGCCCCAGCCGCTGCGGTCGACCAGATAGATACAGGCCGGCAGCATCGTCAGCTCGGCAATCGCGCACAACAGCAGCCCGCCGCCGGCAATAATTCCCAATTCGGCGACTCCCTTGAAGCTGGTAAACCCGGCGGCGAAGAAGGCAATGGAGGTCGTGATCGCGCCGGTCGTGATGGCCGGGCCGGCTCCGCGGGCAGTTTCCAGCAACGACTCCTCGCAATCGCGGTTCTCGCCGCGCAATTGCAAGTAGCGAGCGACGTAGTACACGCCGTAGTCGATGCCGATGCCGATCATCGTGACGGTGAACGACACGCTCAGAATGTTCAAGTGGCCGACGGACAACGTGACGTATCCGAAAGCCCAAGCCATGCCGACCAGCAAAATGAGATTGGCCAACAGCGCGTGTCGAGCGCCGCCGAAGCCGGCCACGAACAACAGCCCCACGCCGATCATCGACACCAGGCTGGCCCAAAACATCGAGGTTTGGCTGGAGCGCATCTCGTCGTTTTCCATGATCGGCAAGCCGGTCAGCCCGATCGTGGTGTCGGGGTGCCGCGATTGCGCCTGCGCGATCAGCGCCCGCAGGGCGTCGGCGGCTTCCGTGCAGTGGTTGAAGCTGTCCTCGCCGCGAGCCAAGCGCAACAAGACGAAGCCCAACTGGCCTTGCTTGGTGAGTAAGTATTCTGAGTTCAACTCGCTCAAGATGGCGAACGACGAGGGCATTTCGGGCCAGGGGGACTGGTAGCGTCGACGCTGGCCGAGCGATTCAGCCAGGCTGGCCGAGAGTCGTTGCAGCTTGTCTCGCCCGAGGGCGGCTTGCGCAGCGTCGCCGCCGCCCGACTGCTCCAACTGGCGGGAAATGCCAGAGGCCATGTTGCCCAGGTTCAACGGCGACCAATCTCCGCCCAAGATTGGCCCCAGCTCATTCAAGAACTGGTCGAGCCCCGACAGTTCGTCCGGCGAAAGATAGTGCAGTCCCTTCGAGCGGATTTTGCCGAGGTCCACTTCGTGGAGCACGGCATGAAACAACCGGTCCTCGCGCGCCAGCGCCGCCGAAATTTCCTCGAGCACGGGCACGACTTGCTCGCGGCCCGCGCCCTCAACGACCACCACGGCGTCGTCTTCGTCGCCGAATTCCTTGATGTATTCAATCCACAGCCGGTTGTAGCTGCTCTTGGGATTGAGCAGATCCATCCGGCTGGTCTGATAGCCCAAGCGCGTGGCGGTCAGATAGCAGGCCACCACTGCCAGACCGATTCCGATGGCGATCGTGGCGACCGGATAGGCCAGAATCAATCGCGTTCCGAGCACGAAGGGGCGGGCCAGAAAGAGCTGGTCGGCCCGGTGTGGTCCTTCCATGGACTGTGCGCTGCCTCCCTGAAGTCATAAAGCGTGGCCATGCGGCTCGCGGAGCCGAAGCATCCTGCGCGGTCCCACGAGCGGCGGGCATTCTAGCGGCCTCCCCCGCCAGGGTAAAGGCGAATCCAGTCGCTCGACAAATGCCACAAGTTCCAAGTGCGGCAGGTACTTACGGCTTTGTCAACAGTGCCATTCCCGAGCGAAAACGCGCCGGCGATGGCTGTTGCGCCCTCGAGCGGCCGCCGCCTGACTACTTGTTGAAAAACGGGACAGGCACCTCGCGGCCATGGCTTTCAACGCGTTTCGGACGATCTGGCTCGCAGAAGAGTCCCGTTTTTCAACGGCCTGCTAGTCCGGCAGCGGTTGGCCTTTGGTTTCGGGACAGAACCAGATCAGGACCATGCCGACCAGGTAGACGAGGCTCATGATCGAGCACATGCGGGCATAGTCTTCGTCGAAATAGTCCAGCAGTCGCCCACTTTGGAGCGCCCCGATTGCAGCCAACACGCGGCCAAAATTGAAAGCAAAACCCTGGCCGGTAGCGCGAATCCGCGTGGGAAACAATTCGGGCAGGTACAACGGCAGCCAGCCGTAAAAGCTCGCCGTCAGACAGCCAGCCAGCCCGATTAAGAGCAGGAAAACTCCATCGAACTGCATCGGCGCGCGAAACAAATATCCGCAGACCAGGAGCGATCCAAGGCACATCACGAAATAGGAGACGCGCCGGCTGAACCACTCGGCGAAATAGGCTGCCGCCAGCGTGCCGACAATAGCGCCCAGCGCCGAGCAGATCTGCGTATAGGGCGCGGCGGTCTGCGCGCTGGGGGTGCCCATGGCCATTTTGTTGGCCCATGGCTGGACCCATTGGATCGATGCCCAGGTGCCTATCAGGGCCATGCCGCCAAGCGCGGTGCCAAGCAGCGTCTTGTGGAGCAAGCCGGGCTGAAAGATTTCGCGGATGCGGGCCGGGGGAGCGCCTTGCGATGCATGTTGCCAGCGCTTGGATTCAGGGACGAACATGCGCACGAAAAAGGTCAGTATGGCGGGGGTCGCGCCCACGAACATCAATAGCCGCCAGCCGGAATTGTCGGCCCCGATGAGTTTCGTCACCCAATCTTCCGACAAGCCGATCGCGCGCAAAGCATCGGCCGCGACGCCGATGAACTGCGCCATCACGAGTCCGACCAGCGCAATCAACAGAAAGCCGACGTTCGAGGCGGCGCCGATCAGGCCGGCCAGCATGGGGCGAGACTTCGAAGGCCAGATTTCCATCACCAGCGCCACGCCCAACGACCATTCGCCGCCCATGCCCAAGGCGGCAAGGAATCGCAGCACGGCAATTTGCAACGGCGACTCGGCCAGGCCGCACAGGCCCGAAAAAATCGCGTAGGTGCACACGCTCCAAACCATGGCCCGCACGCGCCCGATGCGATCGCCCAGCCAGCCGAAGAGCAATCCGCCGGCCGCCGCGCCCACGAGAAATCCGGCCGTGATCCAGGCCATCCAGGCGCCAATGTTCGAGCTGGCCTCGACGCCCATCAATTCGCGCAAAGCCGGCCGGGCCACGAGCGGAAACAGCCCCATCTCCAAGCCATCGAACATCCAGCCCAAAAAAGCCGCGGTAAGCGCCATGTACTGCGCGCCTCGGCTGATGACTTCGGGCGGATCGGATGCGCGTGGTTCGCTGAGACTACTGGTCATCGAAAGCCTTGGAGCCATGGATTCAATGGATGGCCTCTGGAGCCGGCCGGTGGGGTTCGGTGCGCGGGTCGTCGAACAATCGCGATATCAGGGCGGCGGGCGGCGGCGACGTAACCAGGCTCACACTCACGCTGACGACGGCCGACACGGCCAGGCCCCAAATGATCGGATCCAGCCCAAAAAGCGCGTAGGGATCGAAAAATCTCTTGTTCTCCAGCAGCGGTGCGCAGGAGAACAGAGCGAGAATCGTGGCCGCTCCGGCGAGCATGCCCGCGATCGCGCCGGCGGCCGTAGCGCGGCGCCAAAATGCCAGCATCAATGCAGGCGCGACAAACGTCGAGGCGGTGCTCGTGGTGCTAAATACGACGAGTTTCTGCAAAAAATCGACCGGATGAATGTTGGCCACGACGCCGATCAGCCCGAAGACGATCATCACGACGTGGGACACGCGGCGGATTTCGGCGTCGTGGGCTCGCGGTCGCAGGAACCGCTGATAGATATCGCGAACCACGCCCGAGGCGATCACGACCAGGTAAGTGCTGACCGTGGCCATCACGGCGCCGAAGGGGGCCGACAAGATCAGGCCGCTGATCAACGATCCGCCGGTCCACTCGCGCGTCGACCAGATAGCCAGGCGCGGAATGATTTCGTCGGGGCTGCCGACCGAGGGCATCAGCGCGCGGCCGCAGATGCAAATCACGATCAGAGGGATATAGATCAACACGTTGTAAACCGAGAGCAGGACAATCGAACGGCGCATCGTGGCGTTGTCCTTGCAGGCCATGACCCGGACCATGCTGGCCGGCGAGCCGATGCCGCCGATGGGCCACACGAAAAAGAACGAGATCGCGGTCCCCAGCAACAAGAAAGGCGCCGTGCCTTCCGGCGACCATCCCGGACCGAAGGCATAGCCGGGGCCGGTGGCGGCTACCGCCGCGAGCGTGGGAGAGTCCATGCCCTGCTGGCTGGCCAGGGGCACGACCATGAAAAACAAAATGGCCACGCCGAAGGCCATCAGCACGCTTTGGAACATGTCGGTCCACACCGAGGCCAGAAAGCCGCCGATGAGCGTGTAGCCCACGACCGTGAGCGAAAAGATCGCCAGGCCGAGGAAATAGGCCCGATCGATGCCGTCGGCCGTGGCATCGTCGGCCAAGGCCAGGACGCCGGTCCCCGGCCAGGCCAGCTTCATGACGATCGCGCCGGCTTTGAACTGCGCGATCATGAGAAAGCTCATGAACGCCATGATGAAGATCGAAGCGACGAGCCCCACGCGCTGGTCGCCGAAGCGGCTGTCGAACAAATCGGGCACGGTGATCGCGCCGGTGCGCCGCGAAAGCTGCGCGAAGCGCTTTCCCAATACGGCAAACCCGGTGATGGGCACCACCATGTAACTGGCGATCCACAGCGCCACGATCCAGCCGTGCGTATAGACCAACGACGGAAAGCCCATGAAGGTGCCGCCGCTTTGCACGGTCGCCGTCAGCGCCAGGGCCCAGGCCCCCAAGCCTCGATTGCCGAGAAAATAACCCTTGATGAAGCCGCCCTTTTCGACGGCTTTTTGCGCCTGGGTGCCGAGCCAGACCGAAACGCTCATCACGACCAGCAGCATCGCCAGCGTGCCGAAGCCGACCGAGGGGACCACGTCATTCATGGCGCACCTCGCCGTCGGCGCGAACGGAAGCAGCCGGGTCAGCGTCGATTTCTTCGCCCAGCGATTCGCCGCCCATCACGGCCAGCGCGAACACCGTGGACAACAGAACGCAGATTCCCCACGGCAAGACGATGCCCCAGAACACCCAATCCGGAAACCACCAGACAAAGGTCAAGCTCTCGACCGAGCGGCCGTAGCCGTTGAGGTAGCAATAGATGACGGTATACAGCATCGCCACGAGCCATATCGAGAGCGCCAGCGCCGCCTCGCGGCCGGCTGCGCGGACGAGAGTTTTCTCGCCACGTGCTCTCACTTCGTCGTGGTCTGGCTTCGAGCGATCGACCGACATCATGGTCAGAGGATACTGGAACGCCAGCTGGGTTTCCAGCAGCAACTTGGGCGCGTGGACGTTTTTCCCAAGCCGAGCAAGTGACCAGCTCGCTGGCGAGCGTTTCGCGTCAGGAGTCGCGCTTGGAGTTGACCAGCGGCGCCGCGACGCTCAGCTCGTCGCGCTTCGGTCGATTGCGCGTCTCGAGCCAGTGCCTGGCCATCCCGATCACGACCGGCAGCACGCTGACCAGGACGATCGCCACGACCACCAGTTCGAAATGATCGCGAATCCACACGATTTGCCCGAGCCAATAACCGCACAGCGTCATGGACGTGACCCAGCCGATCCCCCCCAGCATGTTGTAGACGACGAACCGCCGATAACCCATTCGCGCGACACCCGCGACAAAAGGCGTGAACGTGCGCACCAGCGGCACGAAGCGGGCCAGGATGATCGCCTTGCCGCCGTGACGTTCATAGAAGTCCTTGGCGGCCATCAGATGACTGTGTTTGACGAACCGCAACCGGCCCCGCTCAAACACGTGATCGCCCATTTGCAAGCCGAGGTAATAATTGACGCCGTCGCCCACGATGCCCGCCACGCTCAAAACCACGATCAACAACCCGACGTTGAACACATCCTGGCTCGAAAGCAAGCCGGCCGCGAACAACAGCGAATCGCCAGGCAGGAAAAAGCCAATCAACAAGCCCGTCTCGCTGAAGATGATGGCAAACAGGATCAAGTAGCTGACCCACCACGGTCCGGACAGGTTGACCAGCGCGCGAAGATTTTCGGGCTGGGCCAGGCCAATCAAATACTCGACCCATTCGATCAGTGTGGTCATGCAAACTCTTTTTCTGTCGAGACCCGACGCGCGGCGAGCCCAACGTCTCGCCGACGGAAGCGGGGATTATAAGGACACCGTTTGCGATTGCCTACAGCAATGGATCATCCGGCCGCTCTGTGGCAGATTCACGCAAACGCTCTGCTCGTGGCGCGCTAGCGGACCTGCAACTGGGACAGCTTGAGCGTGCGGTCCAGACGCGTCGTGGCGTCGCCGTGAATGATTTTAACGCGGACCGTTGGATCGGACGCGGTCGTGTCGAACTCCAAAATGGCGAAGCCCTCTGTCTTGCTGTTGGCGATGCCCGAGCTTGTCACTTCATAGAGCGGATAGCCGCCTGTCTCGCTCGCGGGACGCTCATCGAGCTGG
>JBGQHN010000246.1:0-6919 GCA_041497975.1 Planctomycetia bacterium | reverse complement strand
GTAAAAGCGGTTTGGGTCCCGCGTCTCATCAGGAACGACCCGCGGCAGTAGATTGGCCTTGGCACGGCAGTTTCTCCGAGACACGCTCGTCAGTTACGGCGGAACATGTGAATAATTCAAACGTGCTGCGCCGCTGCCGAACGAAACATAGGTATTTGTGTAATCAAATTAATGATTTAGAATACAGAAAATATCCGTGAAGGCAAGTCAAATCGCCAGTTTTGGCGATAAATCTTGAAAATGAATGACGGTACGAAACGACGCCGGGAGAGTCGTTGGCTAGTCGCAGGAATTTGAGCTTTGCGGTCTTCGCTCCGTCCGGCAATGCAGTAGGGGGCGGGGCGTGCCTCAGAAAAGATCGGGCTGTCTATGCAGCCGAGAGCGGGAGCGGCTTTACCGGAAACTTGTCCTGCGCAAATGAGATCATTTGGGGTCTTCGGACTACATGCAGCCAGCCCCGGCAGACATCGCCGTCGCCAGAATTGCAATGTCAGTCTTAATCTACTGCTTCGTCACCCCGAGCTGAGCCCCGAGTGCCTTCAGCGATTCCTTTCCCGCTGAACCAAGACACAGGCTTCGGCCAGCTAGAACCAAAACGATACAATGAGAACCGCCCCACAAAGGCGGCTTTTTCACGTGCCGCGGGAAGGGGTTGCTTATGCATAGTTTATTCCTTTGGTCGATCTTCATTGCGGCAGCCTGCCTGGAAGTCGGCGGCGACGCAATTGTCCGCAAAGGGCTGCGTGGTGGTGGATTGCTGACGATCCTGCTTGGATGCTCCGCGCTCGGTCTCTACGGAGTAATCGTCAACATGGTGCCGTGGGATTTTTCCAGGCTGCTTGGCGTCTACGTGGCCGTGTTCGCCGTCCTAAGTGTGTTGGCCGGCCGTCTCGTGTTCGGAGAATCCATTCCGACTTCCACGTGGGTCGGACTGGCAATCATCGTGCTGGGCGGACTCGTGATCCAGTTTGGAAAAACAATTTCGAATTAGGACTCAACCGAAAAGTACTTCAAAAGACGTTACTACCCGGACTTTGAGGTCATTCTCGCCGAGCAGGCTATCTCTTATCATGAAAGCGTGATGGACATTTGCAAGCAGCTTGATCCAGCGGGCACCGGGGTCAAGTGACGAGAAATCATGGCGCGGCTACTTGTTATCCTATGAACGTTACCTTTTCATGTCCCCGCTGCCATCAAAATGTGCGCAGCGATGTCAGCCCCACGGACACCACGATCCAATGCGGGAGCTGTCGACAGGCGATTTCGCTTCCGCGAGATGCTTTCGACGGCGACGCGCTGTGCCGGTGCCTGGTTTGTCCCAGCACGGATTTGTTTGTGCGCAAGGACTTTCCGCAGCGGCTGGGAGTGGCGGTCGTGGTTCTCGGCATCCTGGCTAGCTCGATCGCCTGGGGCTACACCTGGGTGATCGCCACGTTTGCCATCCTGTTTGCCACAGCGCTGGTCGACGTCGTGCTTTATCTGATCGTGCCGGACGCCCTGATGTGTTACCGCTGCGGTGCCCAATATCGCCTGGCCGATGGCCTGGCTCGGCACGGAGCATTCAACCTGGAGACCCACGAACGCTACCGGCAACAGGCGGCCCGCATGCTGGGCCAATCTCGCTAAGTCGTCGGTTTGGCAGTGCGGAGTGGCCACGGCTCCAGGGCCGCGCGGCCAAACGACCATGTTCGCGTTCGAGAAGGGACCGCGCATCCGAGCGCGGCTGAATCAATAATGGACCAGGAGCGGGAACGAATCCAGGACGATTTGCGCGGCCTTATCAAAGGCGACGTACGTTGCGACGATGTCTTCCTGCACTTGTATTCCAGCGACGCGAGCATTTACGAAATCAAGCCGCTGGCCGTGATCCGCCCGCGCACCTTGGCCGACGTCGTGGCCTCGGTTCAGTACGCGGGCGAGAACCGTCTACCCATTTACCCGCGCGGCGCGGGCACCGGTCTGGCCGGCGAATCGCTGGGTCCAGGCCTGGTATTGGACTTTTCGCGATATATGCGACGTCTGCTGGAGACGTCAAGCGATAGCGTCCGCATCCAGCCGGGGATCGTTCACGCCCAGCTCAACGAGCTGCTGCGGCCGCTGGGCCGGCACTTTGGCCCTGACCCGGCCATGAGCAGCGTCACCACGATGGGCAGCGTGATCGCGATCGACGGCGGCGGGAGCCATTGGCTCAAGTACGGTTCGGCCCGCAACCACGTGCTGAGTCTGCAAATCGTCCTGGCTGATGGCCAGGTGTTGGAAGTCGGCCGTGAACCGCTCGACGAGCACCGCGCCGATCCCCAGTCGCGGCGCGGACAATTGGTGACCGCGCTGGCCGATTTGCTCTCTCGCGAAGAACTGCTCATTGGCAAACACCAGCCGGAAAGCCTGGTCAATCGTTGCGGCTATCAACTGGCCGGGGTCTTGAACGGGCAGTACTTGGACCTCACGCGGCTGCTGGTCGGCTCCGAAGGCACATTAGCTCTGATCACGGAAGCCACGGTCGCCACGCAACCGCTCCCGAAACATCGAGGCGTCGCGCTGTTACTGTTCGATTGCTTGGAGAGCGCGGCCAAGGCAGTGATCGAGGTGTTGCCCTTGCATCCCAGTGCCTGCGACCTGATGGATCGCCGGCACTTGAGCCTGGCGCGCGAGAGCACGGTCCAGTACGATCTGCTGATTCCGCCCGAAACCGAGGCCGCGCTGCTGGTCGAGCATGAAGGCGAAACGTTGGCCGTGGTGCGCGACAAGTTGGCGCAAGTGATCGATCGCGTTCGCCGCAAGAAGCGCTTGGCGTTCCACGCCGTCCAAGCGCATGACCGCGAGGAGATCGAGCTGTATTGGCGGCTGGCCCTCAAGGTGGTGCCGACGTTGTATCGCATGAAGGGTTCCACGCGGCCCTTGCCGTTCATCGAGGATTTAGCGGTGCCTCCCAGCGCGCTGGGCGACTTTTTGGTCCGCATGCAAAACGTGCTGAAGCAGCATCAAGTGATCGCATCGCTGTTTGCGCATGCCGGTCATGGACAGTTGCACTTGCGCCCGTTCCTCGATCTGTCGGACCCCGCCGACGTGACGCGGATGGCCCAATTGGCCTCCGACTTGTACGACGAGGTGCTGGCCCTGGGCGGCACGATCAGCGGCGAACATGCCGACGGGCTGAGTCGCACCTCGTTCATTCGCCGGCAGTACGGTCCGCTGGCCGACGTGTTCCGCGAGGTGAAGCAGATCTTTGATCCCAACAGCACCTTCAATCCTGGCAAGATCGTCAGTGACGAAGTCGACTTATTGACCCGCAATCTGCGTCATCTCACCTGCCCCTCGACGCCAGAGAGCGAGCCGACCACTGGTGCCGAGCCGGCCACGACCAATTCCACTCCTGGGGCGACCTGGCAGCTCAACTGGAGCGGCGAGGTCATCGCGCAGACGGCCCGCGACTGCAACGGGTGCGGCGCTTGCCGGTCGCAGCTTTCCGACGTGCGGATGTGCCCGATCTTCCGGTTCGCCCCGGCCGAGGAGAGCTCGCCGCGGGCCAAGGCCAACTTGATGCGCGGCATCTTGACCGGCCAGTTGCCGCCCACCACGCTGACCAGCGATGAATTCAAGTCGGTCACCGACTTGTGCGTGAATTGCCACATGTGCCGCCTGGAATGCCCGGCGGGCGTCGACATTCCCAAGCTGATGATGGAAGGCAAGGGCTCGTTCGTGCAGACCAACGGATTGTCGACGAGCGACTGGCTGATGTCGCGGGTCGACCGCCTGAGCTGGCTCGGCAATCTTCTGGCGCCGCTTTCGAATTGGGCCATCGTCAACGGCCCGAGCCGATGGCTGATGGAAAAGATTTTGGGAATCGCCCGGGGACGCAAGCTGCCCCGGTTTGCGGCGCGGAGCTTTATGCGCGTTGCCTCGCGGCGGCGCCTGACTCGCCCCACGCGGCGCAACGTCTCGAAAGTGCTCTATTTCGTCGATACCTACGCCAACTATCACGATCCACAATTGGCCGAGGCCCTGATCGCGGTCTTGGAACATAACGCGGTCGCGGTGTACGTGCACCCGGGGCAACAGTCCTCGGGCATGCCCATGATATCGCTGGGCGCGCTGGCCGCCGCGCGCAAGGTCGCCGCGCATAACGTGTCGCTATTGGCGGAGGCGATACGTCAAGGCTATCACATCGTGGCCACCGAACCGTCGGCCGCCTTGGCGCTCACGCACGAATATCCGGCCTTGCTCGATGACGACGAAGCACGGCTGGTGGCGGCCAACACCAGCGAAGCGTGCGCGTTTTTGTGGAAGCTGCATCAGTCGGGCAAGCTGCAGCTCGATCTGCGGCCAGTCAACGCCACGCTCGGCTACCACATGCCATGTCACGTCAAGGCCCTGCAGGTCGGCACGCCGGGCGAAAACCTGCTGCGGCTGATTCCGGGTCTGGTGGTCAGCCGCACCGAAAACGGGTGTTCCGGAATGGCCGGCACGTTTGGACTGAAACGCGAGAACTATCGCGCCAGCTTGCGCGCCGGCCGGGCGTTGATCGGCAGTCTGCGCAGCCGTCGCTTGCAAGCCGGCGCGACTGAGTGCAGCGCGTGCAAGATTCAGATGGAGCAGGGTACCGGCAAACCCACGATTCATCCCGTGAAGCTGTTGGCGCTGGCGTATGGAATGATGCCCGAGGTCGCCGAGCTGCTGTTTGCCCCGGCGGAAGAGCTGAGGGTTACATGAACGTTCGCATTCGCCTGTTCGCGGTGGCCAAAGATCTGGCCGGTCGCGACTCGATCTCGCTCGAGTTGCCCGCGGGCAGCACCATCGCCCAGTTGCGCGCGCGGCTGGCTGCCGAAGTGCCGCCCCTGGCCGGAGTGTTGCCCCAGGTCCTGTTTGCAATTGGTTCGGAATATGCAACGGACGATTCCGTAGTCTCCGCGGGCAGCGAAGTTGCTTGCATACCTCCGGTCAGCGGAGGATAGAATTAGGGTAGTTCGCGGCACGGACGTGTCGCGTGCACAAAGGCTATCTGGGCTGCGACGTGATTGAAATCGTCAACGAACCGATCGACACCGCTGCCGTGCTGGCCCAGGTGGCCACGGACGAGGCGGGCGCGGTCTTGCTGTTTCTGGGAACGACGCGCGCTGGCACGCGCGGTCGCCGCACGGCCTCGCTGGATTACGAGTGCTACGGCGAAATGGCCCGCAACCAATTGGGCGAGTTAGAAGCCGTCGCGCGCAAGCGCTGGCCACTTTTGGGTTGTGCGATCGTGCACCGCGTGGGGCATCTGAAAATCGGCGAAGTCAGCGTGGCCGTGGCCGTCAGCACCGCACATCGCCACGCGGCCTTCGAGGCCGGCCAGTGGCTCATCGACACGCTCAAGGAGGTTGTGCCGATTTGGAAAAAAGAAAACTGGAGTGACGGCGAAAGTCAGTGGGTTCACCCGGGTCTGACGACGTCGGTCAGGCCCGACGAAAACGCCCGCCACGATGGGTGACGCGCGTGGCAGGTAGCCGCGCACCAGGCGACCTACATGGTCGCCGCCGTGACGCGTGCGTTGCAAAGTGGTTCGCAGGGTGTGATCATAAAGATATGACGATTTCTGGACCTTTGATCGATTCCTTCGGCCGCGTGCATACGAACCTGCGCGTCAGTGTTACGGATCGCTGCAACATTCGTTGCTTCTATTGCATGCCGGCCGAGATCGTGCGGTTCAAGCCGCGGCATGAGCTGCTCAGCTTCGAGGAAATCGAGCGCTTTGTGCGTGTCGTAGCGCGGATGGGCGTCAACAAAATTCGTTTGACGGGCGGCGAGCCACTAGTGCGGCATGGCTTGAGCGTGCTGGTACGAATGCTGGCCCAGATTCCCGGCATTCGAGACATCGCACTGACGACCAACGGCATTTTGTTGGCCGAACAAGCGCAAGCGCTCAAAGACGCGGGCCTTAAACGGTTGAATATCAGCCTGGACAGCCTGAGCCGCGAAACGTTTTTCAGGATTTCGCGACGCGAAGGGCTGGAACAGGTGCTCAACGGAATCTTTGCCGCCCAACAAGTCGGTTTTCAAAAGATCCGTCTCAACGCGGTGGCCATCCGCGGCATCACCGAGCCCGAAATCGTGCCGCTGGGCCAATTCGCGAGGCAGCACGGCATGGAAATGCGGTTCATCGAGTTCATGCCTTTGGATGCCGAAGGCAAGTGGGACGCCGAGCAGGTGCTCTCGGGCGACGCGATCCGCGAAGTGCTCGAACGCGAAATTTGTCCGCTCGTGCCGCTGGAGGTCGCCGACCCGAGCCAGCCGGCAACCGACTATGCCTTCGCCGACGGCGTGGGCCGGATCGGTTTTATCAATCCCGTAACTCAACCCTTCTGTCACCGCTGCAACCGGGTGCGGTTGACCGCCGAGGGCCAAGTGCGAAATTGTTTGTTTTCAACCGAGGAATGGGACGCGCGAAAGATCCTGCGCGAAGGTGGCTCGGACGAGCTCTTGGCGCAGCTGGTGCAGGCGAGCATCGGCGCCAAACGAGCGGGGCACGGCATCGAGAGCGACGAGTTCGTAAGGCCCGCTCGGGCCATGTATCAAATCGGCGGCTGAAGCGCCTGGTGAGCGAGCCAACGCGAATGCGTGACGATTCAGCGGACCAGCCAAGAATCTACCTGGACAACGCCGCGACGAGCTGGCCGAAACCCGAATCGGTCTATCGGGCGGTCGACCATTATCAGCGCGAGCTTGGCGCGCCGGCCGGCCGCAGCGGCTATGCGGAAGCCGTCTCGGTCGCTCACGAGGTCGACGCCGCGCGCGCGCGAATTGCCAGGCTGCTCGGTCTGAATGATCCGACGCATCTCGTGTTCACCGCCAACGGAACCGACTCGCTCAATCTCGTGATTCACGGCCTGCTGGCTTCCGGCGATCATGTCGTAACATCGGTCGTCGAGCACAATTCGGTGTT
>JBGQHN010000245.1:0-6936 GCA_041497975.1 Planctomycetia bacterium | reverse complement strand
GCTATGCAGCATGAGGACGCCGCCGACGGACATCAGAGCGTAGCCCAACCAGACCGGCGGACGCAACGTCCGTCGAGGCGTCGGGCCCAGGGCCGGCACGAACGGCCGGACGGTGCCGTCGGCGTCGGTCACGCTGGCCGTGAAGCGTTCGGCCAGAAAACGGCTGGCCTTCTCGTTGAGAACGTAGGTTTCCACCATTCTCACCTGCAGGCCCAACAGCAGCAGGACCATTCCGAGAATGAAGTATTGATTGCGGTTGATTTCCACCGACCTACCTCAAACGGCGCGTGCAAGCCGCGGTTGGCGCAGGACCCCACGGACGAACGGTCCGTAGATTAGGTATCGGGCATGCCGTCGGGCTACTTCACGAGGGGCGCCGCGATAGGGGTTATGCCGCGAGGACGAGCTTTGCTTGGCGTGCCGACTTCGACGATCGAGGCCCATGTGTGGCAAGCCCTTTTCGGCTGGCTCGGCAGTCATTGAGCCTTATGCTTACAGGTTGCCCACGCGATTGTGCCGGACGCACCGGTCCGCGAAGCGGTGCGTCGCCAATGCCGCCGTTGGGGCATATCCTCGACGGTTGTTGCGCTGGTTCACCAACACGGATTTGTTGCCCCGGTTGACTTGCCATATACCCCTGGATCGTGTCTGCTTGCCGCTCGGGGCCCGGGGCGCGTGCCCTGCCGCGGGCATCGTTGGGGCACTTGAGGGCTTTTAGACCGCGAGATATCACCTCGCGCGAGGCGGCATGAGATTTGTTCCTGACCCCCGTCGCATCGTCCGCTTCGTTTGGTTCGTGTTCCACCAGACGGTTGCCCGCTGGTCGCGCAATGACGGCAACGTGTTGGCGGCGTCGATGGCCTATTACGCGGCCTTTTCGTTCTTTCCCTTGTTGCTGGTGTTGATATCGGCGTTGGGCTTTGCACTCAAGTTTTCCGCCAATGCCCAAAACGCGCAGACCCAGTTGCTCGAGTTTCTCGCGCAAAACACGAACCCCGCCTTGGCCGAGGAGGTCGCCAACATCCTGGCCGAAGTTCAAACCCGCGCTCCATTGAACGGGCTGGTCGGATGGCTCACGTTGTTGCTCGGGGCCATCGGCATCTTTTCGCAGTTGGAGGCGGCATTTGACCGTCTGTGGCACGACACGACTCCGCACGCGCACGGCGTATGGGCGGCCGTGCGCAATGCCCTCGGGAATCGTCTCAAGGCGTTCTTGACGCTGATCGGCCTGGGCCTGTTGATCATCGTCTCGTTCGTCATCGGACTGATGTTTGCCGCCGTGAGAACCTGGGCCGAAGAGATTTCCTGGGCCGAAAAACTTGTCGGCAACGGCTACTTCTGGCATTGGAGCCAGTTGGCGCTGAGCACCGGCCTCAATGCCCTCGTGCTGGCGCTGGTGTATAAGATGATTCCACGAGCCGGCGTGCGGATCGTCCATGCCGCGTGCGCCGGCGTGGTCGTGGCCATCGTGTGGCAGTTGGGCAGCCAGCTGGTTTCCCGCTTCATCGTCGGCGGCAACTACTCGGCCTACGGCGTCGTGGGCTCGTTCATCGCCATGATGTTATGGGTCTACTGCGCCAGCATCCTGTTGCTGCTGGGGGCGCAAATGGTGCAGGTGCTGGGGCATCCGGAAAATAACTCGCTTGCGCCGGCGCCACCGTCCATTCCGCCAAAGAGCTGATTGGTCGGGTCCGAAAACAGCCGGCCTCGCGCGGCCGCCGCATTGGCCCTGCGCCGCCGGTTGACACGTCGGGTGCCCGCCGATATATTCTCTTAAGCGAATATGAAAACCAAGCCCACCAGCCGCGTGGACGTGATCTTCCGGGCGTTCTCGGACCGGACGCGGCTGCGCATTTTGCACCTGCTGCGGGGCGGCGAGCTGTGCGTGTGCGATCTGGTGAATGTCCTGGACGTGCCGCAGCCCAAGGCGTCGCGCCATCTGGCGTATCTGCGCCGCGCGGGCTTGGTCATATGTCGCAAAAAGGGCCTGTGGTGCTATTATCGCCTGGCGCCTGCAAAGACCGAATTTCACCAAAAATTATTGGAATGCCTGGCCACTTGCTTTCGAGACGTCGGCCAGTTGCAGGAAGATTCCAAGCAGTTGCGCGCCGGCCGCGCGAAATGCTGCTGATATATTTTTTCGGCATTAGATACGCCTATGCACATATAACTGAAACGGTTCCGTCGCATCGCGTGATTGACGGAACGAAGATCAGCGTCCGTTTGAATATGAAAGGACCATACCATGTCAATCGAAGAAATCGTCCAATCCAGGTACGGGGCCGTGGCAACCAAGGGTTTGTCGAGCGAAGACAAAGCAGTGCGGGCCGTGGCTGAGGCGTTCGGCTACTCGCAGGAACAATTAGCGTCGATTCCAGCCGAAGCAAACATGGGGCTCTCGTGCGGAAACCCGACGGCGTTCGCCAGTCTGCGGTCCGGCGAGACGGTCGTCGATCTGGGATGTGGCGGCGGTTTGGATGTTTTTCTGGCGGCAGCCAAAGTCGGGCCCTCGGGCAAGGCAATCGGCATCGACATGACGCCCGAGATGCTCGCCTTGGCGCGGGCCAACGCCGCCAAGGCCGATCTGCCGAACGTCGAGTTTTACGAGTCGACCATCGACAAGCTGCCGCTTCGCGATGCCTCGGTCGATTGCGTGATCAGCAACTGCGTCATCAATCTTGCGCCCGACAAGCCGGCCGTGTTCCGCGAGATCGCGCGCGTCCTGAAGCCGGGCGGCCGACTGGCGGTCAGTGATATCGCGCTGAAGCAGCCCTTGCCCGCCGAAATCGCCGGGGACCTGGCAGCGTACGTCGGTTGCATCGCCGGCGCGATTTCCATCGACGATTATCGGCGAGCGCTCGTCGAGGCGGGATTCGCCAGCGTCCAAGTTGTCGATACCAAAGCCGACTTGAACGCCTACGCCAAGATCGAGAATCGAGATGCCTGCTGTTCGCCTGATGAGGGAGCCTGCGCAAGCAGCGCGCCTTCGCGGCTTCGAGAACTGATGAGCCGGTATAATGTCAACGACTATGCGGCTAGCGTGAAGGTCTTTGCGGTGAAGCCGTAGGGCCGGCTTCCATCGGAAACCGCGATTTGGAGTGACTACGCGTCGAAACTGAGCGATCATACGGTAGAGTATTGAATAGTACTCGAATGCCGGTGCGTTGTGACAGCAGTCTCTCCGCCGACGCACTTTGTAACCGACGTCGAAAGTCGTCCCATGACGGTGATGTTGCCAACGGAGTTTCCCCCTGAATCGGAGGGCGACGAAGGGCCCCGCGAAGTTCCTTCGATTGAGTGTCGTATCGTCCAGTGTCTGGTTTTTCTCACCGCAAGCCTGATCCTAGGCTACACGACATTCCTGTCGATAATGGTGGGTGTTTGGGGCGTTGCAATACACCCGCTCCTGTACCTTGCATTTTTTTCATCGGTCGGACTGCTTGCGAGCAGTTTTATTTGTCTGCAAAATGCCCGCGCGGGACGAATGATTGCCATGGCTTCATTATTCGGGATTGGCACGGTATGGATTCCATCCGTGAGCGACCTTGTGCCCCAGCATAATCGGGTTATCGCGAGCTGGGCGTATGCGCTATTTGCCGGGTATTTTCTCGTTGTCGCATTCGCTTTATTCTTTCCACGGCCGTGGCGATTCAGTTGGCTCGCGCTTTTGATCACCTGCGCTGTTCCGACCGTGTATGGTGGCGCGGTGTACTTTCATCGGTTCGACCAAGGTGAATATGCACGCCCCGGTTTCGCGTACTTTTATTGGCGCAATCCGCAGTCCGACAGGCTTACTGTAGAGGATCCGTACCACTGGATTGATTCCGAGACGATGCGATCTTTGGAGGCTGAAGGCATTCGCGGTCAACTTGCATGGGTCGGAGCAACTGGCGCGCACGATTTGCCAAATCGCGTGATTATTCTCGCTCAACAACAGCCTCGGGAAACTTTTCGGATCAACTACCCTCGAATGGGAACGCTCGTACACGCTTATGACGGGTCCAATTGGCTTAAGTTTCCGCGCGACGCAGCAACGTATGATTCATACGCAACTCTAGAAGCCGACGGCACGAGCACATTTCTAACTCGACGCGAAGCCGGGGGTATTCACGGCTCACGCGCATTCAGTTGGTAGATGTCAATTCGCAAAATTCGAGTGAAACCCTCAGATGGCGGAAGTGCAGTGGTATTACGCGCGAAATGATCAACAGTTCGGGCCCGTCTCTGGCACGGAACTGAAACAGCTGGCCGAAGCCGGGCGGCTTTCGCCCGACGATTTGTTATGGCGGGAGGGAATGGACGCGTGGACGACCGCGATTAATCTTCGCGGGCTGTTCTCCGAAGAGCCGGGCACGGTCAAGCCGGCCGAGGGTGCCCCAGTTACGGTTGGCCAGGCCGCAGCCGGTCGGGTGCCCACAAGCGCCGCTCGGGCGCCCGTTTCCTTGCCATCGCTGTTGCGCACCATGCAAACCGTGCTGTGGACCGTGTGCGTGTTGGTGGTGCTCTCGGGGTTGGTTCTTTTCACGCGGGCATTCTTGAACGCCAAGGACGCCGGACAAGAGGCCGCGGCGGCCGCCGTGTTCTCCACGTTCTTTATCGCGGCCTACGTGTTGGCGCGGGCGGGTGAAAAACTTGCGCGGCTGCTCTTGGCCCGTTCGAGACGTCGCGCGCGTTGAATGGCGGCCAGCCGCGGTAACGCATGCATCGCCAAGACGCTCACGCAGTCAGTTCGTCGAGCGCTGCCGCAAACGCGCCGTACATTCCGGGGCCAAATAGCACGAATCGCGCCAACTCCAATGTCGGATCTTGCTCCAAGAATTCTTTGAGCGTCGCAAGCGCGACACGGCTGGCGGAATCGACCGGGTAACCATAGACGCCGCAGCTCAAGGCCGGCAGCGCGATCGACGCGGCCCCGTGCTCCGAAGCCAGTTGGCACGCGCGGCGATAGGCGCTTTGGAGCAATTGGCTTTCGCCCGCCTGGCCGCCGCGCCACACCGGGCCCACGGCGTGAATGACAAAGCGCGCCGGCAGGTTGCCGGCCGAGGTGATCACGGCCGAGCCGGTCGGACAGCCTTGTGGATAGCGTCGGGACGTTTCCTCCATGATCGCCGGGCCGCCACGGCGATGAATGGCTCCATCCACGCCCCCGCCGCCGGCCAGTGAACTATTGGCGGCGTTCACAATCGCATCGACCTGTTGGTCGGTAATGTCTCCTTGGGCGAGCTCCAGCGTCCGGCCGTGGATCTTGATCTGCATGGCGCACCGTTAAACGTGTTGGCGTATGTCGGGTCCGGTCTAATTCATGGTACACTCGAGAATTCTAAACCAACACGCTGGACTCTTCACGATGCATAGTAACTTTCGCTTGTTCGTTTTGTGGTGGTCGCTCGCGTCGACTGCCGTTGCCCGCGATATCCACGTGAACAATCTCGCCGGCGACGACCGCGCCGACGGCAATGCGTCGCAAACGGTTTCCGGTGTCAGCGGTCCGGTGCGCTCCATCGCCAAGGCCCTGCGGCTGGCCGAGGCCGGCGATCGTATCGTGCTGGCCAACACGGGCCAGGCGTATCGCGAGAGCCTGAGCCTGACCGGTAGCAAGCACGGCGGCTCGCCGGTCTCGCCTTTCGTCATCGAAGGAAACGGCGCCGTTTTGGAAGGCGCGATCGACGTTCCGGCCGGCACGTGGCAGCACTATCGCGGAGACGTATTTTACTTTCAACCTGCCGGACTCGGATATCAGCAGTTATTTTTCGAGGGCCGTCCGGCTATACGGCGCCCGACCACGCGCGCCGATGTAAGCTTGCCTCCGCTTGAGCCGCGGGAGTGGTGCTTCGTGCGCGGCAAGATCTTTTTTCGCGTCGAGAGGGGGCGACTGCCCGAGGATTACGAGCTGGGCTATTGCCGGTTGCGTACCGGAATCACGCTGTACCACGTGCGCGACGTGGTCATCAAGGACCTTTTCGTGCAAGGATTTCAATTCGACGGGATCACGGCCAGCGACGGCGTGCGCGGCGCGCGCATCGAAGGCGTGACCTGCCGGGGCAATGGTCGCAGCGGAATCTCAGTAGGCGGGGCCTCGATCGTCGAGATCACCGGCTGTGTATTGGGCAGCAACGGCGACAGCCAGATGCGCAGCGAAGATTTCGGCCAAACGTTCGTGCGCGAGAGCGAATTGATCGCCGACACCGCACCGGGCATCACGGCGGTCGGCGGCCGGGTGAGGCTGGATGGCCAGCCGCTGCGCTAGCCGAACGTAAACGGGCAGGGGTGGAACAGTTTACGCCGTAAGCGCCGCGGAGCAAACGCCTTGACACATTTTAGCGGCGGTGATAGCCTTCCTTGTTCGACTGCATTCGGGGGATTAGCTCAGTTGGGAGAGCGTCTGGCTGGCAGCCAGAAGGTCAGGGGTTCAAGTCCCCTATCCTCCATTCGATAAAGCCTTGCTGTGACGAAAGTTATGGCAGGGCTTTTTTCGTCGACCGATGGCTAGAATGGCCCGGTGCTAGGCCGGTGCTAGGAATCGCAAAATTCTTCCCAGCGCATGAAAAAGCCCGCGCGGTTCTCGGCCGGCGGGCTCGGGGCGTTGCTACTTCGGCAACCAAGAGCGCACGCACCCGCACGTAATGAGTTGCTTGCGGCAGTGCGGGCAGCGCTCGTCGTCGCAATAGCGATGATGAATCCCGCCCGGTTGCACTCCGCAATCGTGGCAGCGCTCGCCCGGGGTGTCGGCGTCATCGTAGGGCGTGCGCTGGAGTGTCTCGCCGCTATCCAAGGTCACGGTCCGTTGCGTGCAACTCTCGGCTTGAAGTGGACCCCAAAAACTGGGCGCCCTGATAAGGTGTAGTTTCCGGGTACGGGAACGACCGAATCAGGAGTTGCGAGCATGACGCGGAAGCGGCGGGTGTTTGGGGCGGCGTTTAAGGCCAAGGTGGCTTT
>JBGQHN010000244.1:0-7007 GCA_041497975.1 Planctomycetia bacterium | reverse complement strand
ATCCGAAGAATGTCCCTTTGTCGGCGCCTTCGCTCGTTACGGACGCTGAGGCGACAATGGTCCCGGAAAGCTCCTCGCTGAGCGGTTCCGTCGGTTGACATCGTTCAACCTTTGCCGTGGGAAAGTCGGCGTCAATGGTGCTTGCCGGACGACCGTCTCGTGTCGTCCCGTCCATTGATTTCCAACCCTTCTCGTGCAGCGTCAAAAACATCCGCTGAGTAGTCGTACCGCCTGGCCAGGGAATTCGCCGCTTCAAAAGCTGGTACGTCGTATTCCCGCTTGGCACGACGCGGACGTCCAGCCGATCGCCTGCGAACGGTCGCACGCTAAAATGACCTTGAGCATCAGTAGTCGCTGTAACGGCTCCGATATACTGGTCACTATTGTTCCACGAGGTTAGCACCACTGTCGCAGTGGCCGGGACGCCAGTATCCCCAAGAACTACCCGTCCTTCAACAATCCGGCTGGGCTCCGCGTTTATCATCACCTTGGCGACATCTTGATCTACCAGAAACGTCCATCTCTGGCGCGCGACACGTTCATCGTCGATTTCAAGAAGGACTTCCGTATGCGGACCAATTCCTTCGAGAGAAAAAGTGCCGTCGTCCCGCGTGACGGAGGGCGCTGGCCATGATGACAAAAGCTCTGGCGGCGTCGTAAACAGAAACCACTTATCGACGCCCTCGGCAGTCGAACGGATCGTACAGAGTTTCACAGCCACTCCGGGTAAGGGGCGGCCGTACGGATCAACCACGGTGCCTGAAACCGTCGCGGGCCGGCTCAGGCGCAATGTTGTCTCGTACTTGTCCTTGCCCGCCTCCAGAAAGCACCAGCCAATGCTCTGTCCCGCACGGTACGCGACCAGCAAGATGTCTTGCGGTGCGGTTGCCCGTCGTACGGTCACATGAAAACGACCTTGCGGATCGGTCGTTGCTTTCGCCAGCACGGATGCCGTCGTACTGCCCGCCTGAGGATCGTCTTTTGGTCGAACGCTCAATGCAACGACGTTCATTTCTACGTCCGCGATTGGGCGTCCGTTGCCATCACGCACGGTACCTTGCACGACTGCAACATCATTCGGGTTAGCATCGTTCGCGACAGATGAACTGGGTTCTTGCGCGAGTTTTCGGGAAGGAGCCTGTTGCGCGCCCAGAAAGGTTGGCGTGACACTGGCCCAAAGAGCGATCAAAGGAACGTGCTTGCATAAACGCATGATCGACGCACTCTCTGATCGATTCCCCGTGTTCCGATCATACGAGTTCATGTCGGACGATGCAATCTGACCAAAATCGCCAACTAAGGCTAACGGTGGCACGCTCACTTGCGCGTGGTATCTTCCCTGGCGCTGGCATCGTCGTCTTGCCAATGCCGCATCGGGTAGGGTGGCACTGGCATCCTGCCAGTGCTAACTTTGTGGTTTGGCCTGTTGCGCTGTCTGGTATCGCCACCTTTATCCCGTTCCGAGGTCAGTTCATGTCGACTGCCAAGCCCGCCACCAACCGCATCGCGTCGCTCGATCAGTTCCGCGGCTACACCGTGGCGGGCATGTTTCTCGTGAACTTCCTCGGCGCGTTTTCCGCGACGCCGATCCTGCTGACCCACAAGAACAACTTTTTTAGCTACGCCGACACGATCATGCCGCAGTTCTTCTTTGCGGTCGGCTTTGCCTTCCGGCTCACGTTCGGACGGCGAGCGCAGAGCGAGGGCCTGGCGCGCGCCTATGCCCACGTCGTCCGCCGGCTGCTGGGGCTGGCGCTCGTGGCGCTCGTGATTTACAACGCTCCCCACGCGGCGCGCACCTGGCAGGAGCTGATGGATAAGGGCCTCTGGGAGGCGATTCGCGGGCCGCTCAAAGGCACGTGGTTTCAAACGTTGATGCACATCGCCGTCACGTCGCTGTGGATTCTGCCGGTGATTCGCTCGAGCGCCGCGGTGCGCGTGGCGTACATGGCGGCTTCGGCCGCGCTGCAAGTGTTGCTTTCCTACTGGTTCTATTTCGATTGGGTGCACACCGGCGGCATCGACGGCGGGGTGCTGGGTTTTCTGTCGTGGACGGTTCCCACGATCACCGGCACGCTGGCCTGCGACGCGGTGACCGCGGACGACGGCCGGCCGCGGCTGGCCAAGATGATTGTCTGGTCGATCGTGCTGATGGCCGCCGGCTGGCTGCTTTCCTGCGGCACCACGCTGTACGACGTGCCCGACGACCAGGTCGCGAGCCTCAAGGACCAGTTGCGCGCCGCCGACCCGGTTGTGCCCAGCCGCGAGCGGCTGGATACTCACACGCTCGGCTGGGCCGAGCCGCCTTTCGTCCCGCCGCCCGACCGCGATCACCGCAAGGAAAACTACTGGATGATGAGCCAGCACGCCGCGACCGTCTCGTACCACGTCTTCGGCGCCGGGCTTTCGCTGGCCGTGTATGCCTTGTTCTATATCGCCTGCGACATCTGGCGCTGGCAGTTGGGCCTGTTTCGCACGCTGGGCACCAACGCCCTGGTGGGCTACATCCTGCACGGTATCGTTGCCGACTCCGTCCGGCCGTTCATTCCCCGCGATGCGCCCGGCTGGTACGTCACCGCCGGCTTTCTGGTCTACTTCGGCATCACGTACTTGTTCATTCGCCACCTGGAGAAGAACAAGATTTATTTGAAGCTGTGAGGCGAGAGGCCGGAGGCGGAAGGCTAGAGGAAAGATGCAAGAGCGGATCGCGGCGCGAATTTGGGTGCCACGCCGACCGTTCGTCAGCGCGTGCGTTCAAAGACTCGCGGCGCATGTTCGCGCAGCGTACGAGGCCTCCTCGCTGGGGTCTCCAGCCTGCGCTCTCTAGCCGCTTACCTCCGGCCTGTGCCCTCCCGCACCTGTTTCCACGAGATTACTTCCACGCCCGAGCGTTTCACCGCCGCGATAAACTCGGGGTCGGTGAACACGCGGCGGTCGCTGTCGCGAATCACCGAGCTGGTGGTGATCGCCTGCAGCTCTTCGTTGTTGTAGCCGCAATGAATGATGAGATAGCGCACGCCCGGCGCGGTGTCCTCGATTGCCTTGAGGTACATCTTCTTTTTCGTGTCGTAGCTCTCGCCGGTGTAATACTGCGTCATGAAATCGAGCACGGGCAGACGACGTTCATCGAGCTGTTTGACCAGCGCTTCCGCGCGAGCGCGAACGTCATTGGGTAATGTTCCTGCCCCGTCGAAGTTGCGCAAAAAGAACACCGGCACGTTGAATTCGACACCCAGCTTGACGTAGACCTCGACCAGGTCCGGCCGGCTGACGACCGCGCCCATGTGTGTGTCCAGGTGCGTGACCGGCACTCCGAACTCCAGTGCTCGCTTGACCTGGGCGCGCAGCTCGGTTTCGACCTCGGCGGCCTTGGCGCCGCGCACGATATCGCCGACGCCGCCCCACAGATACCCTTCGGGATCGACCAGCGAGGGCACGCTTTCGCGCGGCGCCACGGGTCCCCAGCGGTATTCCTTCCATTCGCAATTGAGCGTCAGATGAATGCCGAAATCGCGGTCGGGATGCGCCTTGGCATACGCGGCGATCTCCTTGAACCAGGGGCACGGAACCATGATGCTGGCCGACGATACGATGCCCTGTTCCATGCCGGCAATCGTCGCCATGTTGACCGAGTGCGACATGCCGGCGTCGTCGGCATGGATGATGACATAGCGTTTCGCGTCGGCCTCGGCGGCCGCTAATCGAGCGACGAGCGGCAACATGCCGAAGCAGAGCACAAGCCAGCGGGCTAACTTTCGATGCATGGGCGGAAAACCCCCAGGTGTTAAAAGGGCACTACGTTTCTTCAACATGGACATTATGCCTCGTCCTTCCTCCAGCCTCGGGCCTCTAGCCTCGGGCCTCTCAAAACGGCGTCATGGCCATGCTCAGCCAAAAAACCACGAGCAGGATCGCGTTCATCCACAGCCCCCACCGCGCCAAGCGCGAGCCGCGCCCGATGAACGCGAGAATGACTCCCAGCAACCCAAGCGCATGAATGAGGCCCAGCTCCGTGAGCACCGCGCCGGCGGCGCCCATTTCGCCACCCACGTGTCCGAAATACGCGGCGACGGCCGTGGCCAGAAATGCAACCAGCGCCAGACACGCCAGGCAAAAGCAGGCAATCGCGGCAATTCCCAGCGCTCGACGGCGGGCGAGCGATGACGTAGTGTTTTCGTCCGGCGGCCGATCCGGCATGTTGTCGTTTCCACGTTGGGCGTCACTTCGCGTCGCCGGCCTTGACCCAATCCTCATTGAAGGCGACGTGCTTCATGCTCTTGCCCCCCTCGACAAAGTAGCTGTACACGGCGTGGATCGTGCCGTCCGCCCCCTGGATGATCGCCGGATAGTGGTACGAGCCCTTGGCGTGTTTTTCCAGGTGACGGGTCGTCTTCCAGCTCGCCCCCTCGTCGTCCGAAAGCGAAACGGCCAGGCTGTTGCGTCCGTTGGTCGTGTCGTTATAGATCAATAACCAGTTGCCGCCGGCCAGGCGAACGGCGTCCAGGCCCGAGCCGGGATTGGGCAGCGCGAGCTCTCCGACCGGCCCCCAGGTCAAGCCTTTGTCGCGAGATTCGCTCGTGCGGATCTTGTCCATGATTCCGTTCTCGCGCATGTAGGCCACCAACGTGCCGTCCTTTCGCTCGAGCACCGCGGGCTGGATGTTGCCGAAGCCGATCAAAGGCTCGCTGGCATACCAACTGGCGCCATCGTCGTCGCTGACGGCCATCAGCGAAAAGGAAAACGTGTCGCTGTACAGCGGCAACAGGATGCGACCGGTCGAGAGCACGGTCGGTTTGCACCGCGGCTGCCAACCCAGTCGCTGCGACAGTTTTTCGCTCAACCGCTTTTCGAGCGCCTCGGCATATAGCCGGGTCCGCTCGGTCGTCGCCTGAGACCGCCTGGCAAGATTCTCGCGCAGCAGGCTCATGGCCTTGTCCTTGAAGTCGGCCGGCTTGAGAAAGATGACCCCCTGCCAATCCCACCGCGGCGCGCCGGGACCAGCATAGTCGCTCGACGTGCGATAGTTGGTCAGCGCCGATTCCCAATGATTGTCCAGGATGATCGGCCAGAACAGCCACAGCTTCTTGTGCTTGTCGATCATCATGCACGTATTGCAATCGGGAAACTGCGGGAAGTCGGCCATCACGAACGGTTCGCTCCACGCCGTTTGTCCCTTGGCCAGCCGCGAGCCGAGCACGGCCACGTCGTCGGCCGAGCGCTCGCCCGACCCGCGATACCACGAGACCAACAAGTCGCCGTTCGGGCATTCCACGATGCCCGGCGCGTGGTTGTGCTTCGGATTCAGCGGAAAGATCAGCTCCTCGCGATACTCGGGCGCGGCCTGGGCTTCGGCCGCGAGCATGAGACAAACAACCAACAGCACTCGGTAGGGGATGCGATACATCGACAGGTTTCCTCGACGGTGGGAGGGAAGTTTGGGGGTGTGGTTCAGGCTGGAGTTCAATGGTATCATTCACGACTGGCACAATACAGTCGCGCGCGAGACAAAAACCAGGGCCGCATTCCCAGCGCATTGGGCACCGCTCGCCCCCAGAGCGGCCATCACCCCCCGGGCCGTTTATCCTCTCAAGTCTCTTGGGCAAGCGCGGCACTCCATCTCAAAAAGTTCATCCATCGCACCCGACCCCGCGCGAATTGCCTATGCAACTGGTCGACATCCATCACGTCAGCCGCAGTTTCGGCAGCGTGCGGGCACTGTGGGACGTCAGCCTGTCGCTGGCGCCGGGCACGATTGGCCTGGTCGGAAACAACGGCGCCGGAAAATCCACGCTGCTCAAGGTGCTGCTCGGACTGCTCGAGCCCGATAGTGGCGAAGGCACGATCCTGGGCTGCGACATCCGTCGCGCCACGCACGAGCTGCGCGGGCGGGTCGGATATCTGAGCGAGAGCGCGGCCATCGTGCCGATGCTCAAGGGCGTCGAGTACGTGACCTTCGCCGGCGATCTGTACGGAATGCCGCACCGCGACGCGCGCCGCCGCGCCCATGAAGTGCTCAACTATGTCGGCTTGGGCGAGCTGCGCTACCGCCGGATCGAGGAATACTCCACGGGCAACCTGCAGCGCCTGAAACTGGCCGCGGCGCTGGTGCACGATCCGCAATTGCTGCTGCTCGACGAGCCGACCAACGGATTGGACCCGGCCGGGCGCGTGGCCATGCTGCAACTCCTGGAAGATTTGATCGCCGAGACCAGCAAAAGCGTTTTTCTGTGCACGCACCTGTTGGGCGACGTGGAACGGCTCTGCCGCCAGATCGTCGTGCTCGACCGCGGCACCGTGGTCCGCGCCGGCACCATGGAGGAAATTCGCGCGCAGGTGAGCAACCGCTATGAGCTGAGCTGGTCGGGCGACGCCGCCGCGTACCGCGCGGCGCTCGTGGCCGCCAAGGTCCAACTGGCCGATCCCCACGACCTGGGCCAGACCAAGGTGATGGTGGTCGTGCCCGAGGGATTCAACACCACCGCGTTTTTCGAGTTGGCGCAGGCCAGCGGCACGGTCTTGACGGAATTGAAAGCCGACGAAGAAAACCTGGAGCGATTGTTCTTTCGGGTCACGGGCCAGACCGAGAAAGCGGCGGCCGTGGCATAGCGTATCGGGGACTGTCCCGATTTTGCGGAGTCCGCAGAGCAAAATGGGACTGTCCCCTTCCCTCGGGGCTGGATAGTTTCAGACCACCAGCGGAGCGCCTAATCGTTCCCAAGCGAGGCAAGCCGCGACCCGTTAATGCAGTTCCTTTCAAGCGCACAGGCGGACGAATCATGGACATTGACCAGGCCCGTTATCATGGCTGGCACGGCCGGCTGCAAACGCCGTGGGTGGCATGCCTGGCGATCGTACGCGTGGCGATCGTGCAAGTCTTTCGCAACAAGTTCTACTGGTTCCTGCTGGGTTTGGGCGCGCTGCGTTTCCTCGCCTTCTGGAGCATTATCTACGCGGTGACCCAGCTCGCGCTGCCGCCCAACGTGCGCGAGGGCATGCTCCAGCGATTT
>JBGQHN010000243.1:0-7059 GCA_041497975.1 Planctomycetia bacterium | reverse complement strand
TCGGCCGCGAAGATCGTATTGTCGCGGCTGGCCCCAATCGTCAGGACGTCGGCCCGTGCGGCCGCCGCCACCAGGCAGAGCGTCATCAGCGCCAGGGATCGCATCATAGCAGGCCGTTGAAAAATGGGACCGGCTCCGAGCCAGATCACTTGAAACACATCAGAAACTATCCCCGCGAGGTGCCTGTCCCACTTTTTCAACACCGCCGATCTTTTCACACGATCGCCAGCGCACGAACCGGCGAGCCGTCGCGGCCGAAGATTTTCAGCGGCGTGGCGATCAACTCGAACTCGTCGCCGCCGATCGCGTCCAGGTTCGTCAGGTTCTCGACGATCAGCACGTCCGCTCCCAACAGCGCCAGGTGCGCCTCGAACGGCTCGCGATCGACACTCGGCGTGTCGACGCCCACCAGTTGCACGCCGCAATCGACCAGCAGCCCGGCCGCGGCGCCGGTGATCACGGGATGCTCGGTAAAATAGTTCTCCGCGCCCCAGCGATGGTGCCAGAGCGTGTTGAAAACAACCCGCCGCGTAGCGCGCAGCCGCTCGACGTATGCGGCCAAATGCGCTCTGTCGATCGTGCCACCGCACTCTTGCCAGCTCAGACGAACAAGAAGCGCCGGCCCGACGGTGCGCTCAAGGGGCACTCGGTCGATCGTCGTGCGGTCGCCAAAGAAATGAAACGGCGCGTCCATGTGCGTGCCGCAGTGCAGGCTTGTGCTCAGATGGCTGCAATTGAGATGTCGCTGGCCGCTTTCGCTGGGCGCGTCGGTCGAATCCAAGATCTTGATTTCCGGCGGTGGATCGCCGGGGAAGGCCGGGGTGTTCGGGCCCAAGGGATGACTCAAGTCGACAATCCGGCGGCTCGGGTTGGTCATAGTGCTGGTACCTCAACGAAGCGCGCGGTCCGCAACGATTCGACTGCCGCCGCGGCCAGCCGCAGGCCCGCCAAGCCGTCGCGACCCGTCACGCCGGGCGCGTTGCCCGAGGCGACGCGCGTGATGAAGTCGCGCACGTGCTCGACGATGGTGTCGTCAAACGCGTCGCTGGAGATGAAATGGTTCGGCTCGAAGACTTCGCTGCGATCGGGATCCTTTCCCACGACGATCACGCGCCGCGTGACGTCCTCGACAACCAGCGAACCGGCCGAGCCTCCCAATTCCATCCATTCGACCGTGCGCGCCAGAGCGTCGCGGTAGCCGGCCACGATGGTTCCGATCGCGCCGCTAGTGAACCTGAGCGAAATGCTGACGTTGCGCAGTAGCGCTCCCGGTGGTTCGTCGCCAGCCGTGGCCTGCACCCGGAGAATTTCGCCTCCAAAATGGTGCATCAAATCCAGGTGGTGCGTCAAAAGCGTGGTGAACATAACATGCGGATGACGGGCCACCGCGGCGCCTGGAGTGCGATCGGTCACCCTCAACAAACAATAGTCGAGTTTGCCGATCGCGCCTTCGTCGAGCAACCGTCGAGCCGTGCGATAGCCGAAGGCGACGCGGCGATTGTAATCGACGGCCAGGTGGACGCCGCGCTCGGCGGCGGCTTGCACGACGCGCGCCGCGTCGGCCGCGCTCTCGGCCAGCGGCTTTTCGCAAAATACGTGACAGCCGCCGGCAATCGCCGCCAGCACGGGCGCGACGTGCAAGTGGTCGGGCGTGGCGATCGTCACTGCGTCCAACTTTTCCGCCGCGAGTAGTTGCGACAAGCTCGAGTATGCCCTGGCCCGATAGCGCTCGGCCATCGCGGTTGAGCGTTCGCGGTCCGGGTCGCAAACGGCCACCAGCGCGGCGCCCTGGTGGCCGGCAATCGCTTGGGCATGCAGGTTGCCGACGCGCCCGCAGCCGATGACGGCCATGCGCCAGGCCGTGGACGGTTCGATGGTTGAGCCCGACATCATGGTTTGCAATCGCGCGCTAACGGGGTTGCGCTCCGCCGGCCAGTTGGCGTAATTCGGCCAACAGGTTCGCGCCGGCACTCATGAACAAGTCGGCCTCGGACTTGAAGGTAATGCAGTCGAAACCATGCGACAGCTTTTCCCGCGCATCGTTCATCGAGTAGGTGTTGCAACAGGCCAGCTTGCCCGTCGCGCGGCAAGCAGCCAGCGTGCGCGCTATCGCCGCGCGATGGTCGGGATGGCGCTCGTAATCGGTCCGGGGCAAACCCATGGAAAGCGCCAGGTCCGTGGGACCGATAAAACAGCCGTCGACGCCGGGCGTGGCCATGATCGACTCGACGGCGTTGACCGAATCGATATGCTCGACTTGCACCAGAAGCAACGTCTCACGGTTGGCCCGCTCGGGGTAATCGTCGCCATAGTGCCAGGCCGCGTCGCTGCCCATCGAGCGGCAGCCGAGCGGCGGATACTTGGCGCTCGCCGCCAGGATCTTGGCTTCGGCCACCGAATTGACCATCGGGACGACGACCCCGCGGGCACCCAGATCCAGCGCGCGCTGCACTTCGCTGGGCGCGCCCACGCTCGTGCGCAAGATGGGCGCCGCTCCCGCCATCCGTAGCGTGTGCAGGCACTCGTAGGCCGTCTCGGTGTTGGGGCAGCTATGTTGCATGTCCAGAATCACCCAGTCCCAACCCATCAGGCCCAAATAACGCGACACCATCGGCAGTGGAAAGTGCTGCCAGATGCCGATGATCGGTCGGCGAGATTGAATGTCTTTCATGTTCAATTGGTTTCCACCGCGAACATGCCCAAGGTTTCCAGCCGCCCGGCGGGGAAAGTCGCTACGTCGCCCCGTCGCTCATGCGCGATCGTTGCGCCGTCCGGCAGGTGCACCACGCGCCGCAATTTCTCGCCGCCGGGCCGAAAGCGAACGGTAATTCCCTCCACCGGAATGTTGGGAAGGTCCTTTTGAAAATTCACCAGGCTGACAAGATAACGATGACGATCCGGTTGGTGAAAAACGGTCATTTCGACCACGCCCGGCGCCTCGGCCTCGAAACGAAACTTGCCAGCCAGCATGCGTACCAGCCCGATATACGTGTCGGCCAGCCCGTCGACGTTCTCCACCAGGCTGCTCGTATAAACGGCCCGTCCGTTGCCAAAACGGTTCAGCACGATCTCGGGCCGGTCGGTCGGCTGCCAGGGCGGATTGCTATGGATCGAGGCGAACTTCGATGGCTCGGGCGCGGGCCAAGGCAAGGTCGTGGTAGCCAGCACTTCGGCGCCCCTCCGCGCCCGCACCTCCATGCCCAGGCCGGTCACGAACGGCGGATACTTGCTGCTGAAGTTGCCGAAGAGTTTTGCGCCCGCGGCCGTCGGCGCGACGTAGTGTTCGCGGTCGTGCCAGTCGGCCTTGACGATGCTCGCGCCAAAGACGTCGGCCAGCATGAAGTCTTTTTGCAACTGGCCCTGTTTGTTCACGAGCGCAGTGCCGCCGCTGGCCAAGAGCGTGCCGCCGCCCTGAACCCACGCGCGGACGGCGTCAACTTCTTCCTGGTCCATCATGTTGACGCCCGAGAGGATCAAGAGCTTGATCTGCGGCAGTTTCGCCAACGAGCTTTTGGTGATCACGCCAAACGGCAGATGCGCGGCGATCAGGCGGCGGCTGGCCTGCATCGAGCTGGCCGTGTGGGCGTCCGACAAATCGGGCTGGTCGACGCCGCGGCCGCTGCCATTGAAGTTGAATTTCGATTCCAGGCTGTAATAGATCGCCACGTCCTGCACTCTTTGGCCGCCCAGGTGCGGGTAGTACGGCATGAGGCGGTCGAAGATGCGGCCCATTCTTTCGTGAACCAAAGGGTTGATCGTGCCCACCGGATCGATGGCATCGATGAAGATAAAGGCGGCGGCATCGGCGATCGCGGCCGAGGCCTTGGCCTCGAGCAAGGCCTCGGACTTCATGCCCGTGTGGTCGCGCAGCTCCATGGAGAAGCTGGTCTCGTAGCCGAACGGACGATGAGGCGTCAGGTCCTCGAGCAGCTTGCGGACGAATGATCCCTGCAGCGAGTCGCCGTAAAAGTCGCCTTGCAGAAAATCGTTTTGCGCAATCAAGGGCGCCGCGACGCCAAACTGCCAATTCAGCGGATACGTGCTCGACTGGTGCTCGACCGTCGCGTTGGGTTTCAGCTTGCGAACCGTGTCGGTCGCTACCGCGGCGAACTCGGCCAGCCACGCTTCGCGCCGCCGGGCAAAGGCCACCCACTTTTCATCCTGCCAGTTGATCGTTCGCGGTATGTCGCCGCCAACTTCGTCGGCAAACCGCTTCTGGCAATGACCGCAAAAGCACAGCGACGGCCAGAACGTCATGTCGAAGCGCATGCCCTCGAAGTCGAACGTGCGGCAGATTTCCTCGGCAAACGCCCGCACGTACTCGCGGTACGGCGAGTTGGGGCACAAGACGCCATGCCGCCCTCCTTCGCCCTGCGGCTTGCCGGCGTGCGTCACCATCCGCCACTCTGGATGCGCGTCGGCCGCCCAGCGATCGAAGATCAAACTCGTGTAGATCACCACCGCGATGTCGTGGGCGTGGCAGCGCTCGATGACTTCGCCCAGGATGTTGCGCCCCTTCAGGCCGCGGTGCTGCTGGCCCACCTTGGTGGGATAATTGAACAAGCCGGCGTGCGATTGTCCGTAGCACACGATCGATTGGGCCCGCGACTTGACCAGCATTTCGACGTAACGATCGGCGTCGAATTCGGACAAGAACCGTTCGTCCCAGTCCGGAATGTGCATGTCGATCACGGCCCGCCGCCAGGCCGCCACGTACCAACGTTTGTCGTTCAGGAGCATCGTCGGCCTTTCCACGTTTGCCCGGTTGTTTCAAGGGCGAGTCTAAGCCCACGACGGGGAAAATGAAAGTCTCGGGACTGAACGTGGCCTTGGGGCAGACGTTTCGGTCGTTGACACGCCCCTCGCCGAGAGTAATCATCAGCAAGGGCCTCTTTTCTTGCGATAATCGGGATGCTGTTGCTGGAGGGTCGATTGATCGTGGCGCGATTTGAACTTGTCCTGATGGTGATGCTGTGTTTCGCCGGGGGTTGTGGCGAGAGCTCCACCAGTGGCGCGAAAACCGCTCGCTCGGCACGCGACAAACTGTTGATCGCCGTCGTGCCCAAGGCAACCTCGCACGAATTCTGGAAGTCGGTCCATGCCGGCGCGGTCAAGGGCGAGGCGGCCGCCGGCGTGCAAATCATTTGGAAAGGCCCGATCACCGAAAGCGATCGCGAGGCCCAGATCAACCTGGTGCAAGATTTCATCGCCCAGGGCGTCGACGGCATTTGCCTGGCGCCCTTGGATTCGCAAGCCCTGATCCCGGTGGTCCGCGAGGCGAAACTGGCCTCCGTGCCGACGTTGATTTTCGACAGCGGGCTCGACGATGCGCGCGACGTCATCAGTTTCGTCGCCACCGACAACTATCACGGCGGCCAAATCGCCGGCCGCCACCTGGGCAAACTGCTGGGCGGCAAAGGCCGCGTCATGGTGCTGCGCTATGCCGTGGGCAGCCAAAGCAGCCAGCAGCGCGAAGACGGCTGCCTCGACGCGATCAAAAAGGAATTTCCGGGGATCGAAATTGTTTCGGCGAACGAGTATGCCGGAGATACGGCCGACAAGGCCCTGGTCAAGTCCCAACAGTTGCTGCTCACGTTCGCCGATCGCATTGACGGGGTCTTCACACCCAGCCAGCACGTTTCGACCGGAATGTTGCGCGCCTTGGAGGAGCAGGGGCTGGCCGGCAAGGTGAAATTCATCGGCTTCGATCCCGGGCCCGAACTGGTCGCGGCATTGCGGGCTGGCAAGATGCACGCCCTCGTGCTGCAAGATCCTGTGCGGATGGCCGAGTTGGCCGTCACGACCATGGCCGCCCATCTTCGCGGCCAGAAGGTCGAGCCGCAAATCGCCACCGGCGAGACGCTGGCCACGCCCGAGAACATGGACGAGCCGGAAATCAAGAAACTGCTCGAGCCCGAGCTGTACGACGAGTAGCGGCCATTCGAAGTGCCAATGAGGCAGCCGGTCAACCGCTCTGCTTCTGCAATCGCTCGCGCGCGATGATCATGTAGATCGAGTCTCCGGTGGCGACTTCCTTTCCATCGTCGTCGGTAACCGTGGCCGCCGTGTGAATGATCTGCCGGCCGAGGCGTGTCACGCGCGCGTCGCAATAGATTCGTCCCGCGGAGACGGGCCGCAGGTACTTGACCCGTAGGTCGACGGAGACCATCCGCCCGCCTTGGGTCTTGGCTTGCAGGTTGGCCGGCGTCAACAGGATGGAGTGCGCGATCGAGGTATCGATCAGCGAGGCGATCGCGCCGCCGTGCATGATGCCCGCCGGCTGGCACAAATCTTCCCGCCAGCTCATGCTGAGCCTGGCGCGGCCCGGCTCCAATTCCACTAGCTCGAAGCCCATCAGTCGAAAGAACGGGAAAGTTTCAAAGAATTTTCGCAGCTTCTGCCGCTCGGCGTCGATGGCTTCAGGCGAGTTGACGTTTGGGTCGGACATCATCATGTTGCGTGCCTGGCTTTGCGATTGAGACCGAAAATGAGTGAGGTAAAAACGCTAACGGGCGAAACGCCGCAAGACATTGGCCGTGATGCGCGACACGGCGTCATCGACGAGCAAACTGGCCGGCCAGCAAATCGAGCCGACGGAAAACACGCCGCCGCCGCGGGGCGTTTCGAAATGCACCATGTCGGCGCCGCCCTGGTTGGGGTTGGTTCCTTTGGCGAGTCGCCGCACGTTGCTGGGAGAATTGGGCGAAATCTTGTCGGTCTCGTGGCCCGAGGCCCCACCGGGAATTCGCTCGTGCAGGCTGCGCTGGCCGAAGAGGTCGCCATCCTTTAAGTCTGTGCCGGCCAGGGCCCAATGGTCGGCGGCCAACACACGGTAGGGCGCGGCCGTCATCACGCCCGCTTCGGTGTAGACGACGCCCAACAGGTTGGCTTCCGACTCCTGCCGCATGCCGAACCGGCTCTCGTAGCGCGTCAGTTCGGCTTGCAGCGCGCGGTTGTCGCCGTTGTGGACGATCATCGTGTGCGGATCCAGAAACGTGACCTCGCAATTCAGGCCATTGCCACCGAGGTACACGAGCCGTCCCGCCCGCTCGAAGACCC
>JBGQHN010000242.1:0-7072 GCA_041497975.1 Planctomycetia bacterium | reverse complement strand
CGGTCGACCCAGTAACCGCTGATTCCGGCGAGTTGTTGCTCCTACCCAGGAGGGCGGGTAGTGTCGAGTTCCCGCAAACTCTACACCGTCGATGGAGCTCACAAGTGTTTTGTGGATCTTCTTTGTTGTTTCATGCGGCGCAAGGCGCCTCTTGGGCCGCAAAGGCCTGCACGAGGCGCTCCATCGCCATCGCGCGCGAACCCTTCACCAGCACCACGTCGCCAGCTCGCAGCGAAACTTCGCGCCGCGACAAAAGTTCTTCCGGTTCGTGGCAGGCCACGGTCCGCGAATCGGGCATCCCGGCCGCGCGGGCTCCAGCCACGACTTCGTGGGCGTGATCGCCACAGGCCAGGAGCAAATCGGCGCCGCACAAAGTCACGACCTGGTCGCCCAGGTTGCGATGCAGTCTGGCGGCCGCTTCGCCCAACTCGCGCATGTCGCCGCAGACGACGATTCGCCGGCCCGGCGCGTCGAAGTCTCGCAACAGCTCGAGGGCCGCCCGCATGGCCACGGGGCTGGCGTTGTACGTGTCGTCGATGATCGTCGCGCCGCCAACCTGGGTAATTTGGCACCGCATGGGCGGCGGTTCGAACTCTGCCAATCCGCGAGCGATCTCCGCGTCGGTGACCCCCAGGATTCGGCCAACGGCGACCGCCGCCAGCGCCCCCACCAAATGATGGCGTCCCCACACGTTCACCGACATCACCGCCCCGTCCACCGAAAAGCTCAGACGTCCCTCGCGGCACTCGACATGCGTCGCGACGACGTTATTGTCGAGCGATCGCCCGACCCACACGATGTTTGTTGTTGCGCCGGCCGCCACGCGCCGAAGTTGCGGATCATCGCCGGCCAGAACGGCCCAGCCGTCCGGCGGTATCGCGCGAATCAATTCGGCCTTGGCTTCGGCCACCGCTTCCAACGAACCGAACGAGCCCAGGTGCGCATCGCCGATGCGCGTTATCACTCCGACGTGCGGTTGGCACAATGCGGCCAGGTTGCCGATTTCGCCCGCGGCGCTCGCGCCCAGTTCCAGGACGGCGTAATCGTGGTCCGGCTCGATCGCCAACATGCTCAGCGGCAAGCCGACGTGGTTGTTGAAGTTTTTGGGACTCGACGAGCCGCAGTACCGCCGGCCGAGCACCGTGTGAATCATTTGCCGCGTGCTCGTCTTTCCGACGCTGCCGGTGACGGCGATCACGCTGCCGGACATGCGCCGTCGGTTCCAACGAGCCAGTTGATTGAGGGCATCCTGGGAGTTGGTCACTTCCAGGCTCCAACATCCCGGCCAGGGCTGGACATACCGGCGGCCCACCACGGCGCCGATCGCGCCGCGGGCATAGGCTTCCTCGGCGAAACTGCCGCCGTCGAAGCGCGTTCCGTGGAGGCCCCAGAACACGTCCCCGCGTTGCACCTGGCGGCTGTCGGTGACGACGTGCCGCACAAGGGCCGCCTCGCCGTGGCGCGGCTCAAGCGTTGCCAGCCGCAGCCGGCCGCCGACGATCTCGTGAAGCTTACGCACTGTCAAGTCACGCATTCTGCTAATGTCCTAGGAATTGGCCAGCGACTGCAGCGCGCCGTATTGCGAGCAAGGTTTCAGGTTGTAGAGGTAACGCCGCACGATCTCGCGATCGTCCAGCGGCAAACGCATCCGGCCCACGACCTGGTGGCTCTCGTGTCCGCGGCCGGCCACCAACACCGAATCATCCGGTCCCGCCAAAGACAAGGCGTATTGGATCGCCGCCGCGCGATCGGGCATCCAACGAGCGTCGGCGGCGCGCTCGAACCCGGTCAGGATGTCGGCGGCGATGGCCCCCGGGTCTTCGAAGCGCGGGTTGTCGGTCGTCACAATTGCTACATCGGCGTTGGACTCGACCGTGCGGCCCATCAACGGCCGCTTTTGAGGATCGCGATTGCCGCCGGCGCCAAAGACGCACAACACGCGGCCGGCCGTAACTTCGCGCACCGCCTCGAGCGACGCGGCCAGCGCGTCGGGGGTATGGGCAAAGTCGACGAACACGCCAAAGGGCTGGCCGCATTCGATGCGCTCCAACCGGCCCGCGACGTGTCCGACCGATTCGAGGCCGCGAACGATGGTGACCAGGTCGATTCCCTCGGCCAGTCCCACGGCGGCGGCCATCAGGCAGTTGTAGACGTGATGGTTGCCGATCATGGCGGTGCGGACCGGCAGGGTGACATTTCCGGCGGTTAGCAGAAACGTTTGCTCGCCCTTTGAGCGCTCGACGAGCGTGGCGACCAGGTCGGCCGCGTGGTCGATGGCGATCGAAAGCACGCCGCCTGGAAGCAACGGAGCGGCGGCCAGGCTGGCCGGGTCGTCGGCATTGATGAACGCCAGTCCCTGGCAAGACAGGTAGTTAAACAGGCTTGTCTTGGTGTGGTGATAATCGGCCAACGTGCCGTGATAGTCCAAATGGTCTCGTCGCAGGTTGGTCAGGCAAACGTGGGCAAACTCGACCCCCGCGATCCGCCGCTGCGCAATGGCATGGCTGGAGACTTCCATGACGGCGTGGGAGCAGCCGTTTTGAACCATCCGCGAGAGCCAATGGGCCAACGTGGGAGCCGCGGGCGTAGTCAGGTCGGCGCTCTGGAAATCGACCGTGTCGTGGTAACCCAGCGTGCCGAGCAAACCCGTGGTCCGGCCGGCCGCCTCAAAAATGCTGGCGATCAAGTGCGCGGTGGTTGTCTTGCCGTTGGTGCCGGTGACCCCGACGACTTTCAGTGAACGGCTGGGATGGCCGGCCAGGGCCTGACAAATCTGGCCCAGGGCTTCGTGGGTATCGCCGACCAGGCACTGCGGCACGTCGACGTCGAGCGGTCGTTCGACGACCACGGCCCCCGCGCCGCGCGCGATCGCATCGCGCGCGAAATCGTGTCCGTCCCAGCGGGTTCCCCCCAGCGCCACGAAGAGATCGCCCGGCTGACAGGCGCGCGAGTCGGCCGAGCACGAGCGAAATCGGACGTCGGCGGCGCCTTTGAATTCGGCGCCAGCCAACACCTGGCCGAGGCTCAATGCCTGTGCAGTTTCGAGAAAACGAGACATTCCGCGCTTGGCCTCCATGCCGCACGCAACTGATACAAACGAGGGGTTTACCGCCCGAGCGGTCCGAAGTGGCGGCGGGATTTTGGCGATTTTCGCGCCCCTGTCAAGACAGGATTCAATGCCGTTGAAAAACGGGACTCTCTTCCGAGCCAGATCGCCCGAAATCCGTGAAAGACCCTGCCCGCGAGGTGCCTGTCCCTGTTTTTCAACGCCCTGCGCGGGGGCGGCTCGACTGGACAAGTTGCGGGAATCGCGAAATGATTTATGCACACTGGCCCGAGGTTTTCGTAGCAGCGTTGACAGGATCGCTAGCATGGCCGTCGAAGATTTTGGGATCGAAAGCCTGGCCGCCTATTTGCACGTGGATCCGGCCCAGGTCCTGCGATTGGTCGAGCGCGGCAAACTGCCCGGCCGCAAAGTCGGCGGACAATGGCGATTCGCGCCCGCCGAGGTGCATCATTGGCTCGAGCAGCGCATCGGGCTGTCGAGCGACGAACAGCTGGTGCACATGGAAGGAGCGCTGCGGCGCGCGTCGGGCACGCCCCACGAGCCGCCGATCTCGATCGCCTCGATGCTGCCGCTGGAGGCGATTGCCGTGCCGCTGGCGGCGCGGACCCGCGGCTCGGTGATCACGTCGATGGTCGAGCTGGCCGCCAAAACCTCCTGGTTGTGGGACACCGCCAAGATGGCCGAAGCGGTGCGGGCCCGCGAAGACATGCAGCCCACGGCGCTGGAGACTGGCGTCGCCTTGCTGCACCCCCGGCGGCCGTTGGCCGGCATTTTGGCGCAACCCTTTCTGGCTTTCGGGCGCACGGGCCGTGGAATTCCTTTCGGGGCGCCGCGCGGCACGCTGACGGACTTGTTCTTTTTGATCCTGTCGACGGACGATCGGGGCCACCTGCGCGTCTTGGCGCGTCTCAGCCGCCTGCTCAGCGATTCCGCGGTGCTGGCCGCGTTGCGCGAGGCCCCCGACGCGGCCAGCGCTCGGCAGGTCATCGTCGAGCGTGAAGAGCGGCTGGTTTAGCTGCCGATCCTCGCTGCCGCATTGCGCCATTTGCCGTGCTTGCCCAACCGACTCGTTTCGCGCGCGCATCGGATTGCACGACGCGCACCGTTTCGCAACGATGTTGACCAAGGCCCAATGCGTACGCGCGGCGTCTTTACGGAAATAATACTTTTGGAATTAATCTGCAATTAGTTGGACTAGCGCGAACCGAACCGCTAGTGTGCGCTGGGCGGACGGAACCGTAGCCCTCCTTGGGATCCACCCCAACTGGATCTCACTTGCAAACTGATGGCTCACGACGGAATCCGCGCTGTTTCGGCACCGCCTTCATTTGGAGGAGAGGACCCATGTTCAACAACCAGGCGGTTACCTACGGTACGAAAGCGCGCGTCCGACGATCCCGAACCGGCAGCGCTCAGCGCTTGCTACTGGAGGCATTGGAGGAACGACACTTATTAGCCGCCACCGGCGTTAACAATCTCGGGGATCTCGGCGGAGATGAAGCGTCCTCAAATCCGCTCTTCTTCACGGACGTGAATGGGATGGCGTACTTCTGTGCGTCGACAGAGCAGGACGGCGCGGAGCTTTGGAAGAGTGACGGCACTACTGGCGGCACGGTGCCAGTGGCGAACATTAATCCGGGGACAGCCCCTTCGCTGCCGCGCGACTTAATCAACGTAAATGGGACTCTATTTTTTCGCGCGTATGACCCGGAGAATGGCGTCGAACTGTGGAAAAGTCACGGCACGGAAACGTCAATGGTCAGGGACATTAAACCAGGGCCGCTCGGGTCCGGCGAGGACTTGGCAATTATCACTTCGAAGGCGGTTTTTGACGGGAAGCTATTCTTTGTCGCCAATGACGGCACGAATGGCATCGAGCTCTGGAAGAGCGATGGGACGGAAAATGGAACGGAAATGGTCAAGAACATCGGACCTGATGCGGGCGATTCCAATCCTGAGGAGCTCACCGTCGCGGGCGACACCCTGTACTTTGCCGTCAATGAGACTTATATCTGGGGACTGTGGAAGACGAACGGCACAACAGGGGGAACGCAGCTGGTGAAGTCGTTCGACGGCGCGCTGAGTGAGTTTACAGTCGTAGGCGACACATTGTTCTTCGTCGCTGATGACGGGGAAGGCAATGGACTCGAGCTGTGGAAGAGTGACGGCACCACAACGACAATCGTCAAGGACATCAATCCCGGCGTCGCCCAAGGCTCCTTTCCTACATATCTGACGAACGTCGGCGGCAAGCTTTATTTCACGGCGGACGACGGAACGCATGGCACCGAACTTTGGGTGCACGACCCCAACGCCGAATCCAATCAGACGCATATCGTCGAGGATATCTATCCAGGGAACGATTTCGATGATATTCCGTTTAGCTCCGAGCCAAAGTTCTTGACAAACGTGAACGGGGCGTTGTTCTTTAGTGCCGATGATGGGATTAAAGGCCGGGAACTGTGGACCGCTGATGCAACGGCCGCGACCAGGAAAACGGATATTAACCCCGGGTTGTATAGCTCGAATCCGGCCGGGTTGACGGCCGTGAATGAAAAGCTGTTTTTTGCTGCCGATGATGAGGATTCAACTCGGCTATGGGAATTCCATCCGGACACCGACGACTTGTATAACTATCAGGTTTGGGTGGAGGGGCTAAAGGCCGACGAACTGACGAACATACATGGCACGTTGTTCTTCCAGGGTTACGTGCCCGACGAGCCCACGCAGGACACATTGTGGATTTCGGGCCGGTCGGCCGTCGCCGGGCGGAGGCTGTTCTACAACCAGTCTGGCACCGGCGGCGCCACGGTCCGCTACGACGGCAACGACCTGGCCATCAATTCCTTAGACGACAACGCCATCGCCACCGACAAAGTGGCCTATCTGCCTGACGACGCCGGCCCAGCCACGTTCGCCAGCGTCTCCAGCTACTCCAAGGGCATCAACGGCATCATGATCGATCTGGACGGCCCCGGCGCGCACGAATTCATTAGCGCCGCCGATTTCGAGTTCTGGGTGGGCAACAACAACTCGCCCAGCACTTGGTCCCCTGCCAACGCCCCCACCAGCGTTTCAGTGCGGGCAGGAGACGGCGTAAGCGGCTCGGACCGCGTCGAGATTATCTGGAACTCCGGCGCTCCGACCAAAGACTGGTTGGAAGTCATCGTGCTGGCCAACGAAAACACCGGATTGGCTGAAAAAGAGGGCTATCCGGCGGGCCAGAGCGACGTGTTTTTCTTCGGCAATGCGATCGGCAATACAGGGGCCGGCGATACGGCCGTCAATTCGACGGTCAACGCGATCGACGAGGGGCTTATCCAAAATAATCCGGCGGTCTTGAGCAATAACATTCCGATCACGAACCTCTACGATATCAATCGTAACGCCATCGTGAACTCCGTGGATCAAGGCATTGCTCGCACCAACGCCACGAATTCGGCGACGGTACTCAAGTACCTCAATCTCGCCGATCCGCCTGCCGCGCCCGAGGCCGCGCCCCTAGTCGCCGCCAGCAGCGTTGACGGCCAAAGTGCCACTGGAGACACCGGCCTAGCTTCGGCCTTGGCCGTACCAGTGCTGTCGGGCCCCGAGCGGGCGATGCCCCGGTGGTTCGACAACCGGCTGGGTAACATCGACGTCAATTGGGGTAGGCCGACGAGCACGTTCCAGCATCCGTACGACACGAACAGCCCGCGGTCGCGAGCCTTGCTACAGAGGTTCGAGGCCGGGGAGGACGGGACGGCGCTGGACGACGAATTGCTCGAATCGCTGGTGCTCGGACGGACCAGCGACAGTTAGAACGCGGTCTGTGGCAGCCGGTCTTCGGATGGCGGGAAGAATCGTGGATTGTGGCGGCCACCGGCGGCAAAGAAACGCGACGGATCACCGGCGGCCGGCGTCGAAGCCCCGTCGCGGCGAGCCCTCACGAAACCCGACCGCCGGCGGGGCACGAGGGCGGGTGCCCCGGCCCGGCAGAAATTTGATTCAATTCCTTTGACAAAT
>JBGQHN010000241.1:0-7076 GCA_041497975.1 Planctomycetia bacterium | reverse complement strand
GGCTATCGCGAGGATCGGTATCGGTCGATGGCGCTATCGCATTTTGCCCCCTTGGCCGCGGTGCGCGGCGTGACGCTCATCAGCCTGCAGAAAGGCCCCGGATCGGAACAGATTTCCCTGGTCCGAGACCGATTTCGCGTCGTAGATTTAGGTAGCGATTTAGGTAGCGATTTAGGTAGCCGGTTCGACGAGCGATCGGGTTCGTTCATGGACACGGCGGCGATCATGAAGAACGTCGACCTGGTCATTACCTCCGATACGGCCGCGGCGCACCTGGCAGGGGCCTTGGGCGCGCGGGTCTGGGTGGCCCTGCGGTTTGCCCCCGACTGGCGCTGGTTGACCGCCCGTTCGGACAGCCCCTGGTATCCGACCATGCGGCTGTTTCGCCAAAGGCGGTTGGGCGATTGGTCCCACGTCTTCCACAGCATGGCGGACGAACTAGCGCGGGTGATTTGATTCTTCAAAGGATGTCTCGTGGCCACGATTGCCGAAGCCCTGGCGATTGCCTTCAACCATCATCAACGTGGCGAGCTTGCGCAGGCCGAAATCATCTATCGCCAGATCATCGAGGCAGAGCCACAACACGCCGACGCCTGGCATCTGTTGGGCGTGGCGGCGCATCAGGCGGGACGCGCGGCCGAAGCTGTCGACGCCCTGTCGCGGGCGGTGGCCATCAACGGTTCGAACCCCACGTATTTCAATCACCTGGGAGCCGCCGAGGCCACGCTGGGCCAGCTCGACCGGTCCGAGGCTGCCTTTCGGCGAGCGCTGGAACTGGACGGCTCCAGCTCGCAGACGCATTACAACCTGGCGGCACTTTTGAATCTACGGGGTCGCTCGGACGAAGCCATTGCCAGCTATCGGCGGGCCGTGCAACTTGCGCCGCAATTTGCCGAGGCCCATTTCAATCTCGGCAATACGTTGCGCGACGCGGGCCAGCTTTCCGAGGCCGAGCAGTCCTACGCCGCCGCCTTGGCCGCCCGGCCGCGCTATTTCAAAGCCGCAATGAGACTGGCCAACGTGCAGTTGAAACTCGATAAGCTGGCCGCGGCGGAAGCCAGCTTTCGCCTGGCGATCGACATCGACCCGACCCACGCCGAGGCGCACTACTGGCTTGGCTCCCTGCTGCAATCGCAGGAAAGACTGTCCGAGGCCGTGCAGCCCTTGCAAGCAGCCGTGTTTCGCAATCCCCGCTACTTCGAGGCCCAAAACAACTTGGGCTGCGTCTTCCGGTCACTCAAGCAAACCGACCAGGCCGAACAGTGCTTTCGCCTGGCGCTGGCCGAGCGGCCGGACTCGGCCGAAGCGCTGAGCAACCTGGGCTCCGTCCTGCACGATCGCAATGACTATGAGGCAGCCGCCGATTGTTTCCGCCGGGCCATCGAGCGCAGCGGTGACTTCGTCCAAGCCCACGTTAACCTGGGCGCCGTTCGCCAGGATCAAAAGCGGTTTGAGGAAGCGCTTGAGCATTATCGCCGGGCGCTGGCGATCGACGAGAAATCGGTCGAAGCTCTGATCAATATCGGCGCCACATTGCAAATGCTCGGCCACATCGACGAAGCGATCGAGTACGAGCGCCGCGCGATCGCGATCGATGCGAAACACTATCGGGCCCACTATAGCCTGGCCGCGGCCCTGCACGCTCAACATCGCGGCGAAGAGGCGTTGGCCAGTTATGCCGAGGCCATCCGGCTGAAGCCCGACTTCGCGGAGGCCTATTACAACCGCTCGTTCGTCCGGCTAAGCAGCGGCGACTTCGCCGCCGGGTGGAAAGACTACGAGTGGCGATTCCAGTGCAAGGACTACAAGGGGCGCCGCTTCGATGCCCCGCGGTGGGACGGCTCGCCGCTGGCGGGCCGCACGCTGTTGATCCATGCCGAACAGGGATTGGGCGACACGTTGCACTTCATCCGCTACGTGCACCTGGCCGCTCGGCAGTCGGGCACCGTCCACGTCGAGGTCCAGCCCGCGCTCGTGCCGCTCTTGCGAGCCTCGGGCTTTACCAGCGTGATTCCCGGCGGTTCGCCCTTGCCCCGTTTTGACGTGCACGTTTCCCTCATGAGCCTGCCGGGCGTGCTGGGGACCTCGCTGGAGACGATTCCGGCCGGTGGTGCGTACCTGGCCGCCGAACCGCGTTTGCTCAAAGCCTGGCGAACTCGCTTGCGCAGCTTGAGCGGCTTCAAAGTCGGAATCGTCTGGCAGGGAAATGCCGCCTACTCGTTCGATCACTTGCGCTCGATTGCCTTGGTCGAATTCGCTCCATTGGCCGAGGTGGAAGGCGCGCAGCTTGTCAGTTTGCAAAAAAATACCGGCGTCGAACAACTTGCGGCCCTGGAGGGCCGGTTTACCGTGATCGACTTGGGCAGTACGCTGGATAACGAAAGCGGCGCCTTTATGGACACCGCGGCCGTGATGTGCAATCTCGACCTGGTGGTCACCTCCGACACGGCCGCGGCGCACCTGGCCGGCGGCCTGGGAGTGCCGGTGTGGGTCGCACTTCCGGCCGCGCCGGAATGGCGCTGGCTCGAACAACGGTCCGACAGCCCATGGTATCCTTCCATGCGGCTGTTTCGCCAGGCAAGTGCGGGAAATTGGTCGGAAGTTTTTGCACGCATGAAAGCCGAGCTGGAACAGCTCGTTCAAAAGCGATCGTTAGCGCGTTAGCTCACCATCGAGCACCGGGGGAAACCAGCTTGGCAGTCTACGAAACATTCAATCGGCAAAAGACGTGTCGTTACGGCCAAATGCTGTACAACATTCACGACACGTATATTGGCCGCTCGCTCGATCTCTACGGCGAATACTCGGAAGGCGAAGTCGAAATATTTCGTCAAATCATCCGGCCCGGTCACGTCGTCGTCGAAGTCGGCGCGAATCTCGGGGCCCACACCGTCTTTCTGGCGCAACAGGTCGAGCTGGCCGGCCTGGTGTTGGCGTTTGAGCCGCAAAGACTCATCTACCAAACGCTGTGCGCCAACCTGGCGCTCAACAACATCCCCAACGTCGTCGCGCTGCAGCAAGCCGTGGGCGCCGAGCCCGGATTGATCAAGATCCCCATGCTCGACTACCGTCGCGAAAACAATTTCGGCGGGCTGGCCCTGGGATCGTTCGAGGTCGGCGAAGACTTGCCGGTCGTGACGATCGACAGCTTCAACCTCACGCGCTGCAACTTCATCAAAGTCGACGTCGAGGGAATGGAAAAGCAAGTCTTGCGCGGAGCGAGCCGCACGATCGAGCTGTATAAGCCGATCTTGTACGTCGAGAACGATCAGCGCGACAAGAGCGATGCCCTCATCCAATACATCGATTCGATCGGCTATAAGATGTATTGGCATCGGCCGTACTATTTCAGCCCGAACAATTTCTTCGGCAACATGGACAACGTCTTTCCGAACATTGTGTCGATCAACATGCTCTGCCTGCACAAGAGCATTCCGCATAATTTGCAGAACTTCGAACCGGTTGAAGTCCCCAAACCTCAGACGTCCGCCCCGTAACGCCCGCACGAAGATTCCAGTCCGCGCGGGTGCGCGCGGCTTCGAGATCCGCATGTCCACGTGGGAATTCTGGATCGACGTCGGCGGAACCTTCACCGACAGCTTTGCCCGACGCCCCGACGGCAGCCTGGCCCATTACAAGCTGCTCAGCTCCGGAGTCATCAAGGGCGTCGTCGGCCCGCAGTCGAATCGATCGCAAATCGTCGACCCGGCCCGCGGGGTCGACCCGGGGGACATTTGGTCCGACTTTCGCTTGCGTTTGCTCGACGAGCGCGGCAGGGCGGTTTGCGAATCGGCCGTGGCGCATTTTGTAAAGGACCCGCCGGCGCTCGTTCTGGCCCAACCGCTGGCGATCGATCCGCGCGTTGGCCAGCCGTACGAGTTGTACGCCGTAATCGCCGCGCCGGTGATCGCCATTCGCTATCTTATGGGTCTGCCGCTGGCGTCTGCCATTGGGCGCGTGGCTGTCCGCTTGGGGACGACGCGTGGCACGAACGCCCTGATTACGCGGCGAGGCGCCAAAACGGCGCTCGTCACAACCCGCGGATTTGCCGACATCTTGCACATCGGCTATCAAAACCGTCCGCGGCTTTTCGACCTGGCAATCCGCAAGCCGCCGCCGCTGTTTGCCGCCGTGGTCGAAATCGATGAGCGGATCGATGCGGCCGGCCGTGTGCTCGTTCCGGCCGATCCGGCCCAGGTCCGCGATCAACTGGCCCGGCTATCCGCGCAAGGTATCGAGTCCCTGGCGGTGTGCCTGTTGCACTCGTTTGTCTTTGCGAAGCACGAGGAACTGGTCGAACGCTCGGCGCGCGAACTGGGGTTCGAAGAGATCAGCGTTTCGAGCCGGATCGCGCCGCTGGTGAAAATCGTCTCGCGCGGCGACACGACGGTCGTGGACGCGTACTTGAATCCTGTCCTGCGGCGCTACGTGCGCGGGCTGGGCGATGAGCTTCCGGCCAGCTCGCTGCGTCTGTTGACTTCGGCGGGCGGGTTGGTTGATGCCGGTCAATTCGTTGGTAAGGACAGCATCCTTTCAGGCCCGGCGGGAGGCGTGGTCGGGTTTTCGCGCGTGGCACAGGCCGCCGGCTTCAGTCGCGCAATCGGTTTTGACATGGGCGGAACCAGCACGGACGTATCGCGATTCGACGGTCGCTGGGAATTGGAGTTCGAGACGGAAAAGTCCGGGGTGCGCGTCGTGGCGCCGATGATGGCCATCGAAACCGTGGCCGCCGGCGGCGGCTCGATCTGCCGCTTCGACGGCGTCAAGCTGGTCGTCGGTCCCGACAGCGCGGGGGCCGATCCCGGTCCGGCCTGTTATGGCCGCGGCGGCCCGCTGGCGATCACGGACGTCAATTTCGTGCTCGGCAAAATCCAGGCCGACCGGTTTCCCTTCCCGCTCGATCGTGGCGCGGCCCTGGCGCGCCTGGCGGAGTGGATCGAAACCATTGCCGCCTCCGGCGGCCCGCGCTACGCACCCTTGGAATTGGCCGAGGGCTTTGCGCGGGTTGCCAACGCGAACATGGCCAAAGCCATCGGATCGATTTCGGTGGCCAAGGGCTGCGACCCTCGCGAATACGTGCTGGTGCCGTTTGGCGGGGCCGCGGGTCAGCACGCCTGTGCCGTGGCGCGCGAGCTCGGCATCCGGCAGATCCTGCATCATCCCGACGCCGGGTTGCTAAGCGCCTACGGCATTGGTTTGGCCGAGATCCAGCGCCATCGCGTGGCCGGCGTCTATGAAACGCTTTCACCGCCGGTCTTGGCTTCGCTGGCGCCCCGGTTCCAACGGCTCGCCGACGAGGCCCTTGAGGGAGTGCTGGCCGAAGGAATCGCGCGCGAGCGGATCGCCGTTGAGCGTTGGCTGGAGCTCCGCTATCGGGGCGTCGAGGCATCGCTTGCGATCCCCTGCCCCGTCGGACAAACGGCCGACCAGTGCGCCGCCGCCTTTGCGGCCGAGCATCGCAAGCTGTACGGCTACATCCACGAGCGCCGTGAGCTGGAAATCGTCGCCGCGCGGGTCGAAGCCCGCGGTGGTTCATCGCCGCTGCCGGCGTCGCGCTCGCTCGAACCGCGCCCGGCGCGCAGTGCCGTCTCGAGCAAGGTGTATTTTGACGGCCAGTCGGTCGAGACCCGGGTCTTCGATCGCGGGCAATTGCGGCCGGGCGATCGTATTGTCGGGCCGGCAATCGTGTGTGAGACCGCCTCCACGGCGGTCATCGATCCGCACTGGGAAGCCGAAGTGCTCAGCGGCGGCGAGCTGCTGGTAAGCGACGCCGGCAACGAACCGGCGCCGCGCGTCACCACCGAAGCCAATCCGATCATGCTGGAAATCTTCAACAGCCGGTTCGCGGCCATCGCCGAGCAGATGGGCATTACGTTGCGGAACACTTCGACGAGCGTGAACGTGAAGGAGCGCCTCGATTTCAGTTGCGCGCTATTTACGGCCGCGGGCGACCTGGTCGTGAATGCCCCGCACATTCCGGTGCACTTGGGCGCGATGGCCGAAACCGTGCGCCGCGTTATCGCCGACAACCGGCTGATGCGCCCGGGCGACGTATTCGTCACGAACGATCCTTATCGCGGCGGCTCGCACTTGCCCGACGTGACGGTCATCACGCCGGTCCACGATCCAAGCGAGCGGGTCTTGTTTTTCACCGCCAGCCGGGCGCACCACGCGGAGTTGGGCGGGATTCGACCGGGCTCCATGCCCCCCTTTTCCCGCAACCTGGCCGAAGAGGGCGTGCTCGTGCGCAATTTCAAATTGATCGACTCCGGCCTGGCTCGCTGGGAGGAACTGCGCGCGATACTGCTCACGGCGCAATATCCGACGCGAGACGTCGAGGCCAACCTGGCCGACATCGCCGCTCAGGTCGCCGCCAACCACCGCGGAGCCGGCGATTTGGCGCGCATGGTCGAGCGTTATTCGCTCGAGGTCGTCGAAGCCTATATGCGGCACATCCAAGCGGCGGCCGAACGAAAGGTGCGCCAGGCCCTGGGCCGGCTCGCCAGCGGTGCTTACTCGTTTCAAGATTATCTGGACGACGGCACACCGATCGCGGTGACGATCACGATTTCGGGCGACTCGGCCAAGGTCGACTTCAGCGGCACGGGCCCAGTCAGCGCCGGCAATTTGAACGCCAATCGCGCGATCGCCACGGCGGCCGTCATGTACGTGCTGCGCTCGCTGTTGGCGGAAGACATTCCGCTCAATCAAGGCGTGTTGGCGCCGGTCGAAATCATCATTCCGCCCGGGCTGTTGAATCCGCCGGAGCAAGCCCGCGCGGAGGATTGTCCGGCCGTGGTGGGTGGGAACGTCGAGACGTCGCAACGCATTGTCGACGTGCTCGTGGGCGCCCTGGGCCTGGCCGCGGCGAGCCAGGGAACGATGAACAACTTGCTGTTCGGCGATGCGTCGTTCGGTTATTACTAAACGATTTGCGGCGGCGCCGGCGCGACGCCGCTGGCCGACGGCGCCGACGCGGGTCACACGCACATGACCAATACCCGGCTGACCGATCCGGAAGGGCTGGAGCGGCGCTATCCGGTTCGCGTGCGAGCGTTCTCGATTCGCCGCGGATC
>JBGQHN010000240.1:0-7127 GCA_041497975.1 Planctomycetia bacterium | reverse complement strand
TGTAGAAGTAGAAGCTTGCCCGCGTGCTGGCGCTGATCCGCAATCGCTTGTGCAGCGGCATGGCGCAATGGTGGCCGGCCCGCACGGCGATTCCCTGGCGATCCAATAGCTGCGCGATGTCGTGTGCGTGCACGCGCTCGAGCGTGAAGCTGACGATGCCGCATTTGAGAGCGGGCGTTGGCCCCAGGAACTTCAAGCCCGAGATCGAGCCCAAGACCTCATGGGCCCGCGCGCACAACATTCGCTCGTGGGCCTGGACGGAGTCGATGCCGATTGCTTCCAGGTAATCGATGGCCGCTCCCAGGCCGATGGCCGACACGATGGGCGGCGTGCCGGCCTCGAACTTTGCCGGCAGCTCGGCCGGTTCGAAGCCCTCGGTGGTGACGCGGCGGATCATGCTTCCACCGCCCAGGAACGCCGGCATGGCCTCGAGCAGCTCGCGCCTGCCAAACAGCACGCCCACGCCCGTCGGGCCGAGCATCTTGTGGCCCGAAAATGCCAGAAAGTCCGCTCCCAAAGCCTGTACGTCGGTTACCTGGTGCGGCACGCTCTGGGCCGCGTCGACCAGCACCAGCGCGCCGGCAGCGCGGGCGCGAGCGATGATCGGCTCGAGCGGGTTGATGGTGCCCAGCACGTTCGAGATCGCGGCCACGGCCACGATGCGCGTGCGGGACGTCAGAAGTTGATCCAGTGCGTCGAGTTCCAATTGCCCGTCGTCGGTGATGGGCAGGAAACGCACGCTCGCGCCCGTGCGCGCGGCCGCTTGTTGCCAGGGGACGATATTCGAGTGGTGCTCCAATTGGGTCAGCAGGATTTCGTCGCCCGGCGTTAAGTTGGCGTCGCCCCAGGCGCGCGCGACGAGATTGATGCTCTCGGTCGTGCCGTGCGTGAAGATGACTTCTTCGCGCGCTTGGGCCCCGATGAATCGTTGGACCTTGCCGCGGGCTTCCTCGTATAAATCGGTGCTTTGATCGCTGAGCCAGTGAATCCCCCGGTGCACGTTGGCGTAGTGCTTTTCATACGTGTCGACCAGCGCGCGGATTACCTGCCGGGGGCGCTGAGTCGTGGCGGCGTTGTCGAGATATGCCAGCGGCACGCCCGGCCGCTGGGCGTCGGCGTGCAGCACGCTGGAGAGAATCGGAAAATCGGCGCGGATCCGATCGACGTCCAGAGCGTGCGCGGCGGCGGTGTTCATGGCAGTCTCAATCGCGGTTGGCCTCGTGCGATCCCTCGCCGGCGCCGATGGGCGAATAGATGGCCGATTGCAAGGCGCGCCACGAAAGCAGACAGCAGTTCTGCCGACGAGGCATCAATTTGGCCCCGAACAAGTTGAGCATGTCTCGCGCCGTGAATGCCTTGATGGCGTCGACGTGCTTGCCGTTGATTTGTTCGATCAGCATCGAGGCCGAGGCCCGGCTGACAAGGCAGCCGTCGCCGTCGAAGTAGGCGTCGCGGATCGTGCCGTCGGGCGCGATCGCAAGCTCAATGCGCACCATGTCGCCGCACAACGGGTTTTCGTCCTCGTGCGCGTGGGTCGGCGCCGGGCAGCGGCCCTTATGGAACGGCTCTTCGCAATGGTCCAAAACTCGCTCAGTATATAGTTCGTCTTCGTCGATCGGCATGCCGGTGCGGCCGTGGAGGAAAGAAGAGACTGCCCAAGGGGAACCGCCCAGGGGCAGTAATCAAGTCTATGGCGCGCAGGTGGCACGAACAAGCCGCCCGCGCGGCGGGCGCGGCGCATTCAACCGCAATGCCGGTACTTACTGATCCCTGCAATGACCATGTCCGTTGTTTGCAACGCGGGTGCCCGCATTTCCGGGCCTCCCGTTGGTCGGCCCTGCGACATTGGCAATGTAGGCGTCAGTGACGTCGATCGACCGGCACGATCCGCCCCAGGGGCCAACGCCACGCGCCAGCGTGCCAAAGCTCATTCGGGCAGGCGTCCGCTGGCGACTTTGGGAAAATCGCTGGTGCAGCCCTGCTTCATGAATTCCACGAGGTCCTTCTTGTCTTGATCGGTCAGATCAAGTTTCTTGATCTTTTCGCTGAGCGTCGGATTGGGGTGCCCGCCCTTGGCATACCATTCGACGACTTCTTCCAGCGTCTTGATGCTGCCGTCGTGCATGTAGGGCGCCGACAGGGCCACGTTGCGGATCGTGGGCGTCTTGAAGGCGCCGCGATCTTTCGGATCCTTGGTGATTTCTTCGCGGCCGTTGTCCGGTTTTTCCTTGTCCATGCCGATGCCGATGTTGTGATATTTTTCGTCGGTCAAGTTGGCGCCGACATGGCAGGCGGAACAACCGGCTTTGTCCGAAAAATAGAGGTCGCGGCCGCGCCGGGCGCTCTCGGAAAGCGGATGGGCCGCGGCTTCGGCCTTGGCCACTTCATATTTGGCCGCCAGGTCCGGATCGTCCTTGATGTCTTCGGGGTCGAGCTTTTCGAACGGCCGCAAGCGCTCGTAGTAGTCAAACGGGCTTGGCTCGGTGACGATCGCGCGTTCGAACGTGGCCAGCGCCTGGCCCACGGCGTCGATGTCCAGCTTGCCGAAAATCTTTTCGAACTGGGCTTTGTACCCCGGCACGCCTTTCAGGCACTCCACGCACCCTTCGTGCGTGTTGCCCATCTCGATAGCGTTGGCAATCGGCCCGACGGCCTGGTCCTCGAGCGAGCCTGCGCGTCCGTCCCAGAACTGGGCCCCGCTCAGGATGCGGTTATAGCTGACCGGCGAATTGCGGCCGCCCGCCTGATCGCGAATCCCGATGCCGAACTGCGTGTGGCGAGCGAAGCCTTCGTCGGGATGGTGGCAGTTCGAGCAAGCGATCTTCGCGTCGGCCGAGAGGCGCGGATCGAAGTATAGCTGCCGGCCTAGTTCGATTTTGGCTCGCGTGAGCGGGTTCTTGTCGACGCCCTGAACCTGGCTGGCGCCGGCCGAAAGACCCAAGGGCAGCTCGAAATCGAGCGGTTCATGATTGCGAGGGTTGGACAGCCAGGCCTCGATTTCGACAAGCTTCAACGGACCGTCGCCGGGAATTCCAGCGGTCAGTTCGGGCGAGCCGAGCTTTACTTTGCCGTCAGCCGCCGGAGCTTCCGCCGCGGCCGGAGCTTCCGCGCCGGTCGTGGCTGCGGTGTCGGCCGGCGGCGAATCCGCGCTTGGCGCCGATTGTTTGCCGGCCGCCGCGTCGGGCGTCTTGGGCCGGGAACATCCGGAATTGAAAATCGTGATCGCCGCCAGCAGCGCCAGGCAGGCAAACATCTTGGGCCGGTACGTCATAGCCGTCTATCTCCTGCGTTTGCCGCGCGGATCGGCCGCCTCGAGGGGAGGCTTGAGCTCCGCGGGTAAGAAATATTTGTCGTACAGCAGAGCCGCGACGGCTCCGCCCACGAAAGGACCCACAAAGTACATCCACACGTAAGACAGGTCGCCGGTGGCCACTGCCGGTCCCAGAGTTCGGGCAGGGTTCATGCTGGCGCCGGTCAATCCGCCGCCCATCAGAATATCCATGGAGAGCACCAGCCCGATCGCGATGCCGGCCATGTTTCCGTTGCGTCCGTGCACCCCGGAGGCAAACACGGCGGCGACCAGAAAGAAAGTCAGCACGGCTTCGAGCACGACGACCTTCAGGGCGTCTCCGTCGACAATCCCATGCGGAGTCAAGCTGCCGATGGTGGCGCCCAGGTTGGAAGCCGGTCCGAGAAACCACTGCAGCAAGTACGCAGCGGCGACCGCGCCCACCAATTGCGCGATCCAATAGGCGATCGCTTTGCTCCACTCCATGCGGCCCGCGACGGCAATCCCCAGCGTGACGGCCGGGTTGACGTGCGCGCCCGAAATGCTGCCCCAGGCATAAACGATCACCATCAAGGCCAAACCATGAGCCAGCGCCACGCCCACGGTGCCGGCCGAATTAGCCTCCAGCACGGCGCCGGCCCCGGCGCCGATAAACACCAGGGTGAACGTGCCGATCAGTTCCGCCAACGCCGCCTTGGTGTCCATAATTTCCGCCTGATGGAGGTGCCAACGGTTCCGATGACCTTCGGGATGGCCGACGCACGCCCGAAGTATATCAATAATAATTATCGCTTCAAGAGCCGGCCTCGCCGCCGCGACCGACACGTTAATTGACGTTGGCAGGCCGTTGAAAGTTGGGACTGATTCCGAGCCAGATCGAACGAAACCGGTCAAAGAATCATGTCCGCGAGTTGCCTGTCCCAATCGTTCAACAGGCAGTTACCCCAGCACCTGCGGTGCAACGAGCCAGCGCAGTTCGCCCTGGCCGCGGGTGATCTTGTCGTCGAAGCCAATGGCGGCGACGGCGCCTTTGGCAAAGCAAATCGCCCCGTCGCGGCCGCCGATGAGCGCCGCGGCCATCTCGTCGACGTCGGGCGCGTGGCCGACCCAGGCAAGTTCTTCGGCTCCGCGCTCGTTGGACCACGCGATGAGCGCATCGAGTTGGCTGCCCGGCTGCAGAAAATCAGAGTCCACCACGTCGGGCGTGGGACCAACGCGCTCGCCGATGATTTCGGCCGTTTGCCGGCAGCGGGCCAGGGGACTGGTCGCGACCACCGTCGGCGCGAAGCCGCGGCGGGCAAGTTTCTTCACCAGCCTGCGAAACTGCTTGTGCCCCTTTTGGGTCAACGGCCGTAGAGCGTCGTCGGGATAGCGCGGATCGCCGTGCTGACCGGCCAGAGCATGGCGCACGATGTAAAGCAACATGATGTCGATTCCTCGTTCATCCAGTCGTCAGCGCTCGCGCCATACGATGGCATCCGAGATTCCCAAGGCCGACTGCAACGGTTCGATGGCGGCCTTGAACCGTCGGGCGTCGCGCGGATAGCCGGCCGTGCGTGCCAGGCCCGGCACGCGCGCGCACCAAAAATCGTTGAAGGCCCGCATCGCCAACTCGCGCAAATATTTCGACGCCATCGAGGCCAGGGCGGCGGGCATGAAGTCCTCGCCGCCGGCACGAAAGTGGGCTTCGATACGCGCTAGGTCGCGCCCCCAACGATACACGCTATGCGCGGCGCCTTCGCCGTACACCTCGATCAAGGTGTCGGGAAACTGCTGTTGCAACAGCCGGCCATAGCAATTGCGTCCGCCGTGCTTGTCGCACACGATCACGACCGGCTCCCCCGCGCAGCGGTCCAGCATTTCGGCCACGAGCGCCAGCGTGATCTTGGAAAGCGCTTCGGCCTTGTTTCCGAACGCGCAGGTCGACTGATTGAACTCGTCGGGAAAAACGGCGCGGCTCCGCAGCGCCACCAGGCGCACACCGCTGCGCTCCAGCCCGCGCCGCAATTTTGGCACCAGCCGCGCCAGATCGTCGGCGTCGGCGGCCACCGGCAAGCCCAAATTGTAGTTCACGTGCCAGGGCAGGCTGGACAACAGGGCGTGCGATCGCTCGTCGAGCAATTGCCACACGTCCAACCAATCGCCGGGAAATCGCGCGGTCAGAGCCAGCGCCGCCAGCACGCCCCGTTCGAGCGCCCGCAATCCTTGAGCGGGGGAATACAGGACCTTGGAATCCGCGATTGCCAACCGCTTTGCGGCGCCGCGCGCCGGAGACATTCGGCACACCACCCGCTTGAGCCGCTGGTAAAGATCGTCGCCGTTGGTAGGCTCGTCGACCCACCACACCGAGGCCGAAATGACCAGCGGCCCCAAATTGGGCGCATACCCGGCTTCGTCGGTCCCGATCAGGTAAGGCATCGTCGCAAAGCGCGTAAGGAATCGAGCCGGCCAATTCGTGTGCCGATCGCCCGGACTGGCCAGCAGTATATCAAGCGAAGCTTGCTGCCCCAATGCGCCGGCGAAGGACGGCTCTCGTTTTCGCGATGCGCGCCAGGCGCTGGCGGCCGCGTGTTTTCGTGGCGGGCGAGGCGTGTTACCATGGAGCGTACCGCAGGATCGCGCCTCGTATTGCCGTCCCCTCGGCCCAGCGATTGCGATCGACTCGCCCTGCCCTCCTGCCGGCTATATCACCCCCCTGGATTTTAAGTAGCGGAGTCTTGCCATGCGTGTGGCTCGCCTGTGCCTGGGAATGTTGCTCGTCGGAGGTCTTTCACAACTGCTGTTGGCCGACGCCCTGGAGCGCGTGGGACTGGAAAAGCTGCGCGCGACGCACGAAAAGATCGAATCGTTTAAGAAAGAATTGCGCAAAGTCTCGTTGCCGTCCGGCTACGAAGACGTGCGGACGCTGTTGCACGTCCACTCCGCGTTTTCGCATGACAGCCGGGGCAAGATCGACGAGATCGTGGCGGCGGCCAAACAGGTCGGCGTGCGCGTGATCATGTTCAGCGAGCATCCGGCCAGCCATTACGACTACGTGAAAGACGGCCACCGCGGGATGAACGACGGAGTCCTCTTGATACCCGGGGCCGAAACCAACGGTTTTCTGGCTTACCCCAAGCAAAGCATTCAAGACAAAAAGCCGGAAGGGCCACAGGCCTTTTCCGATCTCGTGCGCGGCACGGATGGGCTGATCTTCCTTTGTCATCTGGAAGAACGGATGGATTGGGAGATCAACGGGCTGACGGGCAGCGAAATCTACAACACGCACGCCGACTTCAAAGACGAGCCAAAATTCATCGGCGCCTTGCGCTCGCCCTTGACGATGTTGGGGTTGATGAGCGCGGTGAAGCAATATCCGCAAGAAGTGTTCGGGGCCCTGTTGGATTACCCGGCCGATTATTTGAAACGCTGGGACCAGTTGTGCCAGAAGTCGCGGCTGACGGGCGTCTCGGCCAACGATGCGCATCACAACCAGGCGTTTCGAGCCAAGGTCGTCGACGGCGGGAAAATCGAGCTTGAGGACGCGTTGGGCACGAAGCTGGCGACGCTCGATCCCGAAAAACTGCCGCCGCTCAAGCTGCTGGCCAGCAACAAGCAGCCGGGCGACATGGTCTTCGAATTGGACTTGGATCCCTACGCCCGCAGCTTTCACCACGTGAGCACGCACTTGCTCGTCAACGAGGTGACCGAACAGGGCGTGTGGGAAACGCTGAAGGCGGGCCGTGCTTACGTGGGTTTTGACTGGCTCGCCGATCCCACCGGCTTTGTGCTGCGCGCCGATCGCGGCGCAAACACCTGGCCCATGGGCAGCGAGGTGCCCGGGGCCGCCGATCTGCGG
>JBGQHN010000239.1:0-7172 GCA_041497975.1 Planctomycetia bacterium | reverse complement strand
CCCGTCGCGTACACGCTTTGGAACGACGTGCTGCGCTACGATCCTGCGGATCCGCTGTGGCCTGCCCGCGATCGGTTCGTGCTCTCGTGCGGCCACGCGTCGATGCTGTTGTACGCGCTCTTGCACCTGGCGGGAGTGAAACGCGTCGTCGACGGGCGACCCACGGACGAGTTGGCGGTGCCGCTCGATGAGATCCGCAGCTTTCGACGGCTCGGCAGCCGCTGCCCCGGCCATCCGGAGCATTTCGAGACGTCCGGCGTAGAGACGACCACCGGCCCGCTGGGCCAGGGCTTGGGGAACAGCGTGGGAATGGCGATCGCCCAGCGGTGGTTGGCCGAGCATTTCAACCGGCCTGGCTTTGAGGTGTTCGACTACAACATCTACGCCATGTGCAGCGACGGCGACATGATGGAAGGGGTCGGCAACGAGGCGGCTTCGATGGCCGGTCACTTGAAGCTGTCGAACTTGTGCTGGATTTACGACGACAATCACATCACGATCGAAGGCCGCACCGATCTGGCCTTCAGCGAGGACGTCGCCCGACGGTTTGAGGGCCTGGGCTGGAAAGTCGTGAAGGTCGCCGACGCCAACGACTTGCCCGCGATACGCGCCGCGTTTGACGTGTTCCTGAAGACCACCGACCGTCCGACGCTGATCATCGTCCGGTCAATTATCGGCTGGGGCGCTCCGCACAAGTCGAATACCGAACACGCTCACGGGTCGCCCTTGGGCGAAGATGAGATTCGGGCCACGAAAATCTTCTACGGCTGGCCGCCGGACGCGAAATTTCTCGTGCCCGAGGACGTGCCGGCTCATTTCGCGGCGACCCTTGGCGCGCGGGGCCGGGCACTTCACGACGCCTGGCGGAAAGCATTCAAGGCGTACTCCGCGGAGCAACCCGCTCTGGCCGACGCCTGGCGACGGATGGAGAACCGCGAACTTCCCTCGGAGTGGGACCGCGAGTTGCCCAATTTTCCGGCAGACGCCAAGGGCATGGCCACGCGCATTTCGTCGGGCAAGGTGCTCAATGCCGTCGCCAAGCGAGTCCCATGGCTCATCGGCGGCTCGGCCGATCTGGCGCCCTCGACCATGACCACGCTTACGCTCGACGGGGCGGGGTCGTTCGAAGCCGATAACTATGGCGGGCGCAATTTCCATTTCGGAGTTCGCGAGCACGGCATGGCCGCGGAGCTGAACGGCATGTCGCTGTCGTATGTCCGGCCATACGGTTCGACTTTTTTCGTGTTCAGCGACTATCTGCGGCCCTCCCTGCGGTTGTCCGCTCTCATGCACCTGCCGGTAATCTACATCTTTACGCATGATTCGATCGGTCTGGGCGAAGACGGGCCCACGCACCAGCCGATCGAACACCTGGCGGCGGTACGAGCGATCGTGAACTTGCTGGTTATCCGGCCCGCCGACGCCAACGAAGTGGTCGAGGCCTGGCGCACCATCATGCCGCTGACCGACCGGCCCGCGGCGCTGGTGCTCACGCGACAGAACCTACCCACGCTGGACCGCACAAAATACGCGTCGGCGTCGGGCCTGGCCCGCGGAGCCTACGTGCTGGCCGACGCCCAAGCCGGCAAGCAGCCGGAATTGATTTTGATCGGCACCGGCAGCGAGGTTTCGCTGTGCGTGCAAGCCTATGAGCAGTTGGTCGCCGAGGGCATTCGCGCCCGCGTGGTGAGCATGCCCTGTTGGGAGTTGTTCGACCAGCAGGACGAGGCCTATCGCCAAAGCGTGCTGCCGGCGGCCGTAACGTCCCGGTTGGCGGTCGAGGCGGGCGTCGCTCAAGGCTGGCAGAAGTATCTCGGCGAGCGCGGGCGATTTTTCGGCATGACGAGCTATGGCGCTTCGGCCCCGGGGGGCGCGCTCATGAAGCACTTCGGCTTCACGCCTGAGAATGTCGTGGCGAACGCCAAAGAGCTGTTAGCCACGACGTAGCCGGGCGCGCGCGATCGCGCGCAACGCACGGTGCAACCACCTACGCGACCGGCGGCAATTCCATCAAGCGCTTGAGCGGCTCGGGCGGATACAGACAGAACGCGTACTCGCGCGAGGTCAAGATGGCGTCGGCTCGCAGTGCGCCGGCGATCTCGTCGCGCTGGTCCAGCGATCGCCGCCACTGATCGGACACCCAGGGTTGCAGCCGCTCGTTGGCCTCTTGGATCTTGCCACAACGCAGCTTGGCGTTTTCTCGCGTAGGCGCGGTATCGATCCACTGCCGCTTCTGCCGTGTGAGCGCTTCGGCCTCCCGGTTCGCCGCGGCGCCGAGATAACGCTCCGGATGGTACGCCAGCTCGCGAAGCAGGTGGTCGACCCGGCGAACATCTTCGGGTGTGACCGCTTCGCGCTCGATGGGCAGCCGCAAAGTGGCGGTCGTCGTCATGTAGGCGGGCGCTTTGAGACCAAAAAAACGCTCGATTAGCAGATCGGTCACCTGGTCGTACTTGGCTCCGCCAATTCCGTGCAGAAAAATGTCGCCCAAAAAAAGCCGCGCGAACATCGTCGTGATCAACGCGCGAGTTCGCAAGCGGACGCCGCGCGCGGCCAGTTCGGCCAACTGTTCGGCGGCGCGGCCGGCCTCGCCTTCGGGCGACAGCTCGAGTGCATATTCGAAGCCCGCTCGATCGGCCAGTACGATCCGCTCGCCCTGCTGTCGCACGAAGAGCCGGCGGCGGCGCGGGTTGTCGCGGTCCCAAATCCAAAACGGGGCTTCCAGCCAGTCATCCTCCATCGCCAGATCCGGAACCGGATGCGCGCTCGAGCGTATGTGATTCGCCCGGCGATAATCCGCCACGGAGCGGTTGTATTCTTCCCACAGCCGCGGCAGCCGGGCCAGCAGATGGCAGGCGAACCAGTGGAACGCCGGCAGGGAGCAAACCTGGCTTTGCGGAATCTCGAGCGTCATCGCGCCCCAGCGCCCTTCCTGCTGGTGGCGGGCCTGGGCCAGGCACTCGCCGAGCTTGTCGCACTCGCGCGCACGCGCCGCCACCAGCGGCCAAAACTCGCGCACCAGCGGATCGCGCACCAGGTGACGGATCGCTTCCGCCGCGCGAGCGCCAAACGAGCTTAAACACTCGCGATCGACGATCGCTCGTTCTTCGTAGGGAATCTCGGCGGTCTGTCGATCGAAGGGCAGGCTCTCGACCCACGTTGCCCGCGGAGTTCCCGCCGGGACGCGGAGCGACGCGCTCTTGATCGTATCGCTGTCGATCGCCAGGTTGACCGCCACCGCGCGGTGCTCACGCGCAATCCCGCTCAAGACGAAATCCTTGAACCAGACGCCGGGGTGAAACAACTGCGGCTGGTGACCCGCCAGGAACAAGCGCGTCGTGGCGCCGACATCGGGCTTCGGCACGTCGCGGTAGCCGCTCGTATAACGCCAGGCGGCTTCGACAAACTCGCCGCGGGCTTGCGCCGCCAGCCGCACCAGCGGGCGGCCCTGCACGTCGTAGTCGCGGGCGGCGGCCGCGGCTACGTTTTGTTCGACCAGTTCGCCCACAACCTCCAACGGCGGATCGATCAGCTTTCCGCCGTTTTCGCGAGGAGCGCGCAAGCGTCTGTGCTCGAGAGCTTCACTCATCAACGTCATCCGGCAACCTCGCGGCAAACGGGCTTGGTGCGCAGGTGAGGTGGCAATTCACGCCGCTTGAGCGCTTGATCCAGCACCAGGTGATAGTACTCGAGCCGCGTCGTGGCGTCATCCAGCGAACCTCCGAACGACCGCGATTCCTCCAGGTAAATCAAAGGCACAGGCAATTCGATGATCGTCAGGCCGGCCGTGGCCGCTTGCGCCCAAAGCTCCAACGGCATCGCATAGCCAGCTTCGCTGATTTGCAGCTTTGTCAGGGCGTCGCGGCGATAAGCCTTGAAGCCGCAAAACGCATCGGTGAGATGCAAGCCAAGTCGGCGGTTCAATTCGGCCGTGATCTCGATGTTGATTCGGCGGCGATCGGCCGGCGGCGCGCTCTGGCCGGGAAAAGACTCCAGGTAGCGGCTGCCGGAAACGATTTGGGCGCCCGACGTGGCCGCGACAAAGTCGGGAATGCGCTGCGGCTCGTGTTGGCCGTCGCAGTCGATCGTGACCAGCACGTCGTACTCGTTCGCAAGCGCGTAGTTGAAAGCAGATCGCAGCGCGGCGCCATAGCCCTGGTTGCGCTCGTGGGTCACGTTGGCAATGTCTGACCGCCGCCGCAATAGCTCCGCGGTCCCGTCGGTCGAACCATCGTCGACGACCAGCACGCTGGCGCTATAGCGCAACACCTGGTCCAACACGTCGCTGACGTGCCCGGCTTCGTTGTAGACGGGCAACGCCGTTAAGAATTTTGCGGGAGGTGTCATGGCATTGCGCGCTGGATAGTGAATGTTCGGTGCGTGGTTGCGGATGCCGAATCTTACTATTGTAGACGAACGTTTGGCGAAGGCGAGTTGTCCTCGTAACGGGATGTACAGCCCGCAGGTGATGATTTTCTGAAGCGGCCTTCCAAACCGCGTCGCTGTGCCGATCTTACAGCCAGTGCACGGGGTCCTTTTCCTGTCTGCTTGCCCAAACCTGCATGCTGGAAAACTTCTGGGCGAGCGCGGCCGCCAACTCGTCGACCGCGAATCGTTCGCTGGCAAAATGCCCAGCGAGCACAAGGCCCATGCCCAACGCTTCGGCTTCCAAGCAAGCGTGAAACCGCACTTCGCCGGTGACCAGGCAATCGCAGCCAGCGGCGTTGGCCGGGGCCAAGAACTCGCCGGCGCTGCCACAGGCGACGGCCACTTGCCGGACGGTGTGGTCAAGCGAGCCGACGGCCTGGATGTTCTCGATCGCCAGCGCTCGCTTAACCCGCGCGGCCATTTCGTCAAGCGTCAAGGGCGCGGCCAGGCGGCCGTAACGACCGGAGCCTTGTCCTGGTTCGGCGCCGGCCACCAGCGGCTCGATATCGGTCAGTTCCAGTGCCGTGGCCAGCCGATCGTTGATTCCGAAGCGCGCGGAATCGAAGGCCGTGTGGGGACTGAACACGGAGATCTTCGCGCCGATCAAATCCAAGAGCAAGCGGCCCTCCGGCGTTTGGGTGGTGAGCCGCTTGAGCGGGCGAAACGGCAACGGATGATGGCTGACGATCATATTGACCCGCGCGTCAATGGCTTCGCGGGCGCTGGCCGGCGTGATGGTCAGGCAAGTCATCAGCCGCTCGACGACTTGCTCGAAGCTCCCCACCAGCAACCCAACGTTGTCCCACGATTCGGCAAGCTGGGGTGGCGCGAGTTCATTCAAGTATTGGGCGACGTCGGCAACTTTTGGCATAACCTTCACTCGGCCGCCTCAATGGACAATACCAGCGACGCGTCGCGAACGTTGATCTGCGACAATCGAATTCGACTATTACTGTACGATCAAAGCGCGCGCGGCTCAAAACAAACTTTTTCCATCGTTCATCTTCGCCGCCGAACTGCGTCATGGCAACCGGCGCGTTGCATGGGCGCAGCGTCCTCGCGCGTTACAATCGTTACAGAAAGCAACCTGTGCGCGGACGATTCAGCCTGCCAAAGGACGCGCTTGATTGCGAGACGGCACCGTGCCGTCTCGCGGTTAATATGTCGACGCAGGCGCGAACAGGGGACCAAGGACTTGCCCGCACTCAAGATCGGAATTCGACTCGCCAGTTTGCGGCTTGGCTTTCGCAAGGCCCTGGTCGCGGCCGCGCGGTTGGGCGCTAGCGGCGTGGAAATCGACGCCCGTGGAGAAATTCGACCCGAGACGATGACGCAAACCGCATTGCGCGAGCTGCGCCGGTTGCTGGACGAATACAATCTCAGCGTGGCAGCGGTTGGATTTCATACGCGCCGCGGTTATGACGTGCCCGATGAACTCGAGCGCCGCGTGGCGGCTACGAAAGCGGCCATGAAATTGGCCGCCGATCTGCGTGCGCCGGTGGTCGTCAACCAGGTTGGCCAGGTGCCGTCGGAATCGAAAGGCAACAACTGGGATCTGCTCGTGCAGTCACTGACTGACTTGAGCCATTACGGACAACACGTCGGAGTCCTGTTGGCGGCCCAAACCGGATCGGAAAGCGGAGCGGACTTGGGCCGACTGTTGGCTGCGTTGCCCGAGCTTGGCGTGGGCGTGGATTTGGATCCGGGCAATCTCATTATCAACGGTCTCTCGCCGCTGGAGGCCGTGCAATCGCTCGGTTCCAATATCGTGCACGTGCATGCCCGCGACGGTGTGCGCGATTTGGCCCGGGGTCGGGGTTTGGAAGTGCCGCTGTCGCGTGGGTCGGCCGATTTTCCGCGCCTCTTGGGAGCGTTGGAAGAACACCACTATCGCGGCTATTTTACCATCGCCCGCGACGAGGCGCAGGATCCCGAATTCGAAATCGGTGAGGCCGTGAAATACTTGAAGAGCTTATGAGACAACCCGTTGCCGGCCCGAGGGACGAGGCGCGAATTGCTCGAATTGACGCTTCCGCCGCGTTAGAATGCGGGCGCCTACTCATCGACGTGACCATCAACCACCGAACAAGAGGACTCGCCATGATCCGCGCCACTCGCTATGCGCTTGCCGGCCTGCTCGTGTGTGCCGGTTCGACCGCCGTCGCGCAACAAACACCCGATAACGCGAAAGCGCCTGCGCTGAGCCAGGAAGAACTGGAAAAACAACTGGCCGAAACGCTGTCGGGCGCCACGCTCGTGGGCAACTTTACGGTGGTGGGCCTCAACAGCGACAAGCCGCTGAAGGAGGATCGTTACACGCTGGGCAAGGTTTCCAAATTGAAGAATGGTCTCTGGTCGTTCGAGGCTCGCATTCAATACGGCGATCACGACGTGAAGTTGCCCTTGGCGTTGCCGGTGAAATGGGCTGGAGATACGCCGGTGATCAGCGTCACCGACGTGGCCTTTCCGGGTTTGGGCACTTACTCGGCTCGCGTGGTGATCTACCGCGGCTGGTATGCCGGCACCTGGCATGGCGGCACGCACGGCGGCCATCTATTCGGCCGGATCGTCAAGGGGGATGCCGAGGCTAAGGCCGCCGAAAAACCGTTGGACGCCGGCAAATAGTTCTTCGTTCGTGCATCGGTAGATTGATCGCGAAATTCCGTGCGGCAATACGTGATTCACTCGCGCTCGAAACAAAGCATGACGGCCGCGGCCAACGCCAGGGCGGCGGTCTCCACTCT
>JBGQHN010000238.1:0-7285 GCA_041497975.1 Planctomycetia bacterium | reverse complement strand
AGCACGCTGGCACTGAGCGGATTGGCAATCGCAGCCGAACTCGTCATGAGACGCTCCCGCGTTGAACGAGGTTTCTCCCCATCTGGTCCTGCGCGCGGTGACACCCCCAGCGAAGCGACCGAAGCTCACTTGGCAGGCCGCCGTGTTTCGGGACTCGCTAGAGATCGCGCTGGCTCGCGCGCCATCTGCTTAACAGCCTATTGTAATCCGGGCGCAATCGCCAGACCAGGGCAACGAGCGGCACCGCGGCGAGCCCACGCTCAAACGCGCGTGGGCCGCTGAAATACGGCTGCCCGGCGACCCGTGCCAGCTCACAACCAAGACATGCCAGAGCGCACTTGTCAAGCAGCATTTTCAGGTATTCTCCCGCGAGACGGGCAAACGAAAAAAAATGACGGAGGATGTATTGCTCTGGTTCGAGCGAGCGCATTAGGATGGATTTCGGCGGTGGTACTTAATCGTATCCAGGATGGAAGCCAAGTACTCTTTGACGCAGGGGAAGGTGTCGATGATTCACTACTCATGTGATTGCTGCAAGCGGGTGCTCGATCCCGAGGACCTGCGCTACGTCGTAAAAATGGAAGTTTATGCGGCGTTCGATCCCAGCGCCATGGATGAACTCGACGACGACCGGGACCACTTGCAGGAAATCCAAGAGATCCTGCAACGCTCGGACGACGCGGCCGACCCCGAGATCAGCCACGACGTCTACGAGCAATTGCGGTTCGATCTGTGCACGGAGTGCCGCAAGAAGTTCATCAAGAATCCCCTGGGACGCGAGCTCTCCAAGCAGTTCGACTTCAGCAAGAACTAAGTGCGGCCGGACAAGACCTTGCGGGTCACGCGAAAATGTGCGGCAAGCGGGCATGAAATGCCCGCTTGCATGATCCGCCACGGCGCTTTGTCCGTTTAATCTCAATACGTCCACAGGCCCAACAGAGCGCTGCTCGGTGCCAAGGCCGGCAAGTCGCGAAGCACTTGCCGGCGAAGCGCTCTGTTATTTTGGTGCTTTCATTTAGACGGAGTGTCTTGCAATTCCCCCGCGCCGGCGGTTTCGTCGTCGTCCTTACCGCACGCTGGCGATTTGTCTGGCGCTGGTGGTGCTGTTTGTCGCTCGATTCTGGAACGGCCCGCTTCCACCCACGCCTGTCGCGCCGTTGGCCGAAGGCACGTATCGCCTCCAGCGCGTGATCGACGGCGACACGATCGTCGTCGAGCCTGCAGCGACCGTGCGGCTGATTGGCGTCGACACGCCCGAAACCGTCAAACCCCAACATCCGGTGGAACCATTCGGTCCCGAGGCCACCGAGTTCACCAAGGAATTCCTATCCGGCGGCGTTGCGCGGCTGTCGTTCGACCGCGAGCGCGTCGATCGCTTCGGCCGGTTCCTGGCGTACGTGTGGGTCGACACGCGGATGCTCAACGAAGAACTGTTGCGCCGGGGCCTGGCGCGTTTTGAGCCGCAGTTCCACTACTCGCAAGCCATGAAGCAGCGATTTCGCAAAGCGCAGCAAGAAGCCCAGCGGGCCGGCGAGGGAATTTGGTCGCAGTCCGGGGCCAATTTAACTCGCTGACGCTCCGCCACCTGCGAGTGGAAGGCCGGTCGGCGGCATTTCGTGCGTTTCGCCGGAAGTGTACAATTGAGTCCTAGCAGGCCGTTGAAAAATGGGACTGGCTTCGAGCCAGATCGCCCAAAAACGCGTGTACAACTTTGTCCGCGAGGTGCCTGTCCCAATTTTTCAACCGGCCTGCTAACCGCCAGCCATTCTCACCCCCCCAAGACGCCACGTCACGGCCCGAGCCTTCATGAAGCTTGCTTTCAGTTCCAATGCCTACATGCACTTCTCCATTGAGGCCACGATCGAGAAGATTGCCGATTTGGGTTATACCGGCATCGAGATCCTGGCCGACGTGCCCCATGCCTGGCCGGCGGGCTTATTGCCCGAGCGAAAAGATTCGATTCGCAGGTGCCTCCAGAAGCACCGGCTGTCGATTTCGAACGTCAACGCCTTCATGATGAACGCCGTGGCCGACCCGCGGCAGCCCTACTGGCATCCCGGCTGGACCGACCCCGATCCGCACTATCGAGCCATCCGCCGCGAGCATACCAAGCGGGCATTGCGATTGGCGGCCGAGCTGGGCGCGCCGTGTATCACGACCGAACCTGGCGGGCGGCTGACGAGCGGACAATCGTGGCAGGACGGCGCGCGGACGTTTTACGACGAGCTGATGCCCTGCGTGGACGTCGCCGAAAAAGTCCAAGTCCGAGTGCTGATCGAGCCGGAGCCCGATTTGCTCATCGAGCGGTTCGATCAATACCTGCAGTTCATGACGCGGATCGACTCGCCATGGGTGGGACTGAATTTTGACATTGGCCACGCCTACTGCGTCAAGCAGGATCCACAAGATTGGGTCGCTCGCATGGCGCCCCACACGCGGCATTATCACATTGAGGACATCGCCGACACGCGCGTGCACCGGCACCTGATTCCGGGCCGCGGCGCGATCGATTTCGAAGCCACGATCGGTGCGATCGCGGCCAGCGGCTATGATGGTTGGTTGACCGTCGAGCTCTACCCGTACATCGACGGCCCTGACGAGGCGGCCGGCGAAGCCCATCGCTACATGACGGCGCTGTTTGCGAAGCTCGGCCTGCAGGCAAGTTGACAGACGGTCCCAAAAACGCTCGGGTGAAGTCGTCCAGCGGCTCTCATTTTCCGAGCGGCCGCCGGCCCGGAGCCAGTGCGATCCATGCGCGCCTATCTGCAACTCGTGCGCCTGCCGAACGTGTTCACCGCGATGGCCGACATTCTGCTCGGCTTTCTGTTCACGCACGAGAGCCTTGACCCCTGGCCGCAGTTCGCGCTGCTGCTCTCGGCCTCCAGCCTGCTGTACATGGCGGGCATGACCCTCAACGATTTCTTTGACCAACGGCAGGATGCGCTGGAGCGGCCGTATCGCCCCATTCCGTCCGGCCGGATTTCGTCGGCGCGGGCGGCGCGCTTGGGTTTTGGCATGCTGGCCGTGGGCGCGGCGCTGGGATGGGCGGCAAGTGGCGCGGCCGGCAACGTGCGAAGCGGCATCGTGGCGACCCTGCTGGCGGTCGCGGTATTGGCCTACGACGGCTTGCTGAAAAAAACGCCCGTCGCCTCGGCCGTAATGGGCGCCTGCCGCATGCTGAACGTGCTCGTCGGAATGAGTCTGGCCGAGCAAGAGTGGACAGCCGCGCACTGGGTCGTGGCCGGCGGCATCGGCACGTACATCATGGGCGTGACCCTCTTCGCGCGCAGCGAGGCCCGTGAAAGCCCTCGGCCGCGCCTCGTCTTGGCCCTGGTAGTGCTCGAATGCGGGATCGCGCTTTTGGCATCGCTGCCCGCCTGGGCCAGCGGGCACGAATCGCCACCCCTCAGCGTACCGCCGCGGTGGTTTGTGTTTTGGGGGCTGATCGCAATGCTTATCGGCTGGCGATGCGTGCGGGCAGTGATCGATCCGAGTCCGCCCATGGTCCAAGCCGCCGTGCGTTATTGCATCTTCTCGCTGATCATCATCGATGCCGGTGCCTGCACGGCCGTGCAGGACATACTGTGGGCGGCGGTCATTTTGTTGCTGCTGCTGCCCACCATGTTCCTGGGCCGTTGGATATATTCAACTTAGCCGCACAACGCCCCGGAGAGGGTCTCCTATGACAAAGGCTCTGGCTGTCCACCTGCTCTGGCTCGCTGCCTGTGGCACGGCACTTGCCTGGGCTCGGGGCGACGACGCGCAAAAAGACAAGGCGACGTCGGCGCACCAACCGCGCGTGGCGCCGCAAACGTCCCGCGGCCGGGAATGGGAAATCGTGTTTGCCGACGAGATCACGGTCGACGAATATGCCAGGCAGATGGACTATTTCAAGTTGGAGATCGCCGCGGTTTCGAAGAACGGCAAAATCGAATACATTTCGGGCGCCAGCCAACGCAGGCCCGAGAAACGCCTGGGACATCGGGCGTCGGACTACCGGCTGCACATCGGCTGGAAGAAGGGGACGTTGCATGCGGCCGATCGCAAACTGCTGGCCAAGGCCGGCATTAGCAGCCGCGACAAGGAACTGTGGCACTTCGTCCCGGTCGAACTTCAAGCTCAACTGGTCACGCTCGAGCGCGAGTACGGCCGGCGAGACGCCAGCCAGATCCAGCGCACGCGATTCGAAGTCCGTCCCAAAACCAAGGCGGAGGGCTACGAGTTTGTGGTCGTCGAGCAAGACCCGCCCAAGCCTGCCGAATCGAATTCGCAAGCGCAGCCTCCGTGAACAATCCCTTCCAAACGTCGAGGTAGTCGTCCGATGCCCGATCATGTAGTCCTGCTGTCGATTCCCGGCTTGCGCGCCGGCGACCTGAAGTCAATGCCGACGCTGGCGCGTCTCGCAGGGCAGGGGGACGAAGTCAACCTCGTCCCGAGCTTTCCCTGCGTCACGTGCCCGGTGCAGGCCAACATGACCACCGGCAAGCTGCCCGGCGAGCACGGCGTCGTGGCCAACGGCTTCTACTGGCGCGACAAGCAGGAAGTGGAAATGTGGACGGCCTGGAACGAGTGCATCATGGCCCCGCAAATTTGGGACACGCTGCGCCGGCACGACCCGTCGATTACCTCCGCCGTCTGGTTCGCGCTTCACAGCAAGGGTTGCGGCGCCGATCTGGTCTGCACGCCGGCCCCGATTCACAACCCAGACGGCTCGGAATCCTTGTGGTGCTACACCAAGCCGACCGAAATGTACGGTCACCTGCGGGACGCACTGGGTCATTTTCCCTTGCAGCACTTTTGGGGCCCGCTTTCGAACATCAAGAGCACGGCCTGGATCTGCGACTCGGCAGCTTGGGCTGCCCGCGAGGCACGGCCCAATTTCTTTTACATCTATCTGCCGCACTTGGACTATGCCGCGCAAAAGTTCGGGCCCGATAGCGAGCAAGCCCGGTTCGCGCTAGCGGAGTTGGACGGCGCCATCGCCAGGCTTGTGGCTGGCACGGAAGAAGGCTTTGGCAGCAGCAAGCCGCTGTGGCTGGCAGCCAGCGAATACACGATCGTGCCGGTCAATCACGTCGTCTATCCCAATCGCCTGTTGCGCGAGGCAGGGTTACTCGCCGTTGACGCCCAGGCCGACGGCGAGCAACTGAATCTTACGAACAGCCGGGCCTGGGCCCTGGTCGATCATCAGTTCTCCCATGTTTTCGTGGCCGACATCGCCGACGTGGAAACCGTCGCCGAGCTGTTCCGTGGCTGCGAGGGCATCGACGAGATTCTGGTCGGCACCCAGCGAGAAAAGTACGAGCTGGCCCACCCGCGGGCCGGCGAAGTGATTCTTATTTCGTCGCCCAACAGTTGGCAGGCCTACTATTGGTGGCTCAGCGACGATCGCGCGCCCTTCTTCGCGCGCACCGTCGACATCCATCGCAAGCCGGGTTACGACCCGGTCGAGATGCACTTGGACATGGCCACCAAGAGCATTCCGCTTGATGCGACGCTGGTCAGGGGGTCGCACGGCGCGCCGGCGCGCGACGAGTCGCAACGCGGCGTGATCATCGCCTCCGAAAAGGGGGTGCTCGTGGGCCAGGCGATGGCCGACACGGACGTGTGCGAGCTGGTGCTGCGGCAATTCGGGATCTGAAGGAGAGCTACTTTTTCGGATCGAGATACAGCTTAAGCTCATCGGGCGCGACGCTCGACTGCACGCCGCCGGCGGGCACGTCGGCCATCGCGGTCCACAGTAGCGCGTTGAGCACGAGCTTGCGAAAGTTGTCGTTGCCCCAGTTCACGTGGTTGTGTCCGCCGGTGAAGCCAAATCCACGGCCGCCATCGGGCCGCTCGATGGTCCAGGCCACGATCTCGACCCGGCCGGGATTCGACCTGGCTGCCTCGGTGCGGCGACTTTCGTTGGGCGGCGAGGCCTTCAACAGCGGCACAATCCCGCTCAGGCCTTCGGCGAACCGCATGTTGTAGTACCATTCGTCATTGATCGTAAATGGCTGGACGCCGCTCGTTACCGGGTGCTTGGGAAGCTCGCTGAACGTGGCGTTCCAGTGCGGATTGATCGAAAAGCCCGTCTCGTAATAGCCGCCGATCCACCTGGTCAAATCGGGTCCGCCCTTTTCCTTGGGAACTTCGACGGCGTAATGGGCGCAGCACAGGCCCACGCCGCGCTTCATCAATTGGTCGATCTCGGTCAGCCGGTTCCGTTGGATGACGGGGTGTCCCGAGCCGCCGTCCATGTACAGCAGGATCGAGTCGGCGTTGTCGAAGGCCGTGGGATCGGCCGGCCAGCCGTTGTAATAGTCCGTGGCCAACACGCCCGGCGCGCCGTCCAGACACTTCTTCAAAAGCTTCGTGCCGGCGTTGAACTCGTGCGCGCCCGGACCGTGACTGGGCGTGCCGGCCACCATCACGATTTTCTTGCGGCCGTCGGCCAGCCGCGTGCGTTTGAGTCGCACGTTTTTGAATTGCACTTGCATCGGCGGGCCGGCGTGCAACTGCAAGGCGAGGATACCGCTCATCGCCCGTTTGTCGCTCTGTTCGTCGATCACTTCGGCGGTCACCTTGCCGTTGATTTTGTGAATCAAATGGTTGCCCTGGGCGATGATTTCATAGTCGTTCCAGTCTTCTTTCTTGATGTTCGCCTGCAGGGCCTTGGAATCGGCGACCTGCTCGGCGTTTTTCTTGCCTTGCTTGTCGATCGTCACCTTCTGGCCGCGATTGGCCAGAATTCCACGGCCCCGCTCTTCGTACAGGATTCCCGAAAAGGTGTCGCCCGCTTCGAAGTCGCCCTGGTAGCCGCCGACCACCCACTTGTCCACCTCTTTGCTGCGATACTGGATGCCCGAGTTTCCGCCGACGATCTTGTAGTTCAGCCGCAGCTCGAAATCGTCGACCGGCGCCTGCCGCCAGATGAGAAACGTGTTTCCCTTGGTCGGATTGTCGGTGGTGGTCTTGCCGGTGATCGTGCCGTCGACGACCGACCAGAACTTGGGATTGCCGTCCCAGCCGTCGAGGTTCTGGCCGTTAAAAATCGGCTTGAATCTCGGCTCGTCGGAAGCGAGCAGCGGTGCGGCGGCCGACGCGATCGCAATGAGAGCCAGCGGCAGAATCAAAGGTCGAGGGAAGCGCGCGTGCATGGTATGTGGACCTTTCGTGAGCCTATTTTGGATTTTGGATTTTCGATTTTGGCAAATTGCGGCGCAGCGTCTTTTGCGAGGCGACAATCATGGCCACAATCTGATCCATTTCCGTCGCCAATGCAACAAGCCGCGACTTGCGT
>JBGQHN010000237.1:0-7337 GCA_041497975.1 Planctomycetia bacterium | reverse complement strand
CCATCGGCATTTTCGCCAGTCTCTCGCGCTTTTCGTCGAGCTTGTTGGCGTCGTAGCTGGTGAGCATGTCGCCGAACTGGCTCGTGTGCGCGGCCGCCGCGTTGGCCTTCTTTTCCAGCACGTCGGTGATGTCGACCGTGTAGTTGGGCTGGTTCGAAAAAAAGAAAAACGCCAGCGGCACGTTGTGGTGTTTGAAACCCTCGCGCTCCAGCTCCGGAAAATACAGTCGCCAGGCCGCGGCGCGCATGGCGTCGGCCGTGATCACCGCCCCGCTGCGATGGTCGCTCTTGTGCCACTGCTCGTACGGAGCGCCAGGATCGATCGACAGCACCGCGTCAGGCCGATGGCGGCGAATCTCACGCGCGACCTGTTTGGTGAGCTCGCGGCGATCGACGTATTCCAGCATGCCGTCGTCGTGGCCCAGCCAGGTGATATGATCCTTGGGGATGCCCAGAATCGCGCAGGCGTCTTCTTCCTCGCGGCGGCGGATCTCGGCCAGCTTTTCCTTGGTCATCGTGGGATCGTTCGAGCCGGCGTTGTCGGTCGTGTAGATCAGAATCTGCACGTTGTTCCCATTGGCGGCCAGCATGGACAACAGCCCACCGGACGTGAACGTTTCGTCATCGGGATGCGGGGTCACGGCCAGCACCGTTTTGCCCTTCCATTTTTCGATGCGATCGCCGCCCGTGTATTCCGGCTCCGCTTGCGCGACCTGGGCCTGCGCCAGCGAAGGGGCGACCAACAGGATTGCCATTGCCGCCGCTATGAAGATCACGAACACTGTGAAAACCTTGAGGACTGGTTGTCTGAGAACGGGGCGCACTCGGGGCATGATCATCGGAGGAAAGTCCTGAGAGTGAGAGTGGTCGATCCAGCGCAAAGCGCGCTACGCCAGCAGACGCAAGTCTGGCAAAGGCAGCGGCCAAGTTCAAGACTGCGCGCCGGGTTGTTGTGTCTGAAGAGGGACAAGCGACGCGTCGCCGCTGGTGTTCCACAATGATCCGGTGTCATCTCCGCAGCGGCAGAGCCAGAAGCGTTCTGTCATCAACAGAGGCCACGGAGCGGAATTCACAGTTCTTCGCGTAGTAGTGTCGGAAAACCAACCTATTGCGACATCAGCCATTTTCCAGGAGGGTGCTTGAGAACGTCCGGCGAAGCGGCTCCAATATCAGCGGACGCTAAACGAGGGGGCCAGGTTTCAGCAGTGAATCCACGGCACCGTAATTCGGGAGATTTCGAAATGGCCGACATTCGCCAGCAAGGGCTCCGAATCGCACTGGTCGTGTTTGGCGTCGTTTTCCTCTTCGTTTATCCGCTGATGATCATCTGGCCCTCCGGCTGGGCATGGCAGCCCAGCCAGCACGAATACGAACAGATGATCGTTGGGATTTACGCAACCCTTGGCGTGTTCCTTCTCTGGGCCTCGCGGAGACCCGAGGCTCACCTGAGTCTCATCTGGTTCACTGTGTGGTCTAGCGTTGTCCACGGTGGAATTATGGCAGTCCAAGCCATCGTCGATCCGGCAGAGCACGGTCATCTGCCGGGAGACGTAGCGGCTCTCTTTCTCGTCGCGATTGTTCTCGGTGTCCTCACGCCACGCGGGGTGGTCGCGCAACCAGTCCGGGACGCGGACTAACGAGACGCTACGGCTGACCGGACCACCGCGCGCATCGATCGGGGCGTAGTACCGTCCGGTCGCCCCGATAAGCTTCAATGCCTGCCCACTCTGTCGCGCGGCTGCGGCACACTCGCTCATCATTGATCGGAGCCGCAATGACCACCAGCCTTTGCAAATCCTGTGAGCATGTGCGGGAGATCGTTTCGGGCACGGGGTCGCGTTTTTTGCTGTGTCGGTTGTCGCAGACGGACGAGCGATTTGCGAAATATCCGCCGCAGCCGGTCATCCGCTGCGAGGGATACCGCAGCCTGCAAGAAAACGCAAACGAATAGCCGGCCCGAGCGGCCAGCCACACAAAAATACCTCCGTTCTATGCGTTACGCCAGGCGGCCGGTAGAATCAACAACCTGTCGGCACGCACGGCGAATCGCCTTGGGTTTTTGTTCGGGATTGGGTTTGGGAGGATTTCGACATGAGCACCACGCAAAGTGAGCCTTCTTCCGCCGTGGCCGCTGGGCCGCGGCCCTTGAGAATCTGGCCGGCGCTCATCTTCCTGGCATTGGTCGGAGCCGCCAAAGCCACGCCCTACGTGGCCACCGAACTGTCGCCGGCCATCTTCACGTTCGCCGTGTTCACGCCCATCGTGGCGGGAGCGGGGATTCTTATCTGGTGGGCGGCCGCCAGCCGCGCGACGGCCCGCGAGCGGCTGCTCGGTCCGCTGGCGGTCGTCCTGATCGCGGCGGCGTCTTACTGGCTGGCCGATCCGTCGATCGAAGGCATGGGCTTCATGTTCTTCGTGATTCCGACTGGCGTGGCGGCGGTCGCACTGGCACTGGTGTTCCTCGGCCGGGCGCGTCCGGCGGTTCGCCTGTGGGGAGCCGTCCTCGGCGCGGTGATTGGCTTCGCAGGTTGGGACTTGGCGCGCAACGACGGCATCTGGGGAGATTTCAAAACCTCGCTCGATTGGCGGTGGAATCCGACCGCCGAGGAACGTTTTTTGGCGAGCCTGGGCCCGGACAAAGCCTTACCCGCTCAAGCGACTGACGCGATCGACTCCAGCGAGTCGCTCGCGGAACCCGAGTGGCCCGAGTTTCGTGGTCCGAATCGCGATGGCGCGGTGCCTGGCGTGGTGCTCGATACCGATTGGCAAGCGCATCCGCCCAAGGAAGTGTGGCGCCGCAAGGTGGGTCCCGGCTGGTCGTCGTTTTCCGTGGCCGGCCGTTCGATTTTTACCCAGGAGCAGCGCGGCAACGTCGAAGTCGTCGCCTGCTATGACGCCAACACGGGCGCACAGCGCTGGATTCATGAATCGCCGGCCCGCTTTTGGGAGTCCGTGGCTGGCGCCGGCCCGCGGGCCACGCCGACGCTAAAGCACGGGCGGCTGTTTGCCGTGGGGGCGACGGGGCTGGTGCATTGCCTCAACCCAGCCAACGGCTCGGTGATCTGGCAGCGCGACCTGGCGAAAGACGCCGCGCGCCAGCCGCTGATGTGGGGATTCGCGTCTTCGCCCTTGATCGTTGCCGACCTGGTGATCGTCTATGCCGGCGGAGCCGACGACAAGGGCGTGTTCGCCTATGACGTCCTGTCCGGCGAGCCGCGCTGGAGCGTCCCGGCGGGCGATCACAGCTACAGCTCGCCGCACCGCGCCAACCTGGCGGGCCGCGACTTCGTGCTGATGCTCACCAATACCGGCATCAGCGCCATCGATCCCGGCACCGGAACGAACGCCTGGACGTACGCCTGGCCGTACGACGGCTATCGAACCTTGCAACCGCTCGTCGTGGACGACTCGGGCATTCTGCTCGGCACGGGCATGGGCGCCGGCACGCGGCGCGTCGACGTGACGTTCGTCGACGCGGACGTGCAGATCAAGGACCGTTGGACCTCGCTCGAAATCAAGCCCGACTTCAACGACTACGTCGCCCACAAGGGATGCTTGTACGGTTTCGATCACAATATCTTCGCCTGCATCGATCTCGAGACGGGCAAGCGCCACTGGAAAAAGGGCCGTTATGGCAACGGACAAGTCTTGCTGTTGCCCGACGCCGATCAACTTCTCGTGCTGACCGAAACCGGCGAAGTGGTCGTCGTCCGGGCCGACTCCAAGAACTTGGAGGAGCTGGCTCGCCTGAAGGTCCTGAGCGATAAGACCTGGAATCACCCCGTGCTGGTCGGCAATCGCCTGTATGTCCGCAACGCCGAGGAAGCCGTTTGCCTGGAACTGCCACTGGTCGAAGCGGCAGCCGTGGCGGCAAACCAAGACGGCCGGTAACTGCGCGAGCCTGAACCCGTTTCAGGCACAACCCAAAGAAAGAATTGTCCGCCAGATTATTCAAGGGGATCCTTCATGCGCCGCCTGCAAAGCAAAATCTGTCGGGCATCGTTAAAGTCCAACTTCGTGCTGTGCGCGCGGGCGCGTACTGTGGGCTACGTGTGCCTGCTCGCACTGCTGCTCGCGTCGACCGCTCGGGCCGAGGAGCGATACGCAGTCAACTGGGACGAGGCCGCGGCCGAGACAACGAGCCATTTCGATGCCCTGTTGCGAATCGACACGTCAAACCCGCCGGGCAACGAAACCGACGCGGCCGAGTATCTCAAGCAGGTTCTCGAGCGCGAGGGGATTGCCGCCAAGTTGCTGGCCCTGGAGCCAAAGCGCGCCAATCTCGTGGCCCGCATTCGCGGCAACGGGTCGAAGCGACCGATCCTGGTGATGGGCCACACCGACGTGGTGGGCGTGCAGCGGGACAAGTGGACCGTCGATCCGTTCGCCGCCGTTCACAAGGACGGCCACATCTATGGGCGCGGGGCCGTGGATGACAAGGACAATCTTGTCGCCTGCCTGATGCTGATGCTGCTGCTGAAGCGGCAGGACGTGAAGTTGGATCGCGACGTCATTTTTCTGGCCGAATCGGGCGAAGAGGGTTTTGCCGACGCCGGCATGAAGCACGTCATTGCCAGGCATTGGGACGAAATCGACTGCGAGTTTGCCCTGGCCGAAGGCGGCGGCGGATTCTTGAAGGATGACCAGCCACACATTGTGCTGCTGGCCACCACGGAAAAAGTGGGCCGCGGCGTGCGATTGGTGGCCCACGGCACGAGCGGACACGGCTCGGTGCCCCGGCCCGACAACGTCGTGGTCCGGCTGGCGGCCGCGGTGGCCAAGGTCGGCGTCTGGCAGTCACCCATGCAATTGAACGACACGACCGCGACCTATTTCCAGCGGCTGGCGGCCATCAGCCCCAGCGAAGAAGCGGCCCGCTATCAGGGCCTGTTCGATTCCGAGAAGCGGCCCGAGATCGAGCGGTATTTCGCGGAGCACGACCTGTTGCACAATTCGATGATTCGCACCTCGATCTCACCGACCATTATCAAAGGCGGGTTTCGCACCAACGTCATTCCGTCCGAAGCCGAAGCCACCTTGGACATCCGCGCGCTTCCGGACGAGGACGACGAAAAGTTTGTCGCCCGCATGCGGGAGGTGATTGGCGACCCCCACGTTGACATCGTCAAAACAGGCTCGGCGCGTCGGCCCGCTCCCGCGTCGCGGCTGAATACCGAGATGTTTCGCGCGCTCGAGACCGTTCAAAAGCGACTCTACCCCCAGGCCACGACGCTGCCCTACCTGCTGACGGGCGCCACCGACATGAACCCGCTACGGGCCGAGGGCGTGCAAGCGTACGGCATTGGCCCCTTGTCCAATCGCGGCGAGCTGGCGGCTGGCCGCGGCGCCCACGGAAATGACGAGCGGATTCTCGAACGCACGTTGCACGACTTCGTTCGCTTCCAGTGGCACGCCGTGCTCGAGGTGGCGGCGTCGAAGGAATAGCGCTGGCTGCGGCTAATTTTTTCGCGGCGAAAGCCAAGTGCGTATCGCGTTTCACGGACCTGCGGTCCCCGCCAGGCCCATCGCATTTAGCGCCGGCGCGACGAACTGCGGCCATGCGCCCCACAATCCGGCGACAACCAAGCCCAGGAACGAAATCACCAGCGCACCGTCCCAAAGCAATGTGGGTCTCAACCGCGCGTCGGTCCGCGTGTAGCGGAAATACAGCGCGGCAACTCCGATCATCGGCAGCAGCAGGGCCTGCATCGTGCCGCTTAACAGGATCGCGCTGACCGGGTTAATGCCGGTCAAAAACACCGCCAGGCAGACCAGCGGCAAGCCCACGGAAAACGCGGAAACCGTGCGGTCATGCGAGCGCTGATTGTGGCGGTCGACGAGGCCCAGCAGCTTGAGACAGTCGGTCCACAAGCGGGCGTTGCCGGCCGTGGCGGCCAGGAACGTCGAATACAACACGGCGATCGCGCCCACCAAAAACAGCCACCGCGCATACTGGCCGAAGATCGGCACATACGCCCGAGTAAGCGTGCTGACCATCCGCATTCCGTCGGGATCCAAACCCTCGGTATACAAAACGGCGGCGCCGGTCAGAAAAAAGGCCAGCGTGGCGGTCGTATAGATCAGCATCGAGACAAAGGCGTCGTAGTGCATCACGCGCAGCCAGCCCCGCGCCCTGGCCGACCAGGCCGGATCGCTCGAGCGGCGCCCGACGAATTTCGCGTAGCCTTTTTCCAGGCACCAATAGGGATAGGCGATCAGCTCCGACGCCCCCACGCCAATGATCCCGAACGTGGCCAGCGCCGTGGCCAACGGATTGATTCCTTCGCTGGCCTCGGGCAGTTGAAACCACAATCCGCTCCACAAGGCGCGAGCCGAGATATGCCAGCGATCGGTCAGTTGCAGCGAAACGACATTGCCAACCGTGATAAACGTGAACACGACGACCAGGACGGTAGAAAGATTCTGAATCAGCGTGTACCGCCCGCGGTATAACAGCCCCGCGGTAAGCACGGTCACGAGCGCCGCCCAAATCTTGTCGTCCCAGGTGACCGGGTCGACCAGCACCTCGCCCGCGCGCACGCGGCCCGCGAAGTCGCCGTAATCCGGCAGCACTTCGAGCAGCCGATTGGAGAACGATTCCTGCCCGCGAAGAATGGTCTGCTGTCGGCCCGGACTCAGCTTGCGCAGCTCTGTTTGTCCGTTGTTGCGAATGTCATCGTCCCAGCGCAGGTAGCGTTCGACCTCGGCCTGGGAGGGCGTCTGGACTGCCGCCAGATAGTCGCCCCGAATGGGCACGGCCACCGCCACGGCCTGTCCCACGCCGCCGACAATGCCCCCCAACTGTCCAAAGCCGACGATCATCATCGCCAGCCAAAACCAGACGATCCAATTCACTTTGAAGCGCGGCCCAGGCACCTGGTTGATCGCCGCCAGCGTGGTCTCGCCGTAAGTAATCGTGTAGCGTCCCAACTCGATCTGGACAAAAACCTTGATCACGCAGCCGATAATGATCAACCACAAGAGCGCAATGCCCGCCTGGGCGCCGGTCTTGGTGGTGGCAATCAACTCGCCGGAGCCGACGATGCTGCCCGCGATGATCAGCCCTGGACCCAGGCGGCCCAAGATGCCCAAAAGCTTCGTCGGCGGCGCGACGATGCCGACGTCGGACTGCGGATCGAGCGATGGCGGCAGGGTATCGCGATCCGAGAGTTCGCTCATCGACGAGCCTTCCAAGCGCTGCGTTTTGCGACTGGTGGAGATGGCTGTAACTGATGATATCCGCGGCGCGACACCCGTTCCACGCGTTTGCGCTCAGTTGGCCTGCGCGTGCTCGTTCGATTGTTACAACATCGCAAGATTTGTCCGTCGTGGGCCATT
>JBGQHN010000236.1:0-7396 GCA_041497975.1 Planctomycetia bacterium | reverse complement strand
TCCCAATTTCTCAACAGGCTAAGCGATCGCCCCGCGCAAGGTTAATCCGAGCTGTCGGCCCGTCAAGCCGGACCCAGCCCCTGGGCCCGCCGCCATGCCGACAGTTGACCGAGATGCACGCCCTGGTGCGACGTGAGAATGTGCACCATGGCGATGCCCACGGTCGGCAAGCTCGAGCGAAGCTTCGGATTGGGAAACTCGCGATCGAGCGATTCGCTCGAGGCTGCCTTGACGGCGTCCACGATGCGCTGGTACGCCTTTTCATAAGCCTCGAAAAGCTCCGCCTTCGACGGATATTTGGCGCGATCGGGCAGCGGCTTGGAAGCCAGGTTGAACAGCTCCTTCCACTGGGGGCTCATGCTCGGCTTTTGATCGAAGACGCCGATCATCGAATCGAATACGTACGTCAGGTGACCCAGCACCCAGGCGGCGTGGTTCATGCCGGGAAACGGCTGCGCGCACATCCGCTCGTCGGGAATGTCGGCCACAAGCTTCTTGGCGTACTCCACATTGGTCCTGGAGGCTCGAAGGACGTGTTCCAGCATCGTGTTCTCCTTCGGCTAAGCGGCAAACAAGCGCTTCGGGGACTGTCCCGATTTTGCGCAGTCCTCGGAGCAAAATGGGACTGTCCCCCTCTCTGCCGCGACTGGGAACTGTCCACCCTCCGACAAACGTCCATCACTTCTTAAACGGCACATGATAGCCGGCCAACTTCAGCCGGATGCGGTACAAGCTCTTGTCGACCGTGAGGTACAACATGGTGTCCTCGCTGCCGATGCCAAACTCGCAATTGCTGGGCAATCCGACGGGTTCCTGGCCCGCGGTCTGGTTGGGCGGTCCGGTCGGCACAAACGCCAGCTCCTTGCCGGCCGGATCGATCACCATCAGGCCCGGGCGTTTCAGGCTGCGGCAGGTCAAGTAAATATTGCCCTGGACGTCGACGCAGATTCCGTCGCAGCCGTTTTCCGTGCCGAAGTCGACCAGTGTTTTTTTCGGTCCAGCCACCAGCCCGTTTTCTCCCAACGGAAAGGCCAGCACCTTCATCGCGCCGGTTTTGGGGGGCGGAGCCGCGGGGTCGATCTTGTCCGTGCCGTTGTTGTGATCGCCGACGTACAGCGTCTTTTCGTCGGGCGACAGCGCGACGCCGTTGGGCTTTTCGACGTCGTGGGTGACTTCGGTCACCGTGCCGTCGGAGTCGATCCGATAGACGGCCCGATGCGCTAGCTCGCGCGGCTCGTCGCCGAGATAGCGCGGGTCGGAAAAGTAAATCCGGCCCTTGGTATCGATGCACAAATCGTTCGGCGCGTTGAATCGCTTGCCTTGGTACTTGTCGGCGATGGTTTGGCGCTTGCCCGTCTTGATATTCCAGCGTGACACGCGTCGACCGCCGTAGTCGGCCCCTTCGCAAGCCACCAGCTCGCCGTCGGCATTGCACGTCAACCCATTCGCCTTGCCGCTATCGGCGGTAAACACGGTGGTTTTGCGCGTCGCCGGATCGAACCGCAAGATCATGCCCGGGTCGGAACCAAACGGCATGTCGGTGAAATAGATGCTGCCGTCGGGCGCGACGGCCGGGCCTTCGGTCAAGCCGCCGGTGAGTTTGGCGGTGCGCGTGAACAGCAATTCGAGCTTCGCTCCGTCGGGCACGATCGGATTTTCGGCGGCGCCCGACGGACCGGCACAGGTCGTGGCCAACGTGATCGCGACAAGGAGACTGGTTACGATTTGGCACATGATGGTATTCCTCGTAGTACGTTTTCGACTGGTTGGCGAGCCGTCAATTTAGCGTCCCGCGAAATAACTTTGTCAAACCGTTGGCACGGCGACGTCGAGCGAGCGGCACACGTCGGTAATTGCTTTCCAGGTGTTGCCGTCCAGCTCGATGCCGTCTCGCAGCCGTTGGGCCTTGGTTTTTTCCTCGATTTCACCAGGCATCAGGATCTCGCCGCCGGGCGTGGCCTTCTGCGAGCTTTTGACCCATTCGATAAATCGCCGCACTTCGGCGGCGAAGGCCGCGTCTTGCTGAAAGAAATGGTGATCCATGTAGATCGAAAGCATGCCGTTGGCCAGCCGACCGGCGTTGGCCGGGTTGCTGGCGCCGCCGCCGGTCAAGGCGCCGGCCAGCATTTCCGCGATGATGCCGAGTGCATAGCCCTTGTGGCCGGCAATCGACAGAATTGCCCCCGGCGGATCGCCATAGAAAACCTTGGGATCGTTGGTGGGATTGCCCTGGGCGTCGATAATGCAGCCCTCCGGCACGTCGACGCCCTTGTTGAAGGCCACCTTCAGCTTGCCCTCGGCGATCGTGCAGCAGGACATGTCCAGCAGGATCGGCGGACCGTCCTTGACCGGCACCCCGGCGGCCACGGGATTGGCCGACAGCCGGCGGTTGATGCCGCCGAATGGCGCCACGAGAATGCCCGCGCCGCTGGTGTTCACGAAGTGCAACGACACTTTGCCCGCCCGAGCGGCCAACAGGGGCCAGTCGCCGATGCGTCCCAGATGTCCGGTGTTACGCAGCGCGATCACGGCCACGCCGTGCCTGGCCGACTTTTCGATGCCCAATTTCGTGGCCTGTTCGCCGATCGTCTGGCCGAAGCCGTACCCGCCGTCGACCACGGCGATCACGTCGTTTTCGAACACGATGTTGATCGTTTGATTGGGCAGCACTTTGCCGGCCCGCAGCCAGTCGACGTAGTAGGAGATGCGGATCACGCCGTGCGAGTCGTGACCGACAAGATTGGCCTCGGTCAGGTAGTGGCCGATACGTTCGGCTTCGTGCGCACTACAGCCGGCGGCGGCGAAGATGGTGCTGGCAAGCTGCTTGAGCCGTTGGTGGGGGATTCTCATGGCGATTCCTGGGAACTGGCGCGAACGAATTTTTGCAGGGTGTGGCAGGTGGGCGGAACCAGGCCCTGGTTGCCGCCGGCCGACATCGTGACTTCGCCGACGTACATGTCGCCGAAGCGATCGACCCACACGTCGTGCGGGGCGAAAAAATCGCCGGGCGCGCAGGGATTTTCGCCGCCGCCAAAGCGGGCTTGCAACTCGCCCCGTGAATTGAAAATGCTCAGCCGGCCGCCGGTGGGATTGCCCGGGGGAGGCTGGTTGCCCGGAAACATGCCGGCGCGAAAGCCCAGTTCGGCGACAAAGACGTTGCCCGCCGCGTCGATCGCCACTTCACAGGGCCGAGCCACGTCGGTCCACTCGGCGAGGAACACTCCCCGCGGCGAAAAGAGCTGCAGGCGGCTATTCTCGCGGTCGGCCACATACACCGTGCCCTGACGGTCGACGGCGATGCCGTGCGGCACGTGAAACTGTCCGGGCCGGTCTCCCGGCTCGCCCCACGAGGAAATCCATTGCCCGTCGGCCGAAAACAGATGCACCCGGGCGTTGCCGTATCCGTCGGCAACGTACATCTCGCCGCCGGGCGCCAGCGCCAAATTCGTCGGAAAGTTGAACGGACCGGCCGAACGCAGGATGGTTCGATAATCGACTGTACGTGCGCCGGTGTCGGAAGACTTGCCGTGCGTACCCAGCGTCAACAGCAGCCGGCCCTCGGGCGTGAACTTGCGCACGGTGTGGTCGAAATCATCCACGCAAAAGATCGAGTCGTCGGGTCCAATATGAATTCCGTGCGGACGAACGAACAGCCCTTCGCCCCAGGAGCGCACAAAGCGGCCATCGCGGTCGAACACGATCAGCGGATGTTCGCCCCGGTTGAAAACGAATACCGTGCCGGACGAGTCGGTGGCCACGCCGACCGCTTCCACGAAGCTCCAGCCGGGTGGAAGCTGCGCCCAGTCCGACTGGACCTGGTATCGAAACGCGCCTTGGCCCACGAAAGTTAGCCGATTGGACGTCGAGGGCAGGGCAGGGGGCATGATTGGCTTTCTTTCCGTTGGTCCGCCGGGAGTGCGCGTTACTCCAGCGGCGCCACGCTCGAGCGCTCGTCGGGGGGCTCGGGCAAAAACAACGCCGCCAGCGCCGCCGGAATGAACAGGAACCCAGCATAGAGCAAGACGAGTCGATAATCGCCCACTTTGCTGAAAAACCCGAAAAACACCGTCCCGAAAGCGGCCGCGATGCGACCGATGTTGTAGCAAAAGCCGGCTCCGGTGGTGCGCAACAGCGTGGGAAACAAGGGCGGCATGTACATCGTGAACAGCGCGAACAATCCGGACGAGGCGCCCATGAACGGCAGGAAGAACCACATTTGATGGTGGTCGCGCGGCGCGTAGTACGTCACTGTCATGGAAACGAAGTAGGTCACGCACAATAGCGCGATCGAGCGGCGGTAGCCGAACTGGGTGGCAAGACCCGCGGCCAGGAAATTTCCGGCGATCGACGAGATCATCAACAGCGTCATGGCCTGGCTGGCCAGTTGTGTGCGCTCGCTGTCCGACCATCCGGCGACGTCGGGCAAATTGCGCAGGTGCTGCAGGCTCCAAAAGTTGAACGCCCAATGTGCCGTCAGCGCCAGCGAGCAAACCGCGATGGTCAAAATCGTGATATGCCGCACGTCGCCACGAAAGAGTTCCCAAACGCTCGGCTCGTCGTGAGCGTGCTGGGCCTTGGCCGCATGCCATTGCTCGGTCTCGGGCACAGCGCGGCGAATCCACAACGTGACGAGCGCCGGCAAGATGCCGACCAGGAACACACAACGGTTCGGCAATCCGGCCATCAAATAGGCGGCCACCGAGGCCACCAAGATTCCGACGTTGACCGCGGTTTGCAAGACGGCGGCGAGCCACGGCCGCCAGGTGCGGGGCCACGTTTCCGAGAGCAGGGCGGCGCCTACCGCCCACTCGCCGCCGATGCCCAAAGCGGCCAGAAAACGAAAAATGAGCAGATGCCACCAGGTTTGCGCGAAGAACGACAGCCCGGTAAAGACGGCGTAGGTGAGGATCGTCAGCATCAAGGCGCGGCTGCGGCCCATGCGATCGCCGATGCGGCCGAAGAATCCGCCGCCCAGCGCCCAGCCGACCAAGAACGAGGCTTGAATCACCGAGCTGTACGTGCCGACCGAGGTGTCCTTCTCGTTGACGGCCAGCAATTGCGCCACGAAGGGCGCCGCGACCAACGTGTACAAGTGCATGTCGAGCCCGTCGAACAGCCAACCGAGCCAGGCGGCCAGGCCCGACTTCCATTGAGTGCTCGACAGGTCCGCGAGGCGCGTGATGTCCTGCTCGTCGCGCGGCGGCGCAAGCGGCAAGCGCGAAGGCTGCGGCGCGGCGGGCTTTACGGTCTTCATGGGCACATCGACAGGGCGCTTGGGCAGGACGGATCGGCGCAACGCAATCCGGCAAGATACTCGCTTTTGTTGCCATTGGCTAGGTTTGGCCGGACCGGCGATACTATACTAACGCTCGGTCCTGTGTGCAGGGCCGGGCGGAAGTCGCCGTTTGTGGGTTTGCCGTCGAGGTCTCGATGAAACGGGCGCTTGTGCACGCGGTGTGTCTAGCGACGTCGGTGGCGGCGTGGCTGGCTCTGCCCTCGAGCCTTTGGTGTCAGGATCAGCGCGTGCCGGCGACCGACGCCGCGGCGCCGGCCGAGGTGGAATTCTTCGAACGCCAGGTAAGGCCCGTGCTGGCCGAACGTTGCTTTACGTGCCACGGCGAAAAAAAGCAGGAGGCCGGCTTGCGGCTCGATTCGCCCTCCGCGCTGGTCAAGGGCAGCGACAACGGACCGGTCATCGATCTCAAGAATCCATCGACGAGCCGGCTACTGACGGCCATTGGATACGAAGATTCCGAACTGCAAATGCCGCCGGATCCGCCCGGCAAATTGCCCGAGGCCGAGATCGCCGCGATTCGGCGGTGGATAACGGCCGGCGCCCACTGGACGGCGGACGCCCCGGGCGCGATCGCGGCGGCCGACCACGCGAGCCATTGGGCCTTTGCGCCGATTCGAGCCACTGCCGTGCCCAAGGTGGCAAACGAAGCTTGGCCACGCACCGCGATCGACCGCTTCGTGCTGGCCATATTGGAAGAGCAGGGGATGGCGCCGGCGCCGCCGGCCGATCGCGTTACGCTGCTGCGGCGCGCGACGTTTGATCTTGTCGGATTGCCGCCCGACGAGGCGCAGATCGCGGCCTTTGCCAACGATCCTGCGCCCGACGCGTTTGCCAAAGCGGTCGATCGCCTGCTCGAATCGCCCCACTATGGCGAGCGCTGGGGGCGGCATTGGCTCGACGTGGCCCGCTATGCCGATACCAAGGGCTACGTTCGGCTCGCCGAGGAGCGACGTTTTCATTACGCGTTCACCTACCGCGATTACGTCATTCGAGCGTTCAACGACGACTTGCCGTTCGATCGGTTCATCGTCGAGCAGTTGGCCGCCGATCAACTGCCGCTGGGCGATGACGCCGGGGCCCTGGCGGCCTTGGGATTCTTGACGCTTGGGCGACAATTCACCGGCAACAAGCACGACATTATCGACGACCGGATCGACGTCGTCACGCGAGGATTGCTGGGCCTGACCGTCACGTGTGCCCGTTGCCACGATCACAAATACGATCCGATTCCGACGGCCGATTATTATGCGCTGTACGGCGTGTTTGCCAGTTCTGAAGAGCCGATCGTGCCCCCGTTGATTGCGCGTCCCGCGGGCGATGCTCAAACGGCGGCCTTTCAGGACGAGTTTCAAAAGCGCAAGCAAGCCCTGGACGAGTACGAACGCAAGCAGTACGCGGCCCTGCTGGACGAATTCCGTGCTCGCGCGGCCGACTATCTGGTCAAAGCCGTCGAGGGCCGCGTTGCGCCTCAGCAGCCGCTGCCGAAGGCGGCGGGCGAAATCCGGCAGCTCGTCGTGGAGCGGTGGATTGACACGATCGAGCGCGCCGGCGAGCGCGACGAGGTGTTCGGCCCGTGGCACGCCTTCGCCCGACTCAAGAAGAGCGAATTTGCGGCGCGTGCCGCCGAGATCACCACATCCTGGAAGTCGGCAAGCGGCGGCAGCGCCGCGCCCCGCGTCAATCGCGCGGTGAGGAATCGCTTGCTCGCCGAGCCGCCTGGGTCGATGGTCGACGTAGCCCGCGCGTATGGCGAGTTGTTGGCGCAGGTGAACGAGCGTTGGCGCGGTCTGGTGGCGTCGGCGGCGGCGGCGGCCTCGGCAGCACCCGAGCGCCTGGCTGATGCGGATGAAGAGCAGTTGCGGCAAGTGCTCAATGCGCCCAACTCGGCCGTGGCCGTGGGAATGCAGGAAGCGCTGTGGCAGTATTTGTACGATGCGCCGATCAATAACGAAATCACGAAGCGCCGCGCGGCGATCAACGAGCACCTGGCAAATACGGCCCAAGCACCGCCCCGGGCGCATACGTTGGTCGAGGTCCCGACGGCTGAGGAGCCGCGCATTTTGGTGCGCGGCAATCCCACGCGCCCCGGAAAGCGCGTGC
>JBGQHN010000235.1:0-7461 GCA_041497975.1 Planctomycetia bacterium | reverse complement strand
GGCTACGCCTACGCTCCAGCAGCACACGCGAACACAAGAAGAGGAAGAAGACCAAGAGATCCTGTTACCCGTTCCCCAACCCGTACTCTCATAACTCCTGGTACAGAAATCGGGGGCAGCCCAGTGGCTTCAAACAAGTGCATCCTGAGCAGCGATCGGCAACGATGAAGTTACCACACTTCGTCGTTGTCAAGGCAGACTCAGGATGCAACTGAAGACTCGGCCGCCCCCATTTTGCGTAGAGCCGGCATGTCGACCGTGAGCTCGAGTTTTTTGAACCGCATTAAGTGATGGCTAATCAGCGCTTTACATCAGCGTGCTGAAGAAAACCCGCCGATCGGAGCGGTTGATTTGAACGATGCGCCATTGCGACGCAAGTATCCGCCAGCAAACAAAAAAAGCCCTTCGGCAAAGATACGCCGAAGGGCTCATTTCGAGTAATAGTCGGGGCAACAGGATTTGAACCGCGACGACTTCTAGCCTTTCTCTTCCCCCGGGCTTCAGCCTCCGGCCTCCCGCCTCGTCGTCCCCGGCGCGTTTCCCTTGGCCATGATCTCGTCCAGCTCGTCGACGAAATCCTGCACGTCTTGAAACTGGCGATAGACGCTGGCGAAGCGGACAAACGCAACCTGGTCGAGCTTTCGCAAGTGCTGCATCACCAGTTCGCCGAGGAAGGAAGTCTCGACCTCCGGTTCGGCGCGGGAGTGGACCTCGCTTTCCACGGCCACGACGATGGCCTCGATCTGTTCGTCGCTGACCGGACGTTTCCAGCAGGCTTTTTCCAGCCCCTGGCGGATCTTCTGGCGGTCGAAGGGAGCCCGCGTACCGTCTTTCTTCACAACCTTGATCGTGCGTTCTTCGCTGCGCTCGAAGGTCGTGTACTGCCGGCGGCACGAAAGACACTCACGCTGGCGGCGGACGGCAAAGCCACCTTCACCCATGTCCGTCTCCAGCACGCGGTTGCCTTCGTCGTGGCAGAAAGGGCACTTGATCGGGTCGTCGACCCGTTCGTAGGTGTTGTAGCGCGCTTGGCAGCTTGCGCATTCCCGGCGGCGACGAATCGCAAAGCCGTCGTGGCTGGCGCGCGAATCGATCACTCGATCGTTGTCGACTCCGCAAGTGGGACACTTCATGGCAAGCTCAAGCCATCTCGCGCGCCCAGGCAGCTGCCCGGTCGAGCGACTCAATTACCCTTGAAAGTCGGAGAACTGCCCAACCTACGGTTCCCATAATAGCAAGATCATCGGGCGAGAGTCAGCCGACGCCGCGCAAATTGTAGACGCCCCTGCCAAGCTCCGGCTGCCGCGAACGAAATCTCACGAGCGGACGCGCGTCGCGGCGGTTGGCCCCAAGCCGCGCAAGGTCTAGTGCCACGGCCGGGGGCAACCCTATAATGGCCGCGTCTTTTGACGGGCAACAGCGGGCCATTTGTTGGGATGGATTTCCATGAAATGTCCGGTATGCAATCTTGATGCGACCGACGGTGCTTCGTTTTGTCCAAGTTGCGGAGCCAAATTGCCGCTGGTCGAGGGCGGCGGTGCCCAGAGCAAGGCCGGCGACGGTTCATCGGCCGCCGCGGAGCAATCAGCTACGGCCGAAAACGTCGCCGCTGCTGCCGGTCGCGGGCGAATTAGCGACGTGCCCGAGCAAGTCCTGTGGGAGGGAACCTTCTCGCCCAAGGGGATGCTGGGAACGTATGCCGGCGCAGCCGTGGCCACCGTCGTTCTGATCGGCCTGGCGATTTGGACGCGTCAAGAATGGTATTGGGTCGTGCCGGCCGGCGCGATGCTCGTGTTGTGGATTTTCGTGCTGGGCCGGCTCATCGCGGCGCGGCTGGGGGTGCACTACAAATTGACCAACCAGATGTTCTATCACCAGCGGGGCGTGCTGACGCGCGTGACCGACCGCATCGAGTTGATTGAAATTCACGACGTGACCTACGAGCAGGGGCTGTTTGATCGGATGGTCAACGTCGGACGGATCAAGATTGCGTCCAACGATCGGACCGATCCGATCTTTTATCTGCAGGGCGTCGAGGACGTGTCGAGCGTGGCGCAGATGATCGACAAAGCTCGGCGCGGCGAACAGGTGCGCCGCGGCCGGCGAATCGAGTCGCTGGGCGTCCACGAATCGTAGCATTGCCTGCGTAAGCCGATTCAGTCGACAAGCGCCGCGATCGTTGCGCCTGCATCGCGCCCAATGAACGGGGACAGTCGCACCCGCCACCGCGATCTTAATGCTCGGCGGGATTCGCTTCGGCGATTGGCTTGGCGTGTGCGCCATTGGTTTCGACGTGTGCCGAAGGCGACTCGTCGGTGGCGCTCGAGTCGGGGCCCGGAGCTTCCTGGCTCCAATCGCGACGCTGACGCGAGCTGGCAATGTTCATTGCCTTGCGATACTTGGTCACGGTGCGTCGGGCGACGGTCAGACCGTGCTTGGCCAGCTCCTTGACCAGTTCGTCGTCCGAAAGCGGATGCTGCTTGTGCTCGTTGTCGATGATCTCTTGCAGCTTGAGCCGCACGGCGTCCCAAGCGACTTCCTCGCCGTCGGCGCTGACGGTGCCGCCGCAGAAGAACCGCTTGAGCGGGAAGATTCCCCGCGGCGTTTGAATCCATTTGTCGTCGACGGCCCGGCTGACCGTGGTCACGTGCACGCCCACTTTGTCGGCGATCTGCTGCATTTTCAGGGGCTCAATGGCCTCGGGGCCCTTGCTCAAGAACTCGGTCTGGTGGTCGACAATCGCCTGCGCCACGCGGGTCAAAGTGTTGCGGCGCTGCTCGATCGACTCGATCAGCCATTGGGCCGAGTTGATCTTGCGCTTGATATATTCGCGGGTTTCGGCGTTGGCCTCTCCGCTGGTCAAAAGCTTGCGATAGTACGCGCTGATGTAGAGCGTTGGCGTGCGGCCATCTTCCAGGCGGACGCGGTATTTGCCGTCGTCGCCCAGCTCGACGAACACGTCCGGCGTGACGTTAGGCACGAATACTTCACCGAAATTCGCGCCCGGCTTGGGATTGAGCTTGCGCAGTTCGACGAGCGCCAGCTGAATCAACGGAATCGAATAGCCCGTCTTGCGCTCGATGACCGGTAGTCGGTTATGCTCCAAGTCCTCCAGGTGGCTGGAAATCAGCGTCTTGAGCTGCTCGTAGCAGCGCATGCCAGGCGTGAGCTGCAGTAGCAGGCACTCGCGCAAATCACGGGCGGCGACGCCCGGCGGATCGAGCTTCTGCACGACGCCCAGAGCCTGGTGCGCAACGGCCAGCGTCTCGGGCGGGGCGTTGGGGTCGATGATGTCTTCCAGCCGCGACTGCAGATAGCCGTTGGCGTCGAGGTTGTAGATGATGCGGTCGCACATCGAGCGCAATTCGGCGCTCAGATTGAACCAGCCGAGTTGATCGTGCAAGTAATCTTGCAGCGATTGGGGGCGGGCCACCATGTTCGCCATCGCGTCGTGTTTTCGCGCTCCCTCTTCCTCGACGCGGGTGCTGGACGGCCGCGAACGCTCCTCGAAGTGATCCGGCCAATCTTCGTCCATGTTGAGCAGGCGCTCGAAATCCTCCTCGTTGTTCTTCGCCTCGCCGACGACCAGCTCGCGCTCTTCCTCGCTCGGCGCGTTGGGGTTCTCGGCCTCGGCCGGCTCTTCCGGCAGGTCGAGGTCTTCTTCGGCCAGGTCCAGAACGGGGTTCTCTTGGATTTCCTGTTCGATCCGCTCCTGCAAGGCCATGATCGGCAATTGCAGGATCTCCATCGACTGAATCATCCGCGGCGCAAGCACCTGCTTTTGCACCATCCGCAGTTCTTGACCGAAGGAAAGTCGCATAGATGAAAGTCAGCGTGATGAACGTGATGCAAGCCGGCGCGCGCGATCGGCGCCGCGTCAAAACTTCTGGCGGCCTGCCAAGGCATCCGCCAGGATCTCTTTGTTAGCAAATTCTAGCACACTGCCGGTCGTTATGCCCCGCGCCAGCCGCGTAATTGCCAGCGGCGTTTCGGCCAGCAGATTCGATATGTAAAGCGCCGTACCGTCGCCCTCCAACGTCGGATTCGTGGCCATGATCACCTCGCGAAATCCTCCCTTGCGGACCCGGTCGACCAGCGCATCGATCGTCAATTGTTCGGGGCCGACGCCGTCCAGCGGGGCGATTCGCCCCAGTAACACGTGATACAGCCCGTTATAGGTCCCCGGCTGTTCCAGCGCGATCAAATCACGCGGCTGTTCGACCACGCACAACACCCCGCGATCGCGCCTCGGATCGCGGCAGATCTCGCACTCCTCCTGTTCCGTTAGATTATAGCAATTGCGGCAGTACCGCACGTTTTGTTTCACGCCGCGGATGGCCTCGGCCAACGCCATGGCTTCCGTCTCGTGAATCCGTAGAACGTGGTACGCCAGCCGCTCGGCCGACTTCTTGCCGATGCCGGGCAGCTTGGCAAACTCTTCAATCAGCTTCGTCACCGATTCGCTTAACAATGGCAGACCCTAACCGGCGATACTCGTCATTTACTTGATCCTTGGGACGGGGGCTTTTCGGGTTCGCCTCCCGAAAGTTCTGCCAGCATGGCATCGACGCCCGGCAAGTTCAGGCCCCCGGCCATCGACTTCATCGCCTCGGCGTGCAGTTGTTTGGCCTTGCCCAGTGCCTCATTGATCGCCGCGGGCAACAGGTCCTCGACCAGCTCGTGATCGTCGGAGGTCAGCAGCGACGGATCGATCCGACACCGCAGCACTTCGCCGACGCCATTGGCTTCCACGGTGACCAGTCCGCCCCCGGAACTGCCCTCGACGCGGCGCGTCTTGAGATCCTCAGTCACTTGGGCAAGCTTGCCACCCAACTGCTGGGCTTGTTTGAGCAGCGATCCAAGGTTCGCCAGATTTCCCAATCCTTTGAACACAGCGTAATCCCCTTAATGTGTTCCGTCCGGGACGAAGTAGCCCGCGACTAATTGCCGGGCTCCTCAACCCGCACCAAGCGAGCATCAAACAACTCCCCAGCCCGGCGAATCATGGGGTGCTCGGCTTTTTCGGCCAGCCGCTGGCGGTGCGGCACTCCGCGTCGCCCGGCCACCTCTGTGGCCCCTTCGTCCGCTAGCAAGTCGAATTCGACCTTGATCGGCCCTGACGCCACGTCGGCCAACGCCGCCTCGAGCTTCGCCAATTGCTCGGGCCGTTCGCAGAATGTCTTACACGAAGTATACTTCGTGCGAAACGTAACGACCAGATGGTTCGGCACGCGGATTGCTATCGACTCGCACAGGGCGGCATTCTCGGCCAGCAAGTCCGAGAGGTTCGCCAGCGCTTCCTTCCACACCGCTGGCAGCGTCTCGTCGGTCAACATCGCGGCGGGTACTTCAGACGGGCCGCCGTTGCTTGCCGCCTCTGCGGGCCCCGGCGTCAGATCAGCTTTTTTTTTTGCCTGGCCGCTGGTCATCGATCCGCCGATTCCAGCGCCTGCGGTCAGCGCACTGCGCCCCGCGGGTGCGCCGCCGAGAACGGACGCCCCTTTGCGCAACTCGGCAATCAAGTTGGACAGTTCGTCGAGATTCTCCAGGTTCGCGATCCGCACGATCGCCATTTCAGCCAGCGTGCGGCTTTGCGTGCTGTACCGCAAGCGAGACAACGTGTGGTCGATGATCTGCATCACGGCCAAGATCGTTTCGAGCCCAAGCTGTTTCCCGGCCTGAATTAGCCGCTCGTGTTCCCCGGGCGACGTGTACAGGAACGTGTCGGCCGGGCAGCCGACGGCGGCCGTCATCAAATCGCGAAAATACCCCAACAGTTGCTCGAGCAACTGCCCGACGTCGACGCCTTCATCGAGCGCCGAGTCCAAGTCGGCGATTGCCGCCGCAGGATCTCGCTCGACAAGATGGCCGACCAGGTTCGCCAACCGCACGTCGCCAGCCGTGCCGAGCATGGCGTGCACGTCGACGGCCGTGATTTTTTCCCCACCGAACGCCAAAAGCTGCTCCAAGAGCGACTGGCTGTCGCGCATCGATCCGCTGGCGCGGCGGGCCAAAATAGCCAGTGCCTCGGGCTCCGCGGTGACGTGTTCGGCTTCGACGATCTGCGCCAGCCGCTCGACGATCGAAGACAAACCGATGCCCGCAAAGTCGAATCGCTGGCAGCGCGACAGGATCGTGATGGGGATCTTGGTGGGCTCGGTCGTGCAGAAGATGAATTTTACATGTTCGGGCGGTTCTTCCAGCGTCTTGAGCAAGGCATTGAAGGCCTCGCGCGTGAGCATATGAACTTCGTCGATAATGTAGATCTTGAACCGCGCTCGGCTGGGACGAATGCCGACGTTTTGCCGCAGTTGGCGAATCTCGTCGATGCCACGGTTGCTGGCGCCGTCGATCTCCAACACGTCGACGTCGCTGCCGGCGCTGATCGACTGGCAGATGTCGCACTCATTGCAAGGCGTGGCAGTGGGTCCGTGCTGACAGTCGAGCGCCTTGGCCAGAATGCGAGCCGCCGACGTCTTGCCAACGCCTCGCGCCCCGGTGAATAAGTAGGCATGGCCCACGCGGTTGGCTTCGATCGCGCCGGTCAGGGCCCGCGCGACGTGCTGCTGGCCGATCAACTGGTCGAAGGTTTGGGGTCGGTAGCGGCGGGCCACCACCGTGTACTCGCCGACGCGGACCCCGGGCAGCGTCGGGTCCCTGGACGGGGTGAATTCAGAGGTGTCTCCGTCCGGCACGTCCATTTTGCGCCGATTCCGACTTGCGGACCCCAATAAAAGTACAGTTCAATCGCAAGAAATGCCCTCGGCCTCCCATGAGAGACCCATCGCACAAAGAGATGACTGCTTATGGCTGCTGACTTTCGTCCCTGACCAGGTTCACAGGTCCCCATTGCGAGGGCCTCTCATGGGAGGCCGACGGTTTGGTTTGTTGCCAGTGGTCCTTTGTACGCTCCGCCGCGTCGCCCGTCAAAGGCCCCATGGCAGTGTTACTGCGCCGACTCTGCGGTGCCTGGCATTGCAGCACGCATGCGTTCCGCGTGGGCGCAGTGGTACGCGTGATCGCGGATCGAACAACTGCACCTGAGCGCTCGCTGGCGCAAGTGGGTGCATGCGCCCGATTAGGCGCGATCGGGATGGTTACAAATTAGTTATTCTTTCGCACAAGCGACAGACTGGGTTATAAATCATTACGGCGTGAGTGCATGCAAAAATTCGCGGAGTTGTTTTTGGGCGCGGACCGCGGGGTTGCCGTTTGCGTAGAATACATTGGCGACAATAGCGAGCGAGCTCGACGCAAGAGCTCATTAGAATCGAGGCACAAGACATGAAGATTCCAATGGTTCGATGGATGGCCCTTATAGTCGCGGCCATGATGGCCATTACGCCTGTGGCATACGCGCGTGGCGGCGGAGGCGGCCATGGCGGTGGTGGAGGTGGGCACGGTGGAGGCGGAGGTGGGCACGGTGGAGGCGGTCACGGTGGAGGCGGATTCCACGGGGGC
>JBGQHN010000234.1:0-7463 GCA_041497975.1 Planctomycetia bacterium | reverse complement strand
TTCCAGTTTCGGCACCTGGCCGGACCAGCTCGCCGCGGCGCCCAGCCGGCGGACAAAGGCCACCGCAAATGCGGCTTCGTGTATCGGCGGATGGCTGCGGTGCAGCGCCACGCGCCGGTTCGCGCACAGAAGTCCGACGGGCTTATAAGCCCAACAGACGCGCTGGGGGATCCGTGCCAGCCACACCGCGAGGCAATTTCGAGTGCTGGTGTTAAAGACAATCGCGGCGTCAAACTGCATCGACTTGAGCCGCCGCGCCAAGCGCCAGGCGCCTTCGTTCGGATCGTCGATCAGGACCTCGTTGTGGTTGCGCGTGCCCGCCAAAAGCGGACCGGCCCAGGGGCTCGCCAGAACGGTGACGTGGGCCCGCGGCCAGTGATGTCGAACGGCTTCGAAGGCGGGCAACGTGAGCACCAGATCGCCGAGGCGATCATTGCGCACGAGCAGAATTCGCTTCAGTTCTTGATTTGCCGAGCTCACGAATGTCCCTCAGAAGGATGGATGCTGCCGCCTCACGCGGCGTGCCGCTCGACGGCTTGGCCGGCCGGCCGGTCTGCTTCCGGATCGGGCTGCGGCGCCGCGTTGTCCAGTTCCCACAAGCGAATCTGCTTGACGAACGACGACATGCCGGTCAAGGCGCTCACTTGCAGGCCCGCCATGCCGTCGAGAAAACCGAGGCGCACGACATAACAATGCAAGAATCGCAGCGGCGGCGCCAGGAGCATGCGCACGAAGCTGGCCCGCCGGCCGGCGGCGTGTCGGTTGTGCGCACCCTGCGCGGTGTAGCGGGCAAATTTCTGGAAGTATTGATCGTAGGTCCAATAGCTGAAGTGGTCGAGCCTTGCCTTCAGACGGCCGACTTTGCCCGATGCGATGCCGACTTCGGCGTGATCGCTTTCGCCCACGTACCTTCCCAGGTCGCGCCGGAACAGCCGCAGAACTTTGTCGCGGCCCCAGCCGCTGTAGCGAATGCGATGGCCGAGAAAATAATTCGTCCGATACACGTGGTAGCCGTCCGACGGCGGTGTGCCGGCCAGCAGCTTGTTGATCTCGGCGGCCAGGGGCTCGGTGACGCGCTCGTCCGAGTCGAGGATCAAGACCCACGGGTGGCTGGCTTGTGGGATGGCCCAATTCTTGAAATTACCCGAGTTGATATATTCCCGCTCGATCGTCCGGCAACCGCCGACGTCGCGCACGATATCCAGCGTGCCGTCGCACGACCCCGAATCGGCGATCAGCACTTCGTCGGCAACTCGCCTGGCAGATTCAAGGCACGGCCGGATGTTCCGCCGTTCATTTTTGCAGGGGATGATGACCGTGAGTTTCTGTTTCATGGCTTTGTGAAGATGACATCGGGCAACGCGACGTTGTCAGCTCGCGCGGCGCAACGGGGGCCGGTGGTCGATTTGCCCGGCGGCGGCCGTTTCACCGCGCGCGAGCGACGCCAGGATGTTCGTCGTCGAAATGCCGTCCACGACTCCGGTCACGCAAACGGCGCCGCCATAGGCCTCGACGATTTCGTGGCCAACGATCGCGTCGGCCGCGTACGTTCCGCCCTTGACCAACACGTCGGGCCGGATAGCGTCGAGCAGCGCGTGCGGCGTGTCGTTGGCGAAGATGACCACATGCTGCACGCACGCCAGCGCCGCCAGCATCGCCGCGCGGTCCGCTTCGGCGATCGCCGGGCGGCCGGGGCCCTTGAGCTTGCGGACGCTTGCATCGCTGTTGACGCCGACAATCAGAACGTCGCCCATGCGGGCCGCTTCGGACAAATATGCGACGTGGCCGACATGCAGCAAATCGAAGCAGCCGTTGGTGAAGACTACTTTGTTGCCGCGTCGTCGATGTTCGGCGGCCAACGCCGCCGCGTGCTCGAGGGTGACGATTTTTTTCGCGGGGCTGTTGCGGTCCAGCAACAGTTCGCCCCGAATTTCGTCGCGGTAGATCACGGCCACGCCGGAGCGTTCGACCTCCAGGCCGGCGGCCACGTTGGCCAGCCGCACCGCGTCTGCCGCCGCCACCCCGCCGGCCAGGCACAGCCCGATCGTGGCCATCACCATGTCGCCCGCCCCGGTGATGTCGTACACGGCCCGCGCATGAGTTGGAAAGACTTCGCCCGTTCCATCGCGCTTGACCAGGATCATGCCGTCGCGATCCAGCGTGATCAGGGCCATGCCAGCGTCGAGATTGCTGCACAATTGGCCGCCGGCCGCCAGCGCGTCGGCAGGCTTGACGATCTTGCGGCCGGTCGCCAGCTCGGCTTCCACGCGATTCGGCTTGATGACCGACACGCCGTGATAGCTTTCCAAGGGGCACGAGCGGCTGGGGTCGACCAGCACGCTTATGCCGGCGCGATGCGCCGCGTCGATGGCCGCTCTGAGCAATCGTGACGTGCAGAGACCCTTGCCATAGTCGGAAATCAATACGGCGTCGTGCCCGGCGACTTGCGCCGTCACCAGGTCCGCGAGCCGCGATTCCAGCGGTTCACACAGCGGGTCGCACTTCTCATGATCGACCCGCATGATCTGGTTCGAATGGCGGCTGCCGGCCCGGCCGATGAACCGCTCCTTGACCGTCGTCGGACGCTCGATGTCGTTCAACACGAGTTCGCAATTGACGCCAGCGGCCACCAGCGCATGGCGCAACTCGCGGCCGCTGGCGTCGTCGCCGACAACGCCGCAGCAGGTGACGCGGGCTTCGAGCGCCGAGAGCATATTGGCCAGGTTGGCCGCGCCGCCCGGCCGCGCTTCGCGCCGGTCGGCGCGCAAGACGATCACGGGCGCTTCCTGGCTGATGCGTTCGGCGTTGCCCCAGGTGTAGCGGTCGAGCATCAAGTCGCCCAGCACCAGAATCTTGGGCTGGCCGACTCGCTCGAATACTTGCGCCAGGTCGTGCGAACTCATAAGACTTCCGTGTCCCGATGAGCTAAGGGGGCGAACCGCTGCTGGCGCGCGGCCGTGCTAGCACATGGTCGCCCGTTGGACGGCAGATTATCGGCAAGCCGCCCCGCAGCGGCAATAGAGATTCATACCCCTCGCCGCGTGGAAAATCGCGTCACGCCACGGCGCCCAGCGCCCGGTCCAATTCATCCAGCGGAAACGTGCCGCAGCCGCCGGCATTTCCGGCAGCCCAAGGTGCGATCGTGACGTCGGCGCGACGCGCAACGGGCGAGCGCGCGGCCTCGGCTTCGAGTGCCACGAGAACGTTGCATTCGGCCCGACCGCTAAAGCGACCGGCGCCGGGCAAAAACAAGATTTCAACCTCCGGCCGAGCGGTCGACTGAAGATTGAATCGGCCTTCCATCAGTCGCGCGGCAAGCTGCGGCCGCGACGCGCGACCGACGACCCGCGCCGAGATTTCCTCGAGCGGCCGCTTGGTCAACCCGTTGCGGCAGCGGGTGAGGCGGCCTCTGCGGAGGAGGTAATCGACGTTCGCTCCCTGTTTCCAGCGCGCGGGCGCTGTCGCGTCGACGGGATGCCAGAGGTGATACGCGTACGTCCAACGCAAGATAGACTCGATCGCGACGCCGCTTTTGCGCAGCCGATGCCGCAGGTCATCGTCTTCGCAACCCCAGCCCCGAAAGTTCTCGTCGTAACCGTTGATCCGCTCGAAGTCGGCGCGCCAGATCCCCACGTTATTGCCGATCAATTTGGGCTTCGAGGGATGGCGGATCAAGCGATAGAACCGTCCCGCGCGGTCGCGTTTTCGCAGCCTGCGCAGCTCGCTCGCGGGAGCCCAGTTGACGAACTCGCCCGAACGAACGACCTCGCTAGTCACGCGGCTTGACGTTTCTTCATCGAAACGGCAGAAATCGCCGGCCATGACGACGCCCGGCTTGCGGTGTTCCAGATGCAGGGCCACGTGATCGCGCGGCAATATGCAGTCGCCGTCGAGGAAGAGCAAATACGGCGCTTGACTGGCGCGAGCTCCTTCGTTGCGGCTGCGCGAAAGCTGAAAGGTCGTGTGAGGGTGCGTGGTGAACCCGACGGGAAAGGGCACTTCCCGCGCGAACTGGCGGACGATGTGCGGCGTTTCGTCGGTCGAGCCGTCGTCGGTCACGACCAGCTCCATCTGGCCCTCGACCCCTTGTTGCAGGGCGATCGACTCGAGCGCGCGCCGCAAGTGGTTGGGGCGCTGGAACGTCGACATCAGCAGTGCGATTTGTGGCTGGCTCATCCGGGGCGCAACATAACGGCGCGGGAGCCGTTCGACCAATACCAGTCAGTCGGCCGGCTTCGCGGCGACGAGCTTCCGCAGAACTTCTTCCAATTCCTCCTTGCCCGCCACGATCTTCAGCCTGCTCACCAGCGCCCAGAGGGGTTTTGCTCCTGTCCAATGATCGCCGATCTTGACCAGGTCTTTCGAAGTGCAAACGACGCCCTCCACGTCCTGCGAGTCGGCCCAGGCCGCCAACGCCTTGACGTCGGGGCGGCGGTAGGCAAAATGATCCGCGAACTCACGCAGGGCCACGAGTTCGTATCCGCATTGCGCGAGCGAGCGGCGAAAAGCTTCCGGATTGCCAATGCCACAGAAGGCGGCGACACGCCGTCCCGCCAGCAGGGCCAGCGGCTGCTGGCGACCATCGGCCGAGGCGAGCGCTTGCGGCGCGTAGATGGCTTCCACCCAAGCCGCCGCGGGCGCGTAGCGCTGGACGCGCTGGCGGATTGCCGCGCGCCGTCGCTCGTCGGCCAATTCCGATCGCGTCAAGATGACGACGTGCGCGCGACCCCAGCCCGCCAGCGGCTCGCGCAGCGTGCCGCGCGGAAAAACATGATCGAAGCCGAATGGCTCCAATGCGTCGACGAGCACGATGTCCAGATCGCGGTGAATGCGGCGATGCTGGAACGCGTCGTCCAGGATTACCAATTGGCAATCGAATTCGTCGACGGCTCGCCGCGCTCCGCGCATCCGATCGCGGTCGAGCACGTGCGGGACGCCGGGAAGCTTTTGGGCCAGTTCGAGCGCTTCGTCGCTTTGTCGTCCCTGCTCGGCGCCGTAGCCGCGACTGACCAGGGCCACGCGCACGCCGTGCTCGGCGAACCAGCGGGCCAGCCACTCGACGGTCGGCGTCTTGCCGGTTCCGCCCAGGGTAATGTTGCCCACGCTGACGACCGGCACCGGCGCGCGATGAATCGCCGCCCGCAGGGTATCGTAGCGCCAGTTCCGCCAGCGCACCGCGGCGGTGTAGGGCCATTCGGCAAGTCGCAGGGCGAAGCGCGCCACCGCAGCCAACGGTCCGCGGGCGCGGCCGCTTACCAACTCCCGGAATTCAGACGGACGCAGCAAGATATCGCGATCCGTTCGGTCAAAGCGAGCGTGGCTTCGGTTTTCTCAAAGCTTCTTGCAAATCGCCTCGGCCATCTCCCGCGTGCCCACGGCCGTGGGGTCGTTGCGGTCGGCTTTGAGATCGTAGGTGACATAGCGTCCCTCGGCGATCACGGCCGCCACGGCTTGCTCGAGCCGCCGGGCCGCATCGGTTTCGCCCAAGTATTTGAGCATCAACATGCCCGAGAGAATCAAGGCAGTGGGGTTGACCTTGTTCTGGCCCTTGTATTTGGGTGCGCTGCCGTGCGTGGCCTCAAACACGGCGGCGTTGGGTCCAATATTGGCGCCCGGCGCCACGCCCAGGCCGCCAACCAATCCGGCGGCCAGGTCGCTGAGGATGTCGCCGTAGAGATTCGACAACACGAGCACGTCGTACAGCTCGGGCTTTTGCACCAATTGCATGCACATGTTGTCGACGATCCGGTCCTCGAATTCGATGTCGGCATAGTTCTTGGCCACGCCGCGAGCCACCTCCAGCCACAGGCCGTCGGTGTGCTTCATGATGTTGGCCTTGTGCACGCAGGTGACTTTTTTGCGGCCGTTCTCGCGGGCGTAGTCGAAGGCGCACTTCACAATCCGCTGGGTTCCCTCCACGCTGATCGGCTTGATCGAGATGCCCGTCTCGCCGGCAGGCGTTTTGACGCGGCGGTCGGGCGAGAGCTTGTTGATAAACTCGATCAGCTCGGCGGTCTCTTTCTTGCCGCGCTCGAATTCGATGCCGGCGTACAAATCTTCGGTGTTTTCTCGCACGATCACCAAATCGACCGGCACGGAGCTGAAGAACGTGCGCACGCCCTTGTAATGCTTGCAGGGACGGATGCAGGCGAACAGGCCCAGGGCCTGTCGCAAGTGGACGTTGATGCTGCGAAAACCGGTGCCGACGGGGGTCGTTATGGGGGCCTTCAAGGCACACTTCGTGCGGCGGACGCTGTCCATTACAGCATCGGGCAGCGGCGTGCCCAGCCGGGCCATCACGTCGACGCCCGCCTCTTGCACGTCCCAATTGATTTTCACGCCGGTCGCATCGACGCAGCGGCGCGCCGCCTCGGCCAACTCCGGGCCCGTGCCGTCTCCGGTGATCAGTGTAACGTCGTGTGCCATGGCGGTGCTCGAAATCGGGTGTGCTTGCGGCGCGGATTCAGGCGGGAATTTGGGCGATTTTCCGCAAGGGCGCCAAGCTATCAGATGGCTTGGCGAGCGTCAACGCACGCCCGGCGGAGTCTGGTCACGACCCGTTGCGGCGCACTTTAATCACATGCGCGTCGCGAGCCTGGCTCTTGAACGCGGCTCCTTGAACGTGGGCCGTCTAATTTGACGACAAATCTTTCGTCCAAACCGAAAGGCACTTGGGGCACAAGGGACCGCTGTCCTTGGCGACTTGCTTGACCATGGGCGCGGCGATTCCATGAAACCGCAGCAATCGCTCGATGCGCGGAATCGATTGGTGGGCCGATCCTTCGAGCATGACTCCCTGACATGATTTGCAGCGTTTCATCGATTTCTCCCTGCTGCGAGCCTAAGCGTGGTGAACCGTCATCTTACCACATTGGCCAGCGGCGAGCAGGCGATAAAATCGAAGATTTCCGTGAAATTCGCGGTTGCTCGCGTGGCGTTAGAGCGTGGGACCGATCGTCCAGGGCACGAATTCTTCCTGGCCGATGCCGTGGTTTTCGCTTTTGGTTCGTTTGCCGCTGGCGACCGCAATGATCTCTTCGAAAATTTCGCGGCCAACGTCTTCGACGGCGCGGCCTTTCAAAATCGTGCCGGCATCCATGTCCATGTCGTCGATCATCCGTTCGTACATCGGCGTGTTGGTGGCGACTTTGATCGAAGGCGTGGGCTTGCAGCCGAAGCAACTGCCGCGGCCGGTGGTGAAGACCATCACCTGCGCGCCGCCCGCGACGATGCCCGTGACGCTCACCGGGTCGAGGCCCGGGGTGTCCATGACGACAAAGCCCTTGGCCGTGACTTGCTCGGCATATTGGTAGACTTCGGTCATCGTCGTGCTGCCGGCCTTGGCCACGGCGCCCAGCGATTTTTCGTAGATCGTCGTCAGCCCGCCCTCCTTGTTGCCCGGCGAGGGGTTGTTGTCCGGAGTGCAGCCGAAAAGTCCGGTATACCATTCCCACCAGCGAATG
>JBGQHN010000233.1:0-7471 GCA_041497975.1 Planctomycetia bacterium | reverse complement strand
CTCTGGTACGCCAGATAATGAATCATGCCCATGAAACCGATGCCGGCGATGCCAATGCGAATCATCGATTGCGAACTCCGGTGTGCGTTTTTTGTTAGGCCGGTGACGATCCTAATATCCCGCCCCATTCGTCCGCCATACCCGGGGGCTTTTTTTAATTCATAACTTGCTACAATCATCCCATGCCATTAGCCAGGTGCCCTAGCTGCAACCGCACGTTTCACGTCGATTCGGTCGACCCGGAGTCGTGGTACAGCAAGCGTTGGCCGCATCTGCAAGCGGCGGAATTCGTGCCGGACCTGTGCTGGACTTGCCGCAACGAACGACGGCTCAACTGGCGCGGCAGCTTGGAACAAGACTCCGAAGACCGCAAGATTTCCTAGCGTCCGGCGAAAAAAGACGCCGGACACCGAGAGCCGGCCCGCCGTTCTGGCGCTCGACGCCCCCCCGGGCCGGAGACTTCCTCACGACCGCGACCCATCGGCCATCTCTTGCCGCGCCAGCGTGATTAGCATCGGGTCGGGAAGCGGCTGCGCGCCGACTTGCCGCAGCATGTTGACGACCTGCGCCGCCGTGTAATGCGCATGGGTGCAGACATGCAGCAGCAGATCGCCGCGGCGCGTCGCGCGCCTTTGGCCGTTGCTCGATACTTTGAATACGAGATCATCCAGGCTGTCCGTGGTCAGGCCTTGCAAATAGGCCTGCCAGCGCGATTCGCCGGCAGCCCAGCGGGTCGTCAAGTCGTCCAGCGACTCGATGCCCCCTTCGCCTTCCTGGTTCCCGGGCAGCTTCCCGGCCAAGTCGCCGGGCAGAATCGCCGCTTCGTTGCCCAAGAGAGCTTCCAACCACACGTACTCCGCGGCATACATGTGCAGGAGCGATTTCCAGATCGATCCCTGGCCGATCGCCAGCGGCTTGCGCAGCGCTTCAATCGACAGCCCTTGGGCGGCCGCCAGGAGCTTGCGGTTCACCCAGGCGCGGTGTTCGTGCAGACGTCCAATCAGGTCGATGGCGTTCATCGTCGTGTCCTGTCGAGAGTGTGATCGGCCGATGCGGGCTTGTAAACCGCGCGAGGTCTGCCATGGCAGAAAATCTCGCCGTCTGCTCTATAGTATGACAACTCGCTAGTTGCAATCGTTCGCCGTTCAAGGCGCCCGAACCGCCGCTGGTCCGCCGATCCACGAGACCGCGGCAAGCTTCGTTGAGCGCCGGCCGGCGCCGTGCTACGCTGTAAGCGACCCCCGTTTCGCCAAGGCAAAGGCACCCGTCATGCACCGCGGGCTCATTCCATCCACGAGGCTCGGCGAGCGCCGCGCGTTTTTGCAGCAAGCCGGCGGCGGTCTGGGCGCCATCGCCCTGGCGTCGCTGCTTGCGCGCGATGGCTTGCTGCATGCCGCTCCCGCTCAAGAGACCCCTCGGCCTTTGGCGCCCAGAGCATCGCACATCGAGCCGCGCGCCCGCCGCGTGATCTATCTGTTCATGCACGGCGGCCCGAGCCACGTCGACTTGTTTGACCCCAAGCCCGACCTGGTGCGCTACGCGGGCCAACCGCTTCCCGACAGCGTTGGGTCGGTGATGACGCGACGAAAGGTCGCGCACAATCCGCTCTTGGCGCCGGTGCGGCCCTTTCAACCGCGTGGCGCCTCGGGCCTGGAGATCAGCGACTTCTTGCCGAACCTGGCCGAACTGGCCGACGAGTTGTGCGTGTTGCGCGGCTGCCACGGCGACAGCGTGAATCATCCGCAGTCGGTCTATCAGATGAATACGGGCAGCATTCTTATGGGTCGACCCAGCCTGGGAAGCTGGGTCAGCTACGGCCTGGGAACCGAAAACGACAACCTGCCGGCTTTCATCGTGCTGCCCGATCCGGGCGGCGGCATCAAAGGTGGTCCCACGGCCTGGGGCAATGGCTACCTGCCGGCCACGTTCCAAGGAACGACGTTCCGCCCCGGCCCCACGCCGGTCGTCGACCTGCGACCGCAGGCGACAATCAGTACCGCTCAGCAACAGGGCACGCTCGACTTTCTGCGCTCCATCAACCGACGCCACAGCGACCAGCGCGGCGCCGAAAGCCAATTGCAAGCCCGAATCGAAGCCTATGAGTTGGCATTTCGCATGCAGTCGGCGGCCCCAGCGGCCGTCGATTTCTCCGATGAAACGCCCGAGACTTTGGCTCTGTACGGCATCGGGGAAAAAGATACCGACGAGTTTGGACGCCGCTGTCTTTTGGCCCGGCGGCTGGCCGAACGTGGCGTTCGTTTCGTGCAACTGTACTCGGGCGACACCAACGGCTGGGACGCCCACAACGACGTGGCGCAAAATCATGGCCTGTACTGCCGCCGCACCGACAAGCCGATCGCGGGACTGCTCTGCGACTTGCGGCGGCGCGGGCTGTTGGACGATACGTTGGTCATCTGGGGCGGCGAGTTCGGCCGCATGCCCATGAGCGAACAGGGAAAGGGCCGCGACCACAACCCCTGGGGCTACAGCGTCTGGCTGGCAGGCGCCAAGCTGCGCGGCGGCTTCGCCCACGGCGCCACCGATCCGTTCGGCCTGCGGGCCGTCGAAGGCCAAGTTCACGTCCACGACCTGCACGCCACGATTCTGCACCTGTTGGGTCTCGAGCACGAATCGCTGACCTACCTGCACAACGGCCGCTATGAACGCTTGACCGACGTGGCCGGACGCGTCGTGACGGAGATCCTGGCATGAAGCATCGGCGACCGCGGATGCTGGTCGGTCTAGTTCTCGTCGTGCTGTCGATCGCGCGGTGCGCTCCTGGCCTGGCCGAGCAAGCCGCCAGCGAAGGGCCACCCGAGCGACCGATCGCGCCGGCCGAACGAGAGCATTGGGCGTATCGGCCGATTGCCGTGGTCGAGCCGCCGACAGTCGCCGACTCGCGCTGGAACGCTCACCCCGTCGACCGATTTTTGAAGGCCGCGATGGAGCGCCGTTCGGTCGAGCCCCTGCCGCGCGCCGGCAAGGCCACCCTCATGCGCCGCGTGTATCTCGACCTGGTCGGCTTGCCGCCCACGCCGCGCGAGATTCGCGAGTTCCTGGACGACCCGTCCCCGATGGCCTACGAGTCGCTCGTCGAGCGGTTGCTGGCCACAAGCGCCTATGGCGAGCGGTGGGCGCAGCATTGGCTCGACTTGGCGCGGTATGCCGACACCGATGGATTCGAGCACGATCTCGTTCGGCCCAACGCCTGGCGCTATCGCGATTGGGTGATCGGGGCTTTGAATCGCGACGTGCCGTTCGACGAGTTTGTGCGGCTGCAATTGGCCGGCGACCTGCTGCGCCCTGGCGACGCCGACGCCGCGGTGGCCACCGGTTTTTTGCTGTGCGGGCCGGATATGCCCGACTTGAACCTGCAAGACGAGCGGCGCCATGTGGTGCTCAACGAGATGACGGCCACGGTCGGCTCCGTTTTCCTGGCGATGCAGTTCGGGTGCGCCCAGTGTCATGACCACAAGTTCGACCCGATCCGCCAGCATGACTTTTATCGGCTGCGGGCGTTCTTCGAGCCGTCCGATATCTTCCGCGATCATCCGGTGCCCACCGCCGAGGAATTAGCCGCCCGGCACGCGGCCGAAGCTGCCGTCGATCCGAAGTTCAAGCAGGCGGACGCTCGCCGCCATGAACTGGAAGAATTGGGGCGCAATCGCTTTCGCGAAAAAAATCCCGACGAGCCGCCCTCGCTCAAGCAGTCTCTGGCCGAATTGTCCGAGGAGGACCGTAACGAGCACCAGGCGCTGGTCAGCGAACTAAAAAACGCGCCGAAACTGCCCGAGCTGCCGCTGGGCCGGGTAGTGCGCGACGGCCAGCCGCGAGCCAGCCACCTTTATCTCCGCGGCGACTTCAGGCAGCCTGGTCCGATCGTCCACTGCGGGTTTCCTCGCGTCTTGGCAGACGGCAACGACGGCCAGACCATATCGGGCGAGCCGCCCCGCGCTCGATTGGCCCGATGGATTGCCAGTCCCGAGAATCCGCTGACCGCGCGGGTGATCGTCAATCGACTTTGGCAATGGCATTTCGGCGCTGCATTGTCGGCGGGTGCGAGCGACTTTGGCGTCATGGGAAACGAGCCATCGCATCCCCAACTGCTCGATTGGCTGGCCCGGCGATTCATCGCCGACGGCTGGAGTCTCAAGAAGATGCACCGCCTGTTGGTGACGGCCCAGGCGTATCGGACGGCCAGCACCACGTTCGACCACCAGTGGTCGGTCGACGAAGTCGGGGCAGCCAAAAACACTTGGAGGAGTTCGCAGGCGGTCGATCCGGGGAATTCGCTGCTTTGGCGCCGTCAACGGACCCGGTTGGAGGGTGAAGCGATCCGCGACTGCATGTTGACCGCCGCCGATCGGTTGTCGACGCGCCGCGGGGGTCCGGGCGTGCGGCCGCCGCTGCCGAGCGAAGTCACCGCCACGTTGCTCAAGGACCAATGGGTCGTCACCGGCGACGACGAGGATCATCGCCGCCGCGGCATCTATTTGTTCGTCCGCCGCAATCTGCGCTACCCGCTGTTCGACGTCTTCGATCGGCCGGACACCAACTCGAGCTGTGCCCGGCGGCACGAGTCGACGACGGCCCCGCAGTCGCTGGCGTTGTTCAATTCCGAGTTTTCATTGCAATGCGCCCGCTGGCTGGCCGGCGTGGTCGCCCGGGACCAGAGCCGGGATCAGGCAAGTCAAATCGAGGCGGCGTACCTGCGCGTGTTAAGTCGCGCGCCCACGGCGGACGAAGGTCGCGCGGGGCTTGAGTTTCTCGATGCCCAGGCGCGCTTGCTGCGCCGCGAGGGACGCACCGCAAAGGAATTGGCTCTGCCCGAGGGAAACCAGGGCGACCCTTTTGCCGTGGCCGCGCTGGTCGACTTTTGCCTGGCGCTATTCAACGCGAACGAGTTCGTGTATCTCGACTAACAGCGGCCGGACACAACCGTCGGGCACCCTTCCCCGACTTCTCCGACCGTGTCCCCGCCTGCGAGTCTCCGCACGCGCTAACGGTCGGCATCACGGGGTTGCGGGAGTTGTCGAGGTCTCTGCCCGCGACACGGTGTCGTCGGCCGACGCCTTGGCCGACTCCTTCGACGTCGCCTGGTGCTTCTGGGCCACCTCCGCGGCCAGGTGCGGATTCTCCGTGACCGAAGTGCGAACGAACCACCCGATCATCATTTCTTCCCAGGTCTGCTCACCCCAGCCGACGGACCGAGTCGGGTCGGGATTTGCCAGGTTGCTCTCTGAATTGTCGAAGTGGGCGACGCAGTGCAGCTTTGAGCCCTTGGGCACGAATTTCGGCTCTGCCAGCTCATAGGTGTTTTGCCAATTGAAGTCGTATTTGGGAATATCGAGCAGGACTTCGATCGTGCCGTCGGGATACTTCAGTTCGTAGCGGAATGCCTTGCCCCGCAGGTGCATGTGCGGCATGAATGACAAGATCAGCGCATCTTCCTTGTTGAAGGCGCGCCAGGAATGGACTTCGAAATTGTCCGCCCCGGGCGGAACGAGGAAATCTGAGTTGATCGCCAGATCCGTCCTGATTTCGCGGGTCACGGTGGCCGGATCGGCAAACACCAGGCCGACGGAGCTTACGTCCTGCTGCTCGGCGCCGTTGGCCGTGTAATGCATCTGGAACAACAACTTGGAGCCGGCCGGAATTCGCTTGGCCATCCCGCTTGCGCAGCGGTCGGGCGGATTGCCAGGGGCGGTGCCGACCAGCAGGTCGCGCGAGCCCATTCCCTCGCCCCTCTGTTTGACCGGTTCGCCGGGCGGCACGATGAACACGATGATGTGATGCACGACTGCGTTATTGCCTGGCCGCGCTTCGGCCTCCCGGACCCACATATCCTCGGTAAATCCCGGATCAACCGTGAAGTACTGATACTCCACCTTGCCCTCGGCCGGCACAGTGAAGGGCTTGTCTCCCATGGCGATAATCCGGTCAGGCTGTGAAATCTGCCACCCGGACGTGAATTCCCGCCGAGCCGGCAGCTCGCGCGGATCTCCCTGGGGCGCGCCGTTGGCGACCCAAGTGGCGATCAGTTGCTTTTCGTCGTCGGTCAAGCGGCTGTCGTTGGAAAAATGACCGAACTTTGCATCGGCGTGCCAGGGAGGCATGCGATTCTCGCGAACCACTTCCTCGATCATCGGAGCCCAACCCACTATCTCCTCGTAGTTCGACAGGCTGAACGGCGCGATTTCGCCCTCGCGGTGGCACTTCACGCAGCGGTCTTGAAACAGTCGCGAGATCTGATTCGAGTACGTGACCTCCGATTTTTCATTCGCGGCGCGCGTCCGCCCGATCAGGCAGCCGGGCGCCCGGGTCACGGGCTCGCTCACCGGCCTGGCGGCCACCAGTTGGTCGAGCGCATCAGCCAGGTCGCGCTTCAGGGCCTTGGGACGCTGATAGCCGACGCCGGTCTGGAAACCGTACTGATCGTCGACGCGGCCTCGATAGCGCACGGCGCGGTCGCGATCCAAGACGAAGACTTCGGGCGTGCGCTCGGCGGCAAACTGGTCCGCGACGACGTTGCCGGGATCCTTCAGGAACGGGATTGCCAACTGATAGGTACGGGCAAAGTGACCCATTTCGGCCAGTGAATCCTGCGCGTTCGAGTCGATGGCCAGGAACACGACGCCTCGCCCAGCATAAGCCTGGGCCAATTCGGATAGTCGCGGCGCGTAAAGCTTCGCCAACGGACACTCGACCCCCATGAACGCCACGACAACGACCGGCGATTCATGCAAGTCGGACAATGAATGGTCCACGCCTTGCAGATCTTTGAGGCCAAAGTCCCTGATCGTGTGTCCGATGGGCGCAGCCGTTTCAGGACCCGCTGCCCAACCGCGGGTGTTTGCGGCCGTCATCGCCAGCCAGCCAGACGCCAAAACCGCAGCTAATGTGCAGGTGGTACGCATGTCGCGCGAGCCTCACGATCGAGATGGTGAGAAATCGGCCGCAGCGCTTTCCAGCCAGCGTCCACCGTGGACTACCGACAAGCGCGCGGTATAACCACCGCCGTGATGCAGCACATCTCGTGCCGAAAACAGAACCCGAATTCTGTTTCTGTAGCCGGCGACATAACATGCTACTAAATCGCTATTTGGATCGGTCTGCCATCGGAATCGTGACGGCGCGGGCGGCTTGCCGGCGCGCGTAAACGCCCAACCAGCGCCACCCACGGCGCGCTTGTTCTGTTCTGGATGCGCGCAAGCGGCTTATCGAGTTTTGTGCGCTCAATCCCGCGGGAAAGAAAATGGCACGCATGAAATCGCGCCATGCCACGAGGCGACAAAGTGATTACGCCAACCAGCGATCAATCACCTTGCCACCCACGTCGGTCAGGCGAAAGTCGCGGCCTTGGAAACGGCGAGTGAGGCGCAAGTGGTCGATGCCGAACAAATGCAAGAGCGTGGCTTGAAAGTCGTTGACGTGCACCGGGTCTTTGGTGGGCGACCAGCCGATTTCGTCG
>JBGQHN010000232.1:0-7491 GCA_041497975.1 Planctomycetia bacterium | reverse complement strand
GTATGGCGGACGAATGGGGCGGGATATTAGGATCGTCACCGGCCTAACAAAAAACGCACACCGGAGTTCGCAATCGATGATTCGCATTGGCATCGCCGGCATCGGTTTCATGGGCATGATTCATTATCTGGCGTACCAGAGGCTTAAGGGAGTTCGGGTAGCCGCAATGTGCGAACAGGACCGCGCGCGGCTGGCCGGCGATTGGCGGACGATCAAGGGCAACTTTGGGCCGGCCGGCACGAAGATGGACCTCTCGGGCATCGAGAAGTACGAACGACTCGACGAGATGCTGGCCAATCCGCGATTGGACATGATCGACATCTGCCTGCCACCGGCGGCGCATGCCGGCGTGGCCATCGCGGCGCTCAAGGCCGGCAAGCACGTCTTTTGCGAAAAGCCGATCGCGCTTCGTCCGGCCGACGCCACGCGGATGGTCAAGACGGCCGCGAGAGTCGGCAAACAGTTGATGATCGGACAAGTGCTACCGTTTTTTCCGGAATACGCCTTCGCCTACGAGACGGTTCGCCGTGGCAAGCTTGGCCGGCTGTTAGGCGGCCATTTCAAGCGCGTGATTTCCGACCCACAGTGGCTCAAGGACTTTTACGATCCTGAAAAGATAGGCGGTCCCATGCTCGACTTGCACGTGCACGATGCACACTACATCCGGTTGTTGTGCGGAATGCCCAGGGCGGTGGCCACGAGCGGCCGGATGCGAGGCGAGGTGGCCGAATACTTCACGTCGCAATTCATGTTCGACGATCCGCGGATGGTCGTTAGCGCCTGCGGCGGTGTCATCCATCAACAGGGCCGCGGATTCTGCGCGGGCTTTGAAATCCATTTGGAGCGAGGCACGCTCTTGTACGATTTCTCCGTCATCGACGGCAAGCCGGAGATGAACATGCCTTTGACGGTCCTCGCCGCGGACGGCAAAGTGCATCGGCCAGCTATGGAATCGTCCGATCCGATCGACGCATTCGCCAGCGAACTGAGCGAAGCGCTCAAGAGCGTGAGAAAGGGCACGCGCTCGGCGCTGTTGGACGGCGAGCTTGCGCGCGACGCGATCGTGCTGTGCCAGAAGCAAACTGAATCCATCCGCAAACATCGCATCGTCGCGATTTAGAGTCTGGCTTGGACACCTGGGGGGCGGGATAAACCGGCTGTCCGGCGTAAACGCTTTGCGCGGACTCTACCGCGCGGTCGCGCCGTTGCGCGCATTGCATGCATCCGCTTCGCGTGGCGCAAGTGGCGCGGCATGTTTTACGAGCATCCGCCGCGCAGCCCCTTCGCCGGACACCCCGTGGCAACGCCTGTAGGAAATGCGCGTCCGGCGAGCGGGAAAAAAGTCGCGACGGCTTTTTTGACTATCGCCAAATCGTGACATATATTGAATCTGGGCCGAAGCTCTAGACCCGCCTTTCCGGCCGCCAATTGAACGACATCACGATGAGAGTGTCCGCGATTGTCAGATAGCCGTTCGTTACCGTTCGGCCCCCTTCGCCGGTGACAGCCGCTCGGCGTAATCGACGCGCCCGGGACACTCTGGAGCCCAGAACGAAAGAGCACATGCGAAAGATCACACTGCGGGGACGATGGCTCCTTTGCGCGATGTGTCTCATTTGGCTGGCCGCTCCGGCCGCCGCGCAAGTTCGAATTCCTGCTCCCGCCGCCAGCACGTCGGCGGTCGAGATCGACGGCGTGCTGCGCCGCGCGCAACCACTCGAAGGCGAACAGCGCTGGGGCGACGCACTTTCGATTTACGAAGAGGCGCTGCGCGATCATCCGGACGAGCCCACGCTCAGCGACCGGCACAACCTGGCCAAGATCCATTACGACTTGAATCGCCGCTACGGCGATTCGAGCTTTCTGCGGGCGCTTTCGACGTTGCCCGATCGGCAGGCTCTGAACCTGTACTCCGAGGTCCTGGTAAAGATCGAGTCGCACTATGTGACGGCTCCCAACTGGGCGGCGCTTGTGGCGCGCGGCACGCAGGACCTGGAAATCGCCTTGGCAGAAAAGTCGTTTCGCGAGCGCAACCTGAGCAGTCGCTCCGACCCGCAGCTCGATACGTTCATTAGCCGCTTGCGACGCCTCGTGCAGACTCGCCCGATTCAGTCGCGGCAACAGGCCGTCGAAACGGTCGCGGCTGTGGCTCAATTCGCCCAACAGCAATTGCAGCTCTCGACGGCCTCGGTCGGCTTGGAATACGCTTGCGGAGCGATCGGCGCTTTGGATCCCTACTCGGCCTACCTGACCAGCGATCAGCTCAACGACGTGTACGCGCAGATTGAAGGCAACTTCGTGGGGTTGGGCATCGAGCTGAAAGCCGCCGGATCGGCGCTGGTGATCGTCAAAGTCATCACCGGCAGCCCCGCCGAGCGTGCGGGCTTGCGGGCCGGCGATCGCATCGCCGAGGTGGACAGCAAGGCCACCGCGGACATAACCACCGATCAGGCCGCCGATCTGTTGCAAGGACAAGAGGGAAGCATCGTCAACATCGTGGTCGTCAACGCGAACAACGCGAAGCGGCGACTTTCCATTCGGCGCGAACACGTCGAGGTGCCCAGCGTCGACGACGTGAAAATCATCGACCGCGAGGGAGGCGTGGGCTATCTGAAGCTGACCTGTTTCCAAAAGACCACCAGCCGCGATCTCGACGCCGCCTTGTGGAAACTCCACCGCGAGGGCATGAAATGCCTGATCATGGACTTGCGGGGCAATCCGGGCGGGCTGTTGACGTCTTCGGTGGAAGTGGCCGACAAGTTCGTCGAGGAAGGAATCATCGTCTCCACGCGGGGACGCAGCCCGCTTGAAGATTTCAACTATACGGCCCACAAGGCCGGCACGTGGCGCGTACCGCTGGTCGTGTTGATCGACGGCGAAAGCGCGAGCGCCAGCGAGATCTTCGCCGGAGCCATCCGCGATCACCGCCGCGGCAACCTGGTCGGCGAGCGAAGCTATGGCAAAGGCTCGGTGCAGGGAATCTTCCCGCTGAGCCTCGCCGGCTCGGGCGTGCGATTGACGACGGCCAAGTTTTATTCGCCCAGCGGACATCCGATCAGCAACGTGGGTGTCCAGCCCGACATCGTGGTACGTCGCGTCGCCAAGCCGCTCGATGGTTCCGCGGTCGCGACAATCGCCGAGTCGTCGGAAGACGCGGTGCTCAACGCTGGACTGCAGGCAGCCCGCAATCAAACCGCCAGCCGCTAGCGACGGCGCCGGGCCGAACGGCCGGCATCCAGGTTTTGACTGCGCGAATATACTCGTGCTGGCAGCGACGAATCAGGCGCCCCGGCGGCTTGGATTCGCGTGGAATAACCGTTAGGATCACCGCACGGGGCCAACGCGCGCAGGGCGGTTCGATGAGGGCCCGCGGGATCCAAGGACGCGGCGGATGTTCGACCACTGGGGGGCGCTCGTTTCGCGACACTGGGCGATCGTGATCGCCGCGTGGGTGTCGTTGGCCGCCGGCGTGCACCTGGTTGCTCCGCGCTGGAACGACGTTACGCACGACGGCGATCTGGCCTATCTGCCCGAGAGGATGCCCAGCGTCGAAGGCGAGCGGCTTTTGAATCGGGCTTTTCCCGAGTCGCAGGCCAAGAGCGAGATGGCCGTAGTCGTCGAGCGTCCGGATGGACCGTTGACGACGGCCGACTTGCTGTGGTCGGACTCGCTGGCGGTCCGCTTCCGCGAGCGCGAGAGTGAATTGCCGATTGTCGACGTGCGCAATCGAAACACGGACGTCGTTGGCGACAAGCTGACCAGTCGCGTCAGCACCAATGGCCAGGCCGCCGTCACGCTGTTGCGCGTGAAAAACGAGTTCATGGCCGTTGGCAACATCGCGCTGGTTCGCGACGTGCAAGGCATTATCGCCGAGGCAAGCCAGGCGGCTCCCGCGGGCTTGAACGTCGGCATTACCGGCCCGGCGGCGGTGGGCGGCGATATGTTGCGCTCCGCCGCCGAGAGCATTCAGAATACGGAATTGACCACGATCGTGCTGGTGGTGGTCATATTGTTCATCGTCTATCGCGCCCCGCTGCTGGTGTCGATTCCGCTGCTGACGATCGGCCTGGCCTTGTTCCTATCGACCGATATTCTGGCGCTGGCGACCCAAGTCTCGAAGCTGCGGGGATTCGACTGGTGGAATTTCAAGATCTTCACCACGACGAAGATTTTTATCGTGGTCATCTTGTTCGGAGCGGGCACCGATTTCTGCCTGTTCTTGATTGCGCGGTACAAGGAAGAGCTGGAACGGGGGTTGGGCCGGGCCGAAGCAATGGCCGAAGCCGTTGGACGCGTCGGCGAGGCGCTGGTCGGAAGCGCCATGACGACGATCCTGGGATTGAGCACGATGTACTTTGCCGACTTCGGCAAATTCCGCAACAGCGGCCCGGCCATCGCGGTGTGCCTGGCGATCACGCTCGTGGCCTGCCTGACGCTGGCTCCGGCACTGCTTCGCGCGAGCGGCCGCGCCGTGTTCTGGCCCTTTGGGATTCGCCCGGGCAAACCGGCCCCTGATGGCCGCGACGAAGCGACCAAGGGGGTCATCTCCAGCCGCTTTTGGGAGTGGGCTAGCCGCAAGATCATCAAGCACCCAGCGTTCATTCTGGTCGCGAGCCTCGCACTGTTGGCCCCGCTGGCCTATCAGGGTCTGTCGCTGCGGGTGACGTACGACTTTCTCAGCGAATTGGAGAAGACTTGCCCGAGCGTTCAGGGAGCCGCGCTAGCGCGGCGGCATTTTCCGGCGGGCGAAATGGCGCCCATCACGGTCTTGGCGCTCAAAGAGGGCGCGCAATTCAACCAGCCCGACGGTGAGCGCGAAATCGCACGCTTGACCAAGCGATTCTACGACCTCGACGGGATCGAGGCCGTGCGCAGCATGGCGGAACCAACGGGCGACCCGCCCGGTTACTTCCAGCCGTTTCGCTCAAGCGGGCTCAAGAAACTGGCCGCCCGGCGGCACAAGATCACCAAGTCGCGGTTTTTGACGCAACAGCCCGATCTGGTGGGCGACGTGGCGCGGTTCGACCTGGTGTTTCGGGATGAGCCCTTTTCGCCGCAGGCGGTGGAAACGTTGGACAAGGTCGACCAATTTCTGGCTGCATTGCGCGACGATCCCCAGTCCCCGTGGCGGGGCACGCAGTTCGCATTTGTCGGAACCACGGTCGGCATCCGCGACCTGGCCCAGGTCACGCAAAGCGATCGCGCCTTGATCCAGCAATTGGTGGTGTTGTCGGTGTTGGCCGTGCTGATTGTGCTTCTGCGGCGTCCGCTGGTGTGTCTCTACCTGATTCTGTCGGTGCTGTTGAGCTATTTGGTGACGATCGGAGTCACGCAGCTTTACTTCTCTTGGCTGTACGGCGAGGAGTTTTACGGGCTCGATTGGAAAGTCCCTATTTTCCTGTTCGTGATTCTGATAGCCGTGGGTGAGGATTACAACATTTACCTGGTCACGCGGGTTGTCGAGGAGCAGCGGCGGCACGGACCGATCGAGGGGCTGCGCCGGGCAGTTGCCCGCACTGGCGGCATCATCACCAGTTGCGGCGTGATCATGGCCGGAACGTTTATTTCGATGATGAGCGGCACGCTGCGCGGGATGATGGAATTGGGCTTCGCGCTGGCATTGGGAGTGATGCTGGACACGTGCATCGTGCGACCCATCCTTGTGCCGGCCTTCCTGGCGCTGGTCGAACGAATCTGGGGGCGGCGCGCCTCGATACCGCTGGCGGCCGGGCCAGAAGGGGCCAACATCGACGACGAAGTGCGCGACCGGGCCGTCGTGAGATACTAAGCGCGGCCCACGATGCTCAAGGGGCGAGAAGCGCTGAGACGTCTTGGGTCAGCGCGTGCTCATTAATTCAGCCGTTACACGAGTGGCCGGCTTGTGGCTGCACAGTTCTTGAGCGGGCGCGAAACGCCCCACGTGGCCGACGAAGCTGCTCGCGGCGTACTCTAAGGTGATTCAATGCAGCGATTTACTTTCGGCCGGCCTGGCGCGCAAAAGACCCCGGGAGGGGTCGGCATGCCGTTTGCAAAGTGACCTATGACGCGTTGCGCGCCCTTTCTCGTCCCTCTCACTTTTAGGCAGGAGTCAGACCTTTGAGTAGTGCACGCCACGACGCCATCAAGGCGGTGACCAATTACAAATCGAATGGGCAGACCCTGAACTTCAGGGAAACCCCCTCGGCGACATTGTTCGCCTCAAACGTATTGAACGAAAAGATCATGAAGGATCGGCTTCCGAAGAGCGTTTATAAGCGATCAATCACTACGACGGCCGCGATCTGGTGTCCGAGGCGAAGCATTTCCAGAATGACGTCCTTGGGGCCATGAAAGCCGTGCGCGACGTGGCCGACAAGCTGGAAGGAATCGTGGCCGACGACCTCTGGCCCCTGCCTACGTATCGCGAGATCTTGTTCATCAAATAGCCGCGGCGGCGTGCCAAGTGCTTTTTACCAGCCCTGGTCCGACGCAACGCGGTCTGGCCAGGGCTGGTTTTTTACGCGCCGTCGGGCCCGGACGGAGCCTGGGGTTAACAATTCGCGGCCGCCAGTTGCACGCCGCCGCCGATTGCCTATGATGCTCACTTGCAGTTGTTTTGAAGTTCGCTGCGCAATGCCCCGGCCGGCCTGGCCGGGCCTTGGAATACTTCACATCGGTGCCTCGCGTGGGACGGGCACGATCACGCTATCGAGGGAAAGGGGATGAACATGGCTCCCAAGGAAATGACTCCTAAGGAAGTGTTGGCGTTGTGTCGCGAGAAGGAAGTGCGGGCGGTCGACTTGCGGTTTATGGATTTTCCAGGCTTGTGGCAACACTTCACCATCCCCGTTAGCAAGCTCGAAGAAAACGTCTTCGAGGACGGACTGGGATTCGATGGATCGAGCATCCGCGGGTGGCAGGCGATCAACGAAAGCGACATGCTGGTCGTGCCGCAGCCCGAGACGGCCTTTCTCGATCCCTTCACCGACCTGCCCACGCTGGTGATGATCTGCAACATCCAGGACCCGATCACGCGCGACGACTACTCGCGCGATCCGCGCAACGTGGCCCGCAAGTCGGTCAATTACTTGAAGAGCACCGGCATCGCCGACACGTGTTACTGCGGCCCTGAAGCCGAGTTCTACATCTTCGACGACGTGCGGTTCGATCAACGTCCCAACGAAGGGTACTATCACGTCGACAGTATCGAAGGGGAATGGAATCGCGGTCGCAAGGAGAACCCGAACCTGGGCTACAAGCTGCGGTACAAGGAAGGCTATTTTCCGGTGCCCCCCGCTGACCAGATGATGAACGTCCGCAACGAGATGATGCAGACGATGATCGACTGCGGTTTGGACGTGGAAGCGCAGCACCATGAAGTCGGCACCGGGGGTCAAGCCGAAATCGACTTGCGGTTTACCGACCTGGTGCGGATGGCCGACAACATGATGATCTACAAGTACATCACCAAGAATGTTGCCAAGAAGCACAACAAAACGGTGACCTTCATGC
>JBGQHN010000231.1:0-7510 GCA_041497975.1 Planctomycetia bacterium | reverse complement strand
GGTCGTGCCGACGGAGACCAAGAACAACGACCGTGCCTTGCCCGACGTCTCGCCCGCCGAACAGACCGTCATCGAACGGCACAATGCCCAACTGGATCGCGAGCTGGCGCCCTTGCGCGAAGAGCTGGCCGAGCTGCGGCAAGAGTGTCATCTGAAACGGCGCGGACAAATCTTAGAGAAATTGCCGGCCGCGGTTCGCGACGATGTCTTGACCGCGATCGACACACCGGCAGAAAAACGAACCGATGTGCAAAAGTATCTGGTCGAAAAGCTGGGCTCCGGGCTGCTGCCCCTCAAGCCCGAGCAGCTCGGCGAGCTCGATGTGCTCGTAGGCCAAGCGGACAAAAAGATACTAGACGAGCTGAAGTCGTCGATCGGGGCCATCGAAGCCAAGCGCCGCCGGTCGGGCAAGATTCAGGCGCTATACGACGTGGGCCCTCCGCCGACGACCCATCTGCTGTTGCGCGGCAGCGAAGAAACGCCGGGCGCGGAAGTTCAGCCCGGTTTCTTGCGCGTGTTGTCGGCAAACGAAGCGGCCGCGCTGGCAACCGTCAGACCGCCGAATGCCGCAACCAGCGGCCGACGCATGGCGCTGGCACGCTGGTTGACCGATCGGGAATCACCGGCCGCCGCATTGGTGGCGCGGGTGATGGTCAACCGCATCTGGCAGCAGTTGCTAGGCCGGGGAATCGTGCCGAGCGCGGACAACTTCGGCGCGCAGGGGCAGAGGCCCACGCACTCGGAGTTGCTGGAATGGTTGAGCGGCCGCTTTGTCGAGGATGGCTGGCGCGTCAAGCCGCTGGTGAAGCTGGTGATGCTCTCGAGCGCCTACCGCCAGGGCTCGCGCCGCGATCCGACCGCGGTGTCGGCCGACGCGGTCGACCCTGAAGCGATCGATCCGGGCAACGAGCTGTTGTGGCGGATGCGATTGCGGAGACTCGAATCGGAAATCGTTCGCGATTCGATCCTGGCCGCCAGCGGTTGTCTGAATCGCGCGCTGGGCGGTCCGCCGATCCCGATCCAGGCAAAACCCGACGGCATGGTCGTGGTCGCCGGCGAGAAGTTGCCGCGACAGTCGGACGCGTGGCGCAGGAGCGTGTACCTTGTGGGCCGCAGGGCTTACAACCTGTCGCTCTTGACGGTCTTCGACCAGCCGCTGGTGGCCACCAACTGCCTGAAGCGCGACGCCTCGGCCGTTCCGCTGCAATCGTTGGTGATGCTCAACGACGCCTTCATTGCCGAACACGCGGAGCATTTGGCCAGCCGCGTCGAAGCGAGCGGCGCGACGAACGCTCGAGAACGAGTCGACGCGGTATTTAGTGTGGCGCTGGCCCGGCGCGCCAACGCCGATGAAATGGCGATTTGTCGCCAATTAATGGACGAGCAGGCCGAATTATGTCGAGGCGCGGGCATGAATGATTTGATCGCCGCGCAGCGGGCGCTGGTGCAGCTTTGCCATACGGTGCTCAACACAAGCGAGTTCTTGTATGCGGAATAATGCTGGCGGAGGTTTCCCAGGTCGCAGGGACTTCTTGCAACACGCGACGCTTGGATTTGGCACGTTGGCGCTGGCCTGCATGCTCGAACAGGATGGCGCTTGGGCCGATGTCGCCGCGGCCGGACCCGGCGGCGCCGATCTGCGCCCCCGGCCCGGCCATCACTCGGCCCGAGCCACTTCCGTCATCATGCTCATGCAAGTTGGCGGTCCGAGCCACATCGACCTGTTCGATCCCAAGCCCGAGCTCGCGAAGCGCGACGGCCAGGTGTTTCCCGAGAGCGTCGAGACGCTTCAGCCCGGCAGCGAAACCAAGAAGCTGATGGCCAGCCCGTTCAAGTTTCACGCCCACGGTCAGTGCGGAATGCAGATTTCCGAACTGTTGCCGGCCATCGGATCGGTGGCCGATGAGATTTGCCTGGTACGTTCGATGTACAGCGACAACAACAATCACCCGCAGGCAACGCGGTGTTTGAACACCGGCAAGACGTTTCCGGGCCGACCGTCGCTGGGATCCTGGATCAGCTACGCATTGGGCAGCGAGAACGAAAACCTGCCGTCGTACGTCGTGCTGCGAGACCCGGAGGGCTACAACACCAACGGCACGACGATGTGGGAGAATGGCTGGCTGCCGGCGACGTTTCGCGGCACGGAAATTCAATCGCGCGGCGCCGCGGTGCTCGACTTGCACCCGGCGGTGGCCTTGCCCGCGGGCATGCAGCCCAACAACCTGGCGGCGCTTGCGCGGCTGAACGAAGAACGCCGCAAGCTCTACCCGCGCGAGCTGGATCTGGAAGCGCGCATTCGCAACTATGAATTGGCGGCCCGCATGCAGACGAGCTCCGAACGGGTGCTGGACATTTCCGGCGAGACGCCCTCCACGCGGGCACTCTATGGACTGGACAATCCCCTGACCGAGAATTTCGGTACGCGGTGCCTGATGTCGCGGCGCCTGGTCGAGTCGGGCGTTCGATTCGTGCTGGTCACGACGCCGATCAAATCGGGCACAATGGCCTGGGACCACCATGAGAAGATCAAACCGGGGCTCGAGGCCCTGTGCCCTCAGGTCGATCAGCCGACGGCGGGGCTGATTCGCGATTTGAAGAATCGCGGGCTATTGGATTCGACGATCGTGCTGTGGACGGGCGAATTTGGCCGGCTTCCGATCTCCCAGAAAGCCAGCGGTCGCGATCACAACCGCAACGCCTTCAGTCTCATCGTGGCTGGAGGCGGCTTCAAGGCCGGCTACGTTCACGGCCGAACCGACGATTTTGGCTATCGCGCGGTCGAGAATCGCGTGAGCTGTCCGGACCTTTTGGCCACGATCCTGCATCAGTTGGGTTTGGACCACGACCGGCTGAAGTATCTGCACCACGGCCGCGAAGAGTCGCTGACCGATTCGCCCGTCACGGGCGCACAGGTGGTTCGCGAGTTGTTGAGCGCATAGATTGCGGAAGAATCAATGAGGGCTTGCGGACACAATCGTCACGGAGAGGGGGACAGCCCCATTTTGCTCCGAGGACTCCGCAAAATCGCGACAGTCCCCGACGGTTTTCTCCGGCCGCTTTTTTTGGCGCATCCATTATTTGTCGTCGGCCAGCACGCAACGCAGGCCCACGGCATCGTCCTTGAGTTCGCGCGGCGCGCGCCTGCGGTAGCTGCTGGTGAGGCGCTGGCGCGGGTCCTTCCAACTGCCGCCGCGCAACACCCCGGCGCCTTCGGGGCCGCCGTCGCTCCAAGGCGACCCATCGGCCGGGGCGCCGGCGTAGGTATCGTGCCAGGCGTCGGCACACCATTCCCAGAGATATCCGTGCACGTCGTACAAGTTCCACGCGTTGGGCCGCTTGGCCCCCACGGGCGGATCGTTGCCGGCCGCGTTGTGAGTCGACCAGGCAAAGTCGTTCAACTGCTCGGGGTCGTCGCCGAACGAGTAGAGCGTCGACGTGCCGGCCCGCGCGACGTACTCCCATTCGGCCTCGGAGGGGAGCCGCACGCGCCAGCGAGGCGTGATCAATTTCGCCTCGCGCATGCGGTCGGTCGCCTGGCGGCAGAAATCGACGGCCTCGTCGAACGCCAGCATTTCGACCGAATTGCGCGGGCCCTTCCAGCGGCTCGGATTGGTTCCCATCACGGCTTGCCAGAGGTTCTGCGGCACTTCGTAGCGCGCGACGGCGAAGGCGTAGTTGAACGTAACGCGATGCGGCGGGCCCTCGGAGACGTCGCCACCGGGGCGACCCATCTGAAAGCCGGCCGAATAGGCGCCCCGCCCTGGCGTGATTTCGATGAACTCGCGGCGAAAGGTAGTCAATAGCTCAAGCGCGTCGCTGCCGGCCTCGGCCGCGACGGCAGCCGGGCCGATCGACACGATCAATGCGGCGCCCACGTGGCGGAAAATCAGGGAGCTCACGCGCGCCGTCCGTTGCCGGCCGTGTTTTCGTCGCCACCGGCGTACAGATGGCCGGCGCGAAACGCCTCGGCCATGGCCATCGGCACTTCTGACTCGGCCAGGACCACGTGGGCACGATTTTCCGCCACCTTGGCTTTCATTTCCTGTTCGCGGGCGATGGCGTTGGCACGCCGCTCTTCGGCCTTGGCGCGGGCCACGCGCGTGTCGGCCTCGGCCTGATCGGCCTGCAGCCGCGCGCCGATGTTCTCGCCGACGTCGATATCGGCGATGTCGATTGAAACGATCTCGAAGGCCGTGTGCGCGTCGAGTCCGCGGTCGAGCACCGCCTTGGAAATACGATGCGGATTCTCCATCACTCCCAAATGGCTCTCCGAGGATCCGATCGAGGTGATGATTCCCTCGCCGACGCGGGCGATGATCGTCTCTTCGGTGGCCCCGCCGATGAGTTGCGCCAGATTGGTGCGGACGGTGACGCGGGCGCGAATCTTGAGCTCGACGCCGTTTTTGGCCACGGCGCTAAGGTGCGACTTTTTCGATTTCGTCGGATCCGGGCAGTCGATGACCTTGGGATAAACGCTGGTGCGAACCGCTTCCAACACGTCGCGGCCGGCCAGGTCGATGGCGGCAGCGCGGTCGAAATCCAGATCGATGTCGGCCCGATGGGCGGCGATGATGGCACTGATCACTCCCGGCACGTTGCCGCCGGCCAGGTAATGAGCCTCGAGGCGGCGCGTGGTGATGCCCGTGTTCGGATCGCTGCCGACGCCGGCTTGCAAGGCCATGATCTTGGCCTGCAAAATCACGCGCGTGTTGACTTGTCGCAGGCTCATGCCGACCAGGTTCACGAGACTGATGTGGGCGTTGGACATGTAGGCCTGAAACCACAACCGGCCATAGGCCAACACCGCGATCAGGAACATGAAGACGAGAACCGTCAGGATTACGCCGATCACAGGGATCGACCAATGAACGTCGAACGGGAGATCACGGCCTGGGGCCTGGCCGATCAGGATGGGCGATTGCGCAAACATGAGACAACCTCGCATTTCTGGGAGCGAGCGGGGACAACTACCCACTCGAATTAGTCGAACCAAGCCAGCGTTAGCATAGCCGACCGTGGGCCGATGGAACAGCACCCGGAGGCCGCCGGGTCGCCGCGAACCTTTGAACGCCGACTACTCAATCCACCCGCCGCCCAATACGCGCTGGTGATCGTAACAAACGACTGCCTGGCCCGGCGCAACTCCGTACTGCGGTTCGTCGAAGCGGACGTGGAACCGCGCCGTCGATAGGGGCGTAAGAGTGGCGCCGGCCGGTGGCGCGTTATAGCGAATTTTGACCGTGTAGGCGCGCGGCACCGAAAGGTTCACTCGCCCAACTCGCCGCGCGCGAGCATGCGCTCAGCGATACGATACACATCGGACTTGCTGCCCTTGTTTCGAATTCCGATGCATACGACATTTACGGTCGTGGGCAGAGAAACCTGGTAGATTGCACGAAACCTGGCAATCTTTATTGAGCGATATGCTTTAAGGGCGTCTTGTAGTGGCTTTCCACGACGCTCTGGTGAAGTCCGCAGGGTGTCAATCTTGCTGGCAATCTTTCGGCGAATTCTCATCTCCAGGCCAGCCAACTGTGTTTCCGCAGTCGGGGCGAAAGCGATCTTGAACTGGATCGTCGCCACTTCATAAACCTAGTTTGGCTTTCACTTGTTCCCACGGGATGGTTTGCCCATTTGCGATTTCTCTGACCCCAGCATTGAACGCCGACATTGCCCCAGAATCACCGATAATGCTGGCGGTTTCCTCGATGGAGTCGAGGAGTTCGTCCGAGATCGCGACCGTGCGGCCATCAATTACGAGGAGCCGCATTTCGCATGGCCCCGGCGTGTACGCGAAGCGGATCTCTGCGTCGGCTACCGCTTCGCGAAACGTGGGTGGCTCGGATTCAAAGGACGGAAAAATGGTTGTTGAGCATATCATGGCTTTGGTGTATTGTTCGATTCTGTTCGGTCCTCTTGCACTTCCCTGAGAGTGGGACTGGATTCGATATTCGCCGCGATTGCCTTGACGAATTTTGCAATGCGATCCCTTGGAACGAGCACTTGCGCAACCATTTTCGCTGGCATTTCCGTCAATTCTTCCACCTGCCTCCGCACCTCTTCAGCATTGCCAAGAATTACTGGGGGCTGCGCTTGAAAAAAGGTTAGGTACACCATGCTTTCGTCGGATTGGACAAGCATGTGATTCGCGAACGCCGGCTTTACTTCAGGCGACCCAACGTATTTCATGCGCAGCGAGACGGCACGTCCCGACTCGCTCGGCTTCGTCTTTTTCTTCGCCATATCCGGTCTCTGCGCGCACTGGGGCCCAACACTATACCATATGGCCAAATATCGGCTCGGTCAATAAATTGCATCAATCTCAGTGTTTTCCCTTGGCGCGCTCAAGAGAAAACCGTGGAAAGGCCGGGAATTCCCGCCCCCGGCTAGACTCCAAGAATGAGCGAACTAAGCCAAGAAGAGCGCGACGAATTGATTGAGCGGCCGGGGTCGCCGCGAACCTTTGAACTCCGGCTACTCGATCCACCCGCCGCCCAATACCTGCTGGTCATCGTAACAAACAACCGCTTGGCCTGGCGCAACTCCGTACTGCGGTTCGTCAAAGCGGACGTGGAACCGCCCGTTTGCCAGTGGCGAAAGCGTGGCGCCGGCCGGCGGCGCGTTATAGCGGATTTTGACCGTACAGGCTCGCGGCGTATCGGGCGGACCGACAAGCCAGTTGGCGCGATCGGCCGTCAGCTCGACTCGGGCAAGCTCCTCCTTGGTGCCCAGCACGACGCGGTTGGTATCGCTTTCCAGGCGGATAACGAACCGCGGTTCGCCCAGCGCGATGCCCAGGCCCTTACGCTGACCGATCGTGAAGCGTTCCAGCCCGTCGTGCTGGCCCACGACCTGGCCGTCGCTGGTCACGACGTCGCCGGCGCTTGCCGCGCCGCCGCGTTTTCGATGGATGAAGTCGGCATGATCGCCCGCGGGCACGAAGCAGATTTCCTGGCTGTCCCGTTTATCGGCCACGCGCAAGGAGATTTCGCGCGCGAGCTGGCGGATTTCGGACTTGTGATAGTTGCCCACCGGCAGCATCATGCGAGCCAACAGGCGCCGCTCGATGCCGAACAGGACATACGACTGATCCTTGGTCGGATCGACGCCGCGGCAGAGGGCCGGCACCGCGTCGCTACCTTCCACGGGCAGCAGCCGCGCGTAGTGGCCCGTGGCCACGTACTCGGCGCCGACGCCGTCGGCATAGTCGAACAGCCGCCCGAACTTGATCCAATTGTTGCACATGACGCACGGGTTGGGCGTGCGGGCCGCGCTGTATTCGTCGATGAAGTAATCGATGATCTGGCTGAACTCTTCCTGAAAGTCGATCGCGTAGAAGGGGATGTCGAGCCGGTCGGCGACCCGGCGAGCATCCTGTGCATCGCTGGCGGTGCAACATCCCTGCTTGTGATGGGTCTGGCTGCTGACGAGCGGCAGCGGAGACGCATCGCGGGACGCGTCCGTTGAACAGGCCGAAAGGTCCGGCTCGCCGTGCCGCATGAAGACG
>JBGQHN010000230.1:0-7563 GCA_041497975.1 Planctomycetia bacterium | reverse complement strand
CCGCTGCATGTCGTTCATGATCTCCAGGTAATACGGATCCAGGTGGCCGATGGTCCCTTTGCCCAGGGCCTCCAACACGCGCGGATGAATGTCGCTGGGTCCAGGTCCCATCAGGATCCGGACCGGCGGATTAAGGGCGGGCGCAACCGCGGTGTTATGCTTCATCGTTGAACCTTGGGAAGTGCAGTCAGGGCGAGCCTATCGGTGTGAGTGTGCTAATTTGTTGGGTGGCACGGGCATCGTGCCCGTTTCCTGCCCTTGCACTGGCGAGACGTCAGTGCCACCGCCAACACCTCACCCTTCGGGCGGCGTCTCGCGCACCAGCGCGCTGATTTTCTTGAACGTCGGCGTGCCCGAAACCTGGCACCACTCGAACAGTGCCGCTTCGGTTGTGGTCAGGGTCGCGCCGGCCGATTCCATCCGCTTCAGACTCGTTTCATAGTCCAGTGGATAGCGCGACCCGACCGCGTCCACCGGCACGTAAACCCGATACCCGCTGGCCAACAGGTCCAAAACGGTTTGTTGCACGCAAACGTGGGCCTCGATGCCAGAGACCACCACTTTGCTGGCGCCCAATTCCTCCAGGCGAGCGGCAAACGGTTCGCACCCTCCACAGCTAAACGTCGCCTTGCTGGGGATGTCTTTGAAGCGACTTGCCAGCTCGGGAAGCGTTTTTCCCAGCCCCTGCGGATACTGCTCGGTCGCTAGCGTCTTCAGGCCCACGGCTTCAGCGCCGTCGAGCAAGCGGCGCAAGTTCCACACGATTCGCCGCGCCCCCGACACCAGGGGCATCAGCTTCTCCTGGACGTCGACCAACAACAACACGGTATCCTCGGGTGTCATCAGTTCGGGGCTGCGGGCAAGTGTTTTGGCGTTCATGGCGCTTGAGCATAGCGAATAAAGTTATGCTGATCTATTGCTCTTAAGTGTTGCGACTGTTTTCTTTGCGCGGCGCATTGACCCACGATTTCGAACCGCGCGGTCTGCTGAACCCATAAACAATCGTCGATAAATCTGCTTGCAAGACCGCCTCGGTATTGGGATAATCGCGGGCGCATGGTCGACCGTTGAAAAATGGGACTGGCTCCGAGCCTGATCGCTGGAAACTGGTTAAAAACTACATCCGCGAGGTGCCTGTCCCAATTTTTCAACAGGCAGATATAGATCGACTCGGCGTATGGACTTAGGAAGACGAATCGTACACCCCGAGAGGGCAAGCATCATGACGAGTCGGATCACTCGAATTGCTGCCGTCATTATTCTATCCTCGCTTGGCGGATTGTCCTGGGCACCGGCCGCCATGGCCGGCGACGTTAAGGCTGCCGACTCCAAAGCCCCGGCTAGTCCAGGGTTGGGTGATCCCGGCCAACTCGTCGAGGTGCAGCTTGAAAGCGGCCGATCCGTCGACGACAGTTTCACGCTCGACGGGCAGGACGCACGCCAGCAGCTGGTCGTCACTGGCAAGTTTTCCACCGGCCAATTACATGATTTGACCTCGACCATAAGCTACGAAGTCGCTCCCGACGGCATTGTTGCGGTCGAAAAGTCGGGACTGGTCATTCCCCGGTCCGACGGGGCGGCCACGATCACGGCCCGCAGTCCTTCCGGCCCGGCCGGTACGCTGAAGGTCACGGTCGTCCATTTCGGTCACGATCCGCTGGTGAATTTCCCGAATCAAATCGTGCCGATCTTTACCAAGCTGGGCTGCAACAGCGGCGGTTGCCACGGCAAAGCGAGCGGCCAGAACGGGTTTCGGCTCTCGCTTTTGGGTTTCGAGCCCACCGAAGATTTCGAGCACCTCGTGAAAGAAGGCCGCGGCCGGCGGCTGTTTCCCGCGTCGCCTGACAAGAGCCTGCTGCTTCTGAAGCCGATTGGCGAAGTTCCGCACGGCGGCGGCACACGGCTGGAAGCCGATTCGCATTCATATCGGTTGATGCGTCGATGGATCCTGCAGGGCATGCCCTATGGCACTGACACCGATCCGACCGTCGCGCGGATCGAGGTCTTCCCGGGCGAGCGGTCGATGCCGCAAAACGCCGAGCAACAGTTGCTTGTGATCGCGCATTACACCAACGGCGTCACCGAGGACGTGACCGGCACGGTGAAATTTGAGCCCAACAATCCGGAAATGGCCGAGGTGAGCGCGAGCGGGCTGGTGAAGACGCTCGATTTGACCGGCGACGTGGCCGTCATGGCCCGCTATCAGGGCCAGGTCGGCGTGTTCCGGGCCAGCGTTCCTCTGGGTGTGCCGGTCGAGTCGACGCCGCCACCCAAGAACTTCGTCGACGATTTGGTCTTCAAGAAACTCAAGACGCTGGGCGTGCCGCCATCGGCGGTCTGCGACGACGCAACCTTTTTGCGGCGCGCGGCCATTGATATTGCCGGCCGCCTGCCCACCCCCGAAGAGACGCAAAAGTTCCTCAGCGATTCCAACCCAGCCAAGCGCGAAGCCTGGATCGACGCGTTATTGGCCAGCACGGACTACGCCGATTACTTTGCCAGCAAGTGGAATTCGATCCTGCGGAACAAGCGCCGCAACGAGACCTATGCTCGCGGCACGCGGATTTTCCACGATTGGATTCGCGACAACCTGCACGCCAACGTGCCGTATGACCAGATCGTGCGGCAGTTGCTGACCGCCACCGGAGAAATCGGCCAGAACCCGCCGGTGGCCTGGTACCGCGAAGTCAAAGACACCAATGAACAGGTCGAAGACACCGCGCAGCTGTTCCTGGGTCTGCGCATCCAGTGCGCCCGTTGCCACCATCATCCCTTCGAGAAGTGGAGCCAACAGGACTATTACGGATTTGCGGCGTTCTTTTCGCGGATGCAGCGCAAGCCGGGAGTCCAGTTCGGCGAAGAGCGCATCGTTTACTCGCGGGGCACGCCGTCGGCGACGAACCCCAAATCGCAAAAATCGGTTTCTCCGGCCGGCTTGGGCGCGGCCCCGGCGACGATCTCGACCGAGGACGATCCGCGCCAATCGCTCGTCGATTGGATGACCGCCAGCGACAACAAGTTCTTTGCGCCGGCCCTTGTCAATCGTTACTGGAAGCATTTCTTCAGCCGCGGGCTGGTCGATCCGGAAGACGACATGCGCGTCACCAATCCGTCCACCAACCAGGAATTGCTCGATGCCCTGGCCCGGCATTTCATCGACAACAAGTTCGACTTGAAAAACCTGGTGCGTACGATCTGCACGTCGCAGATTTACCAGTTGGCCTCGACTCCCAACGATTTCAACGCGAACGATAAGCAAAACTACTCGCGCTACTACCCCAAGCGGCTGCCGGCCGAAGTGCTGCTGGACGCCATCGACTCGGTCACCGAATCGAAGACCGGTTTTGGCGGCGTGCCGCAGAACGTGAGAGCCGTGCAATTGCCCGACAGTGGTTTTAATTCGTACTTCTTGACGGTCTTCGGCCGTCCGGAATCGACCAGCGCTTGCGAGTGCGAGCGATCGAGCGAGGCCAACTTGGCGCAGAGCCTGCACTTGCTCAATTCGTCGGAAGTGCAAGGCAAACTTTCGGCCGCCAGCGGGCGCGCGGGCCTGTTGGCCGGCGACAAGAATCGCTCGCGCGAGGAGAAAGTGCGCGAGATTTACCTGCGAGTCTATTCACGCGAGCCGTTGGCGGACGAAGCGGCCGTGGCCTTGGGCCATTTGTCGAAAGCCAAAGACGAGAAGCTGGCCTACGAGGACATTCTTTGGGCGCTGGTCAACACCAAAGAGTTCCTGTTCAATCACTAGCTAGAACTGGTTTCAAAACTGGCGGGGACTGTCCCAATTTTGGGTATTCCGCGGAGCAAAATGGGGCTGTCCCCCTCTCCCAGACAGTTTTGAAACCAGTTGTAACCGACGCCGAGCAGCCCATTGGTCGCGAGGCACGATTGACACCGCGCGGCGCCGGCCAGAACCGAAGAAGCGATGACCAGGATGGCGTTTTTCGTTTCCCGCTCGGCTGCGTTGAGACTATCATAAGAACGTACGCAAGGCGAACGTGCCGCTCCTTGTGCGCACGAGCCACGGCATCCGCAGCAAGTGCCCGCCTTGCGAACACTCCCGTGCGCCCCGCCGACATCCAACCAGGCCAGCTCCTTCCCACCCTCCTGAAGGTGACAAACGTGAACGCTTTTCGCTCCCTGTTGGCGATCTCGAGCGCCGTACCGTTCCTGTTGACCGCCACCGCGACGATGACCCAAGGCGCCGAAGAAGCCAAACCGATCGCGATCGCCGACATCAAACGCGAGGGGCCGGTCAGCTTCGAAAAAGACGTCTTGCCGCTTTTGACCAAGAACTGCGTCGCCTGCCACAACACGAAAAAGGCGGAAAACTCGCTCGTCCTGGAAAGCCCTCAATCGATTCTCAAGGGAGGCGATTCCGGGCCTGCGGTCGTGGCCGCTAAGAGCGGCGAAAGCTTGCTGTTGAAAGTGGCCTCGCACCAGGATGAACCGATGATGCCGCCGGCCGACAACAACGTCGGCGCCGTGGCCCTGTCGAGCGAGCAACTGGGACTGATCAAGTTGTGGATCGACAAAGGCGCAACCGGCCAGACCGCCACGCCGACCACTCCCATCAAGTGGCAATCGCTCCCGACGCTTATCAACCCGATTTACGCGGTGGCGATCACGCCCGACGGTCAATACGCCGCTTGCGGCCGCGCTAATCAAATCTTCGTATACCACGTCGCCAGTGGACAGCTTGCCGCGCGGCTGGCCGACCCCGCGCTGGCCGCTTCCGGCTTGTATCAGAACCAGGCCGTCGCGCATCTGGACCTGGTGCAGTCGCTGGCCTTCAGCCCCGACGGCGACCTGTTGGCTTCCGGCGGCTATCGCGAAGTGAAGCTGTGGCGCCGCCCGCACAACGTCCACAAGACCGACCTGGCCGGCGGCGGCGCGGGCGTGCAGTCGCTGGCCATCAGCCCCGACGGCAAATGGGCCGCCGCGGGCGAAGTTTCTGGCGCCATCAAGCTGTGGGACCTGGCTGTCGGCAAAGATCCCAAAACCCTCGCCGGCCACACCGGGCCGGTCACGAGCGTGCAATTCCTGCCGGGCGGCGCCAAGCTGGTGTCGGCCTCACTCGACAAAACCTTGCGAGCGTGGAATGTCGCCGATGGCTCGGCCGCCGGACAAGTCGAAACGCCCGCGGCCGTCAATGCCGTGGCCCTAGTGGCCGACGGCGCGCAAGTGGCCACGGGCGGCGCCGATAACATGATTCGGCTGTGGAGCGTGCCGGCTGACGCCAGCGGAGCATTCACGCCGGGCGCTCAGTTGACGGGCCACACGGGGCCCGTGTCCGGGCTGGCGGCGATGCCGACCGACAAGACGCAGCTTATTTCGGCCAGCGCGGACGGCACGATCCGGCAATGGAACCTGGCCAACAACCAGCAGATTCGCGAAATCAAGCACGGCGCCGCGGTGACAGCCTTGGCCGTGCGCGGTGACGGCAAGCAAATTGCGTCGGGGGGCGTCGACAACCTGATTAAGCTTTGGAACGCGGCCGATGGCGCGGCCTGGGCCGCGCCCGACAAGCAACCGATCGCCGCCATGAAGGGCGATTTCCGCGCGCAGTTCCGCGTGGCACAGACTGAGCGGGCACTGGCGGCAATCACGGCCAAGGTGGCCGACGACAAGCAAGCGGTCGCCGACGCCGAGGCCAAAATCATCGCCACGGCCGGCGCGGTGGCAACCAGTCAAACGGCCAAGGATGCGGCGGCCAAGACCAAGGCCGAAAAGGCGGCGGCCATAAAAGCCCCAACCGACGCCAAGGCGGCCGCCGACAAGGAACTAGCCGCGGCCATGGAAGCTTCCAAGGCAGCGGTCGAAAAAGCTGCTCAGGCCAAAGCGGCGGCCGAGAAAGATGCGCAAAACGCCGAGCTGGCCAAAGCCAATGACGCGGCGAAGAAGGCCGCGGAAGAAGCCGACAAGAAAGTGAAGGAGTCGGAGAAAAAGGTCCAGGACGCCGCGGCCGCCCTGACCAAGGCCATGCAAGAGTCCACGGCCGCCGAAGCCGCCAACATGGCCGCCGAACAAGCAGCGGCCGCCGCCGTGGCCGCCGTCAAAAAGGCCGTCACCGATGTGCCCCTGGCCGAAGCTGCGCTCAAAGCGTCCGAGGCAACTTTGGCCACCAGAACCGCTGACGTCAAAAGCGCCAACGAACTCGCAGCCGCCGCCGAGAAGCCGATCCGCTCGCTGGCCTACTCGGCCGATGGTTCGCAGCTCGCAAGTGCCCTGGACAATAACCTGGTGCGCACCTGGAGCTCGGACAACGGCACGCCGATCGAAACGTTCGAAGGCCACAAGGCCCCCGTGACGGCCTGTGCCTTCACGCGCGAAGGCGACATCCTCTCGGGCGGGGCCGACAATGCGACGATCCTTTGGAATCCGACGCCCGCCTGGACGCTCGAGCGCACGATCGGCAATGTCAACGACCCGGCGACGCTGGTCGACCGCGTGGTGGCGTTGGCGTTCAGTCCCGACGGCAAGCTGCTGGCCACGGGCGGCGGCGAGCCCTCGCGCAGCGGCGAATTGAAACTGTGGAATGTCGCCGACGGCAGCCTGGCGCGCGCGCAGGGCGACGCTCACAGCGATACGGTGTTCGGCCTCGAGTTTTCTCCCGACGGACAATTTCTGGCTTCTTCCGCCGCCGATCGTTTCGTCAAGGTGTGGAACGTCGCATCCGGCGCGCAGGCTCGCTCATTCGAGGGCCACACGCACCACGTGCTGGGCGTGAGCTGGAAGGCGGATGGCAAGGTGCTGGCCAGTTGCGGCGCCGACAGCGTGGTCAAAATCTGGGACTTTCTGACCGGCGACCAGCGCCGCACGACGCAGCCGTTCGGCAAGGAAATCACGGCCATCGATTTCGTGGGCGCGACGCAAAAGGTGTTTGTCACCTCCGGCGACAAGACCGTGCGGCTGGTCAACACCGACAACGGCGGCATGGAACGGACGTTTGCCGGCTCGAACGACTTTATGTACTCAAGCGCCGTGAGCGCCGATGGCCGGATCGCGCTGGCCGGCGGCCAGGACAGCGTGTTGTTCGTATGGCTGGTCGACAACGGCCAGCTTCTCCGGTCGTTCCCGGCGCCCAAGCCCCCCGCAGCGAAGCCAACCGACGCCAAGCCCGTGGCCCAAGCCACCAGCGGCTAGGCCGACAGCTACAACCGCGACGACACAAAAGCGCGCATCGAGTATCGCGTGGGGCGGGTGCTCGCGCTTCGCGAGCATGCCCGCAGTTCCTTTGTCACGCCGGCTGCCGCAACCGCGATGATGCCAAGAAGGCGCGCATCGAGTATCGCGCTGGCAGAGTCGGCGGCGGCGGGGCGGTCGCTGCCCACGGCTCCAGAGTAATGGTCACGCTGTTGAAATGATCGACGCCAACGTCCGAGGACTGGGCGCCCTTGTCGTCGAACGCAAATCCGTAATTCAATCCAGCGATGCTTACGTTGGGTTTGTGCAGGAACTGGGCATATTGGTTCCACACCTGGCCCGTAGTGTTATTTCCGTAATACTTTAAGGGGTCGAGCCAGGTGCCCGTCGGATCGGACGCATAGGGAGTCAGTTCGG
>JBGQHN010000229.1:0-7566 GCA_041497975.1 Planctomycetia bacterium | reverse complement strand
GGCCCAGCGCCGTCGCGCCCCGCAGCCCGCCGATCAGCCGGTTATAGAACGATAGACCGTGCGGAAAGTAGCCGATCGAATCTACTGTGGCGGCCGACAGCGCCAGCACCAATGCCACCTTGGCCCAGCCCTGAGCCACGATCTTGTCGGGCTCGAGCAGCGAGTTGCGGTACAAGGCGCGCCCGAAGCCCACGCCGACCAGCGCCGCGAAAAACGCGAAGCTGGGCAAGATCAGCCGCTCCGCATCGTGGGGCGGCGAAAACGGCAACGCCCGCACGACGACGAGCGTCGCCCATTGGCAAACCAACAGCACCCCAGCCCGATCGGTCCGCCAGCGGCGCAGCGTGGCCACGATTCCCAGGCAGCCAAACAGCAGCGGCATGGGCGAAATCGTGATCGCGGTCCACGCAAGCGTGTTGTACCAGGGCAGCGGATAATCGAGATTGTACATCCGCCCGAAGAACTGGGTGGAAATGTTGAGCCCGCTGCGGACGCCGCGGTGCAAATTCAAATCGAAAAATTCCAGCAGCCCCGCCAGCGGAGCATCCCACAGCGGTGGATTCAGCGCGACGAACACGCCCAGCGCGATGGCCAGTCCGGCGGCAATCGCCCGCAATCCGCCTCGATCGCGGTACAAAACGGTCCAGGCGAGAAAGGGCAGGGGGGCCAGCCACCCGGTGAACTTGGCACACAGCGTCAGGCCCAATGCCAGGCCGAAGCACGGTATCCAGCGCCAGTCGCGCGCGGCCGGAGCAAACGCGGCCCACGCCAGGACCCAGCAGGCCGTGAGCGGAGCATCGAGCGTGGCAAAATGCGCGTGGGCAAACAGCCGAGGCATGGTCAGCATGGCGGCAATCGCCACCAAGCTCACCACGAGCAATCGATATTCGCGCTGCAGCCGATAGAACATCGCGCCAGCCGCGATTGCAAACAGCATGATCGGGCCCAAGCGCTCGCGGGTGAGCGGATCGAGCCACGAGGGCGCGATGCCTTGGCCCAGCGCGACGACGATGCCGGCCAGGGGCGGATGACCTTCGCGCTGGGTCGTGAACGGCCAGTTCCCCTCCGCGCGGACGGCCGTCAAGAATTGAGGATGGTCGTCGACTCCAGATTGCGCGGCCAACTGCGCGATTTCTTCGGCGCGAAAGATCGTGTCGCCCTCGTCCCATGCCAGCGGCATGCGCGACGCGGTGACCAGCAGCAAGGCCCCGCACAAAATTGAAACGGCGCAGGCCGACAAAAACACGTGCAATCGACGAAGGGTATTCACGACCGCGATTTTAACACGTCGGCGCCGGTCCGCATCAGGACCTATTCCGGCGCAATCGTGACCAGCTCGTTGGAAACGGCTTCGATCTGCGGGGCATTGATGCGAACTTGCTCTTCGGCATAGCCCACCAGCAGGGCCAGATCACACAGACGATTGATGCGCCGCGGATTGCCGGCCGTCAGGTGGTGCAGAGTCGTAAGGGCCTCGGACGTGAAGATTTCGTGCGTGGCGCCCGCGGCCGTCATGCGATGGCTGACGTAGCTGACGGTCTCTTCCAGGTTCAGCGGCCGCAGCAGGCATTTGACGCCCAGGCGGGCCTCGAGGCCCGGCAGACGCTCGAGCGCCGGCAGCAATTGGGGCTGGCCGACCAGCAACAAGGTCAAGGCCGGCTTGGACTCCGATTCGAAGTTCATCAGCAGCCGCAGCGTCTCCAAGGCTTCGGAATCGATCAACAAGTGAGCTTCGTCGATCGCGATCACGGCGTGGCGCCCGCGGCGCGAATTTTCGAGCAGGAACTGTTGCAGCCGGCGGACGCTCTCGTCGACCGGGACGCTCGCGGTCGGATTCGGCAGGGCTCCCATTTCGGCCGCCAGATAAGCCAAAAGCTCGCTGACCGTCATCTGCGGAAACACCAAATGCACAAACGGCGAAAAGGTTTCGTCCAGTTGCCGCTTGAGCGAATTGACCAGCAGGGTCTTGCCCGATCCGGCCGCGCCGGTCAGCAGGGCCGCCCCGCGTTCGTTTTCCACCGCGTAACGCAGCTTGAGCAGCGCGCCCTGGTGGACTTCGCTGGGATAGTAGAACCGTGCGTCCGTGCAGTTCTCAAACGGCCGGCCCGCCAACTGCCAATAGGCTTTGTACATCGTGACTACCTCGGGGCGACTAGCTGGATGCCGCGGGCGCAGGGCTCGCGACGGATCGGAAGTGTTCTCGCGCGGCCGATTCGACGCGACCGGTGGGTGACACGAAATTTTCGATGATTCCCTCGACCGGCAAACCGCTTCGCCGCAGTTTCGCGCAGGTGGCGGCCAATTGTTCGTCCAGCGTCCACCGCGAGTCTTGGACCATATACACGGCATCCAGCCGAATCGATCTGGCGAAACTTGCGAAGTCGGAAATACTTGTCTGCCCCACCAACGGCATCGTATCCAAGAGCACGAACTCGTAATGATCTCGCAACAGGTTGAAGCTCGTGGCCGTGCGCAAGGAGGTGGCCAACTGAGCCATGTGCACAGCCGATCCGCGCCACGGCATCAGCGTCACGCCATCATCGACGGCCGTTACCAGGGCCTCGCCCAACGGCAATTCCTTCTGCAGCACCTCGCCCCAGGACGTGTAAGTCGACAGACCGCACGCTCGCGCCAAGTTCGGGCTTTCCAAATCGGCGTCAACCACGACGACTCTCAGACCGCGGGTTGCCAGGTGGCGCGCCAGGGCCAGACTGACCGTGGTGCGGCCTTCACCGCGGTGCGCGCTGGCTATCGCGATGCACTTTTGCCCCTGTCCGCTGCGTTCGATGAGCTGGTCGATAAAACGGGACCACGCCCCCTTCGCACGCGAAAACAGGTCTTCGCAGGCGGGCGGCCAGGAAAAACGATCGACTTCGACCTCGGCGCGAAACGGCTCGTGAATCTTCACCTGGCCCGCGAACGCCGACAAGGGAGCCAGCGGCGCCGTCGGCTGGGGCCTCGAAATCCGGGCGCCGGCGACCGCCTCGCCGGCCGTCGGCACCGCGCGACTCGACACGTCGGGTTGGGCTTTCGCCGCGACCGGCGGTCGGCGAGGCGGGTTTGCCGCTTCGGCCCGAGGCGCTTGTGCAGCGCCGCCGGGAGCGGTGTCGGCGAAGGCTTTGATGAATGCTCGATCGAGGGTTGTCATTACGGTACCACAGAGGTTATGCCCAGCGGCCTGGCTTCGCTCGGCTTGACGCCCCCCGAGTTGCCGTCCCACCGTGTTTCGTCGATGGCCCGCGCCGTGCGCATGTTCGTTTGCGATTGCCCGAACGCCGCGCCATCACTCGGCGTCTGCAACTCGTCCCTCGCGGCAGGATTCGCAGGTGCCGGGAAGTTCTCCAAGACCGGGCCGTCGACCGGAGCGATCGGTTGCTCCCCTTGCGTGGCGCGCGTCGCCTCACTTGATTCCGTTGACGGAGCTTGAGAAGAGCTCGCTCGCCATTGCAGCGCCGGCGTTGTTTCACTTCCCGAAGCTGGGGCCGCGCCTTGCATCGGGCTATGGTTTGTCCAGCTTGGAGCTTCGTCCCTCGACGGCCCAGTGGACTTCTTGCCGCTTGCAATCAGCCACACGGCAAACAACGCTCCCAGCGCTAAGACAACCCAATACAGATGCCGGGCAAACGGGACTAGCGCGCTAGAACGCCAAGGGGTATGCGCTTTCAAGTCAGGGAGCCGCAGCACGACTTTGGGCAGAAAGTTTTCTTCCAATCCGATCACGTCCGACGGCTGCCTCGTTGTTTCCAGGAGCGGATCGGCCAATGTCTCGCGAGGGTAGCCAATGACCGACTCTTCACGGGGCGCCAAAGTCGAGTCCTCGGTCGTCCGGTATTCTCGCGCGAGACTGGAAAACGGCGTCATGCGATTAGCATCCGAAAGGCAAGCCGCGCCGCGCAGCCCAACAAACGCGCGCACACTGCGGCTAACTCTCCTATCGGTCCGGGTGGTAGCGATCTTGAGCACTATCCGAAATGCAACGGATAGGAGCTATGCGGAAAATGGGACGACTTCAAACGACATCGAGCTGTCCATCACCGGGCACACCCGTGTCGAGACGTTGCCCCGGCCCTACCCACCCGCAGGCTGGCTTAACTTCGGCGCGAACCAAGTGCTGTTGTCGGGTCTCGTTGATGGAAATAAATGCAAGGCATGCAACCGCTTACTTGCCCTGGGAGGGTACACTTAAGCGCACCGGCCTACAGCTTGCAGGCCGCTTGGGAGTGTGAGATAGTTGACCGGTGTCGCGCTCTTCCATCGCCACGCTCAGTGCCAGCTCAGCGCCCCCGCGGGCCCGATCGATCGCCCAGAGTCCCGTCCAACGCGATAATCACTTATTGCAAAAGGCCTTACGCGCTCACTCCTTTCATGGCAGTCATCCAGCAACAAGTTCACACCAGGCAACTTCTCGAAAAGCTGCTGGGCGAGCGCATTCTGGTGCTCGATGGCGCCATGGGCACGATGGTGCACGCGCTGGGTTATGGCGAAGCCGATTTCCGCGGACGGCAATTTGCCGACCATCCCCGCGACCTGAAGAACTTCATCGACATCCTTTCGATCACCCAGCCCGAGGCGATCGAAGCGATTCACCGTCAGTATCTGGAAGCCGGCGCGGACATCATCGAAACCAATACGTTCGGCGCCACGAGCGTGGCGATGGCCGATTTTGAGCTTTCCCACCACGCGCGCGAATTGAACCTGGCCGCTTGCGCGATCGCGCGTCGGGCCGTGGATGACATGAACCTGCGAACGCCCGAGAAGCCGCGGTTCGTGGCCGGGTCGATCGGCCCGACCAACAAGCAGCTTTCGATCGCCGGCAACGTCAACGATCCCGGCTATCGCGGCGCGACGTTCGACCAGATGGTGGCCACGTACCTTGAGCAGGTCGAGGCGCTGGTCGACGGCGGAGTGGATCTGTTGCTGTGCGAAACGGCCTTCGACACGCTGGTGATGAAGGCCTGCTTGTTCGCCATCGAGAGCTACTTCGAGCGCAGCGGCGTGCGCGTGCCAGTCATGGGCTCGTTTACGATTTTCGAGGGGGGCCGGACGCTGTCGGCCCAGACCGTCGAGGCCTGCTGGAATTCGATCTCGCACGCCGACTTGTTCAGCGTGGGCATGAACTGTGCGCTAGGACCGGAAAAGCTGCGTCCCTACATCGAGGAGCTGTCCCAAATCGCCGGGGTCTACGTGAGCTGCTATCCGAACGCGGGGCTGCCCAATGCATTCGGCGGGTTCGATGAAACGCCCGAAATGATGGCCCACACGTTGGGCGAGTTTGCGGCCAACGGATGGCTGAACATGGTCGGCGGCTGCTGCGGCACCACGCCGGCGCACATCCGCGCGATTGCCGACGCGGTGGCGCACACGACCCCGCGTCGCCGCCCGCGCATCGAACCGCTGACGCGGCTGTCCGGCTTGGAACCGCTCACGCTGCGGCCCGACAGCAATTTCATCATGATCGGCGAGCGCACCAACGTCACGGGATCGAAAAAGTTCGCCAAGCTGATCCTGAACGGCAACTACGAACAAGCGATTGCCGTGGCCCGCGAACAGGTCGAGGCCGGCGCCAACATTATCGACGTCAACATGGACGAGGGCATGTTGGACGGCGAAGCGGCCATGACCAAATTCCTCAATTTGATCTCGGCCGAGCCGGAGATTTCTCGCGTGCCGATCATGATCGACAGCTCGAAGTGGTCGGTCATCGAGGCGGGCCTGAAGTGCGTGCAGGGCAAAGCCATCGTCAATTCGATCAGCATGAAGGAAGGCGAAGAGCAATTTTTGCACTATGCCCGCCTGGTGCGCCGCTACGGCGCGGCCGTCGTGGTGATGGCCTTCGACGAGCAAGGGCAGGCCACGGACACGGACCGCAAGGTCGCCATCGCCGAGCGCGCCTATCGCCTGCTGATCGAGGAAGTCGGCTTTCCGGCCGAGGACATCATCTTCGACCCGAACATCCTCACCGTGGCCACCGGAATCGAGGAACACAACAATTACGCGGTCAATTACTTCGAATCGATCCCACGGATCAAAGCCCGCTGCCCGGGCGCAAAGATCTCCGGCGGCGTGAGCAACGTCTCCTTCTCGTTCCGCGGCAATGACGTGGTGCGCGAGGCGATCCACTCCGCGTTCCTGTACCACGCGATTCGCGCCGGCATGGACATGGGCATCGTCAACGCCGGTCAACTGGCCGTTTACGAGGAGATTCCGCCCGCGCTTTTGGAGCTCGTCGAAGACGTGCTCTTGAATCGCCGCGCCGATGCCACGGAGCGGCTGGTCGAGTTCGCCGAAACGGTGAAGAAGCAATCGCCGCAGGGCGAGGCGGCCACGCTGGCTTGGCGCAACGGAACCGTCGAAGAGCGGCTGGCCCATGCCCTGGTCAGGGGAATCGTGGACCATATCGACCAGGACGTCGAAGAAGCGCGAAAGAAATACGATCGCTGCTTGCAGATCATCGAAGGTCCGCTGATGGACGGCATGCAAACCGTGGGCGACTTGTTCGGGGCCGGAAAGATGTTCCTGCCGCAAGTCGTCAAGAGCGCGCGCGTCATGAAAAAAGCGGTCGCCTACCTGCTTCCGTTCATGGAAGACGAGAAACGGCAATCCAACGTCCCGTCACACGCCGCCCGCGGAAAAATCCTGATGGCCACCGTCAAGGGCGACGTACACGACATCGGCAAGAACATCGTCGGCGTCGTGCTGGGTTGCAATAACTACCAGGTCATCGACCTGGGCGTGATGGTGAGCTGCGAAAAGATTCTGGAAACGGCAATCAAGGAAGGGGTCGACATGATCGGGCTGTCGGGCTTGATCACGCCCAGCCTGGACGAGATGGTGCACGTGGCCCGCGAAATGCAGCGGCAGGGCTTTCAGATCCCGCTTTTGATCGGCGGCGCCACCACCAGTGCCAAGCACACGGCCGTCAAGATCGCGCCCGCGTACAGCCACTCGACCGTCCACGTGCTCGACGCTTCGCGCAGCGTGGGAGTGGTCGATCGCTTGAAGAGCCCGGAGATGAAACCGGCCTTCGAGGCTCGCAACCGCGAGGAACAGCAGGCGCTGGTCGAATCGTTCAATCGCCGCCAGCAGGTGCAGCTTGTGCCCTACGCCCAGGCCAAAGCACAGCACTTCGCGACCGATTGGACGTCGGTGCGAATCGACGTTCCGAAGTTCACGGGCATCAAGGTGTTGAACGACTTTCCCCTGGCGACGCTCGTCGACTTCATTGACTGGTCGCCGTTTTTTCTCACCTGGGAACTTAAGGGCAAGTATCCAAAGATTCTCGAAGACCCCAAGGTCGGCGAAGCGGCCCGCAAACTGTTCGAGGACGCCAGGGCGCTATTGGACGAGATCGTCTCCAAAAAGCTGTTGCAGGCCCGCGGGGTATACGGCTTCTGGCCCGCCGCGTCGGTCGGGGACGACATCGTGTTGTTCACCGACGAGTCGCACACACATGAGCTGGCGCGGTTCCACACGCTGCGCCAGCAATGGCAACGCCAGGGCCAGACGAGCTTTCTCGCCCTGGCGGATTTCATCGCCCCCTTGAATTCCGGGCGCAGCGACTACCTC
>JBGQHN010000228.1:0-7597 GCA_041497975.1 Planctomycetia bacterium | reverse complement strand
GAACTTCTTCGTGACCAGCGTGATGAACTTGATGCCCTTGGGGGCGTGGACCATCAACGGGAGCAGCAGGATCAACTGATCCCAAGAGAGGCCATTGGTCGCCACGTCGTCGACCGTGACGACGAGTTGGCCGCCGGGCGTAATCGAAGCGAGCGTCTTGACGTAAATCTCGGCAAGCATGGCCGCCAGTCCGGCCGCTTGCGCAAACGCCTCGCTACGCCAGCGCTGGTATTCCTTCGCAGGGTCCCCGCGCCACATCATGTCTTCGCGGAAGCGCGGGCCTAGCGAGTCGGCCGATACATTCAGTCGTGCCTCCTGAACAATGGCCGCCGCGGTCTGGCCGGCGTTGAAGTTCTGATCGACTACGATGAGCACCTGGCCTCCCTTTGGCGCCTCGCTATAGAAGTTGCGTCGAAAGAACTTGAACCAGCTGTTCGCGTCGCGCGAGCGCACGATGCCGCTGACGCTGGGCCGCTTCCACCAGTCGCCGACAACCGGATCGAGAATCTCCAGGGCGGCCTGCACCTTCTGCTTGAATGGTGCGGTGGTTTCCGGCCCCGGGCCTGCCAGTTCGACGCCGTCGGATTTCGGAATGGATGGATCCGGCGGGCCGCTGACGTTGGGCGTGACGTGAATGACGAACGGCCGCGGGGCGTCGGCGCCCGTGGTAGCAGTCGCGGACGCCATTGCCGCGGTCTTCACGGGCAATAAGCCGCGAAACTCGGCCCAGGCCTCGATCCAAGCTTGTAGATTGCGCACGCTCTCGGGCGTCAGTCGAAATCCTTCGGCTTCCCAAGGCGCCAGAAAGCTTTCGAGTCGCTCGCGCCAATCGGGCGGCAGGTTGCGTTGCAGAAGATTGTTGACCCAGCCTTCTAACGGGTCGAGAAACTCGCGCGACTCGCGCTCCATTTCCACCCAGGCTTCGCGAAACACCGCCCGCAACAGGTCCCGGCACTGGCCAATCTGGTCCATCATGCTTCCGCTACCGTCCATGGTTTGCCGAGAAGCGCGCTCGATTTGCGCTACAGTGACTTTCCTCCAGCCGCTAGCGGTAAAGCGCGCGCTTTTGAGCAGCGTCAACGTGATCGCGATAACTCAGCTCCGCGTCGATGCGGTCCTTCGCGATCTGGTCCATTCGCTTTGCGGCCTCGTCGATGATTTTCTCGATCCGCAGTTCCCAATCGGCGCGTTGCACTTTCAGCAACAGTGGCGGCATTCGGAAGACCTGAGACTCACCGGCCGATTCGCCGGGCATCGTTGGCGGCGTCGGCCCGGCAGCAACGAAAAACGGACTGCTGGGTTCGCGCCCCGTCGTGTCGGAATAAGCGTCGGCCGACCAATCGCGTGAATCGGTGTCTAGGTCGGACGATCGTGGCTCAATCGTTTCACCTGTCGGCTGGATTACCGTCGACTGAAAGAGGTCCGGCGTCCAAGCTGGACTGTTAACGATTTCACTGGAAGACAAATCAACGTCCGCCCGCGGCGGAGCTGGAAGTGCCGGCTCCCCAAACTCGCCGGACTCGGACGAGAATGTAGCTGTTGTCTGCGAATCGTCCGACGTTGCGTCAACTCGATCGAGCGGTGAATTGCCAAGTGTCTGGGCTTCGATCGCGACATCATCGCTTGTTTCGAGTGGCTCGACGGCCAGCGACTGCTGCTCGAAGCTGACCTCCGTCGGCGACTCGGCTTCGACGTGTGAGACTGCCAAGTCGTCGGTCAGCCCGTGATCTTCAGCTTCGATTGAGCTCGCGTCGAAATCTCCGCGGGGTATCGCAAGATCGGCGGCCCGCATATCCACAACTTCAACGTCATCCGCGCCACGAATATCGGTCGAATCGGCTATCGGCAGTGGCTGACCTTCGGCTGGCGGAAATTGCGCGGCGAAATTGTCGGGTGTCTCGCTGTCATCGGCGATTTCGTGGTCCGCGTGACTATCGGACGCGCGTACATCGGAACGATCTGTGTCCGAACGCTGCGGTTCGTGTTCTCGATCGGCTTCAGATTCTGCGTCGCGATCGTCCGGTTGCATATCGGCATCCATTGCCAAATTGTCCGTTCGAGCGAAGACCAACAAAAAAGGCCCGCGGCCGAAGCGCAAGCGAATTTGCGCTTTCGACGGCGGGCCTTGATGGATACACGGCGCGATGCCGAGCCCCAGCAAATACCCCGATCTAATGTTTGTGTGTGACGCGAGGAGTTATCAAACCACGGCTCCCATCGGCATTTCCCGTCACACGCGCGAGTTTAGCGACCATCCCGCCGCTCGTCTGCGCGAATCTCCAGGCCAGTGAAAAACGGGACTGGCTCCGAGCCCGTCGTCCCGAGCCGATGAAAAATCGTGCCTGCGAGGTGCCTGTCCCGCTTTTCATCTGGCCCTCGTTGCGGCGACTGGATGGAGTTCGTTCGCGCGGCGATCCGGAGAGGGGGACAGTCCCAATTTTGCGCAGTCTTGGGAGCAAAATGGGACTGTCCCCGACGGTCTTTAACCGCTGCTGCCGAGCACCCGCCTACAGCGGCTCGCATTGTTCGACGGCTAGCCGCTTGTACTTGCCGCTGCGCCAGCGCGGGATGTCGTTCTTGTAGTAGCCCGACACGCGGCTCTCGCTGGGTCCGCCCGGCAGATTGGTCCAGGCTTCGTCGGTGCCCATGTCGGCGACAAAATGATAGGACGGCGCGAACGAGGTCTCGCGGCGCGCCGCGCGCAGCAGGTGCCCCTGGAAGGGCGTGGCGTGACAGCCGGGCAGCGGCATCTCGCGGGTGTGGAATCCAAATGCCCGGCCGACAAAACGGCCCTCGACGTAGCGGTTGGTGAAGTGAAAGGCATTGATCGCCGACCAGGGCTGGTCCTTTTCCTCGGCCAGGCGCTCAGCCGCTTTGCGCACGAGCGCGGCCTTGTCGCGTCCCTGCCACCACAGCGAGTCCTTCTCGAGCAACAGCCGGTCGATCGCCGTCAGCACCATCGTCGAAAATCCGACCCGGCTGCACAGATACATCATGCGCCGCCAGCCGATCCCGTGCTCGTGCCCAAAAATCTCCAACAGCACGTTGCGGTACAAGTGCGAGAACAACGTCGCCTCATAACTCGACGTCGTGTAGCTGCAGTCCCACTTCGACAGCCGTTCCTTGAACTTGCCCTCCGGCATGCATGGCAAAAACACCGCCAACAGATCGCGGGCCTGCAGGCTGACCACGTCATATTGCAGCGCTTGCATGTCCTCGACCGTGGCACTGGTCAACTGCTCCAATCGCTCGACGATCCGCCGCTTGCGATAGTCGGGCACCGGTTGCGATATCAGCAGCGGGCCGCCCGACGGGTTGATGTCTTCGTTGGCCGTGGCCACGAACCCTTCCGGCGGATCGTACACGCGCGGCAGCAAGCTGCTCGACAGCCTGCCGCGCCAGTGATTGTGAGTATCCCACGCCGGAATCGGGTACAGGCCGTTGTGCTCTCGGGGCCTCCGCGGAAACCAGCCGTTGGCTTGCATGCCGATGTGTCCTTCGCGGTCGGCAAACACCCAGCACAAGGTCGGCAGCGGGCACTCGCGAGCGATGTCCATGCCTTCGGCCGCCGAGGGGGCCGCGACCACTTCCAGCCAGGTCGCGATCGACAGACCCGAGCCCAGTTGGTCGCCGATCCAGGAGCTCGAAAGATAGTATCCTGGAGTGCCCGGTTGCGGATCCGACTCTAAAGTTCCCTGCTGGTTGTAGTACACGCGCAGGGTTTCGGCGGCGCGGCCCTTGCGGGCGATGCGTTCCTCGCGAACTTGAAAGTCCGACCAGTCCTCGCCACGGCGATACTGCCACCCGGTGTCGCCACCGGGCCGGCAGTCTTCAATCATGTAATCGCAGGTGTCGCCTTTCAGATATGTGACGCCCCACGAGACGTTGTGCGTGCGGGCAACGGCGAACAACGGGCAGCCGGGCAAAGTCGCGCCCAGCACGTACTCGTTGTCGCCCCAGTGCAATTCGGCTTCGTACCAGATCGCCGGCAGCCGGTTGACCTCCAAGTGCGGGTCGGAGGCAATCAACGGCGCGCCCGTGGCGCTGCGGCGGGGGCTGACGGCCCAGGCGTTGCTGCCGGCCAGGCGCGGCAAATCGGTAATCATCTCCAGCGCCTCGTCCGAAAGCTGGCAGGCGATTTTCACTTGGCGCAGCAGATCGAAGTCGGCCCGGTCCAAAAGCGGACTGAACAACTCGCGCAATTTGTCGTCCGCCACGCCGGCATGGATCAAGTCGAGCAGGATCCGCTCATTTTGCTGCTGGCCGACGACGAGTCCGCCGAAACTGAGCAGGTTCCCCAGCAGCAGCACCGATCGCTGATTCCACGGCTGCGGCACGAACCCGGCGGCCCACATGGGCAGCGAGCGCCCCGAGTTCTTCATGCCGTCGTTGACCCCCTCGCAATATGCGGTCAGTTGGTCGAACGTGTTGTCGTCCAGGTTGCCGACTTCCGCGTCGAGGTTCAGGTACAGGCCCGTGCGGCGAAAAAACCGATCCATCTCCAACAACTCGGGCTTGTCGGCCAACAGTTCGGTCGCCTGCCCGCTGGCTACTGCCCGCGAAAAGAGCATTTGCGTGGGCCGATCGAGGGCGTGCATATAGCCCAGGCCGTACAACGCGCCCCGCCATGTGCTGGCCGCGATATGAGGCACGCCGTGAATGTCGCGGGCGACGTTGAACCGCCGCCGGGCATGTTTGGTGGAGAGGGATTTCATGCGCGACCAAAAAACTCCGTCAATTAGTTAAGTGTAGCACGCACTTTAGACCAGGCCGGATCGGCCGAATCGAGGGATTGATGTGCAACCAGATAGGCTCGTTAAGCGCCGCTGGCGATAGGCCACCCGGCGGTCGCTGACTTGGCGGGAACGAAGTGACAAAGTGGCGCCCCAGCTCTTTGGATCTGCTGGCGGACACTTCGCGTTCTCAAATTGGGTGCCACTGCTGGCTTTGCCCAGCAGTGCTTCGCTTTCGCAAACGCCACGGCGATTGGCACGGTTGGACAAGCCAACCGTGGCACACCTGCCGACCTGGGCCTACAATGGCGGGCCACGGTGTAGTCTGGGCAAAGCGTGCTGCTGCGCACCACCCAATTCTACGCGCCAACCATGTGACTTTCCATGTCGGCGACCCGCATGCGCACATTCGCCAGGGCTCTTCTGTTCGTGGGGCCGTGGCTGATCGGTTTTTTGGCGCTGGTGGTCTATCCGTTTCTGGCTTCGCTGGTGTGGAGCTTCGACCGCTACGACATGCTCTCGCCGCCCGAGTACGTCGGCGCCGCCAACTATCGCCGCGCGGCCGAAGAGTTGTGGACCGGCCAGCGATTTGGACAGGCGGTTTGGAACACGGCCTACTACGCGCTGGCGAGCGTGCCCCTGTCGATCGCCCTGGGCGTGGGGCTGGCGGTCATGCTGTCGTGGAACGTGCGCGGCAGGGCCGTCTATCGCACGCTCTTCTTCCTGCCCTCGGTCGTGCCGGCCGTGGCCAGCTCGATCTTGTGGATGTGGCTGCTCAATCCCCAAGCGGGGCTGGTTAACTACCTGCTCTCAGGCGTTGGACTTCCGACGCCCGGCTGGTTCAACAGCACGGCCGAAGCGGCCTGGCTGCCGGGCTGGTTTGCCGGCCAGGGCGGCTTCGGGTCGAAGGACGCCCTGGTGCTGATGAGCCTGTGGGGCGTGGGCAATTTCATGATCATCTACCTGGCCGCGTTGGGCGACATTCCGCCCCAGCTGCACGAGGCCGCCCAGTTGGACGGGGCCGGCGCGCTGCGCCGCTTCTGGCACATCACCTTGCCGCTGCTTTCGCCGGTCATTTTTTTCAACCTCGTGATGGGCTTGATCCACGCCGTGCAGGCCTTTACGCAAGTCTATATCGTGAGCGAGGGGCAAGGCGCCCCGGCCGGCTCCACGTTGATGCTTTCGCTCTACATCTTTCTCTCGGCGTTCAAGTATCTGGAAATGGGCTACGCCTCGGCCATCGCCTGGACCCTGCTCGTGCTGGTCATGTTGATCACCTGGGGCTTGTTCCGCTCGTCGCGCCATTGGGTCTATTACCAGGGAGTCGGGCGGTAAGCCGCAAATCTCGAGCGGATACTCGCGCCTTGCGAGCCGCGAGCAAACCCCAACCCGGAGTGCCATGGGCCGTGAATGCCAAAGGTTTTAAACACGCGATCGGCGCCGCGCTGCTGGTGGCCGTGGGCGTGTTGGCCTTGCGCGATGCGAGCAATGCGCGTTGGCGCCGTCCGCCCGGGCGCGAGGAGGTCGTGTTCTGGCACTTCTGGGGCGGAAAAGATCGCGCGGTGGTCGAGGGGATCGTCGAGCGGTTCAACGCGTCCCAAAGCAAGTTCTTTGTGCGGCCGATCGCCATGCCGGGCAACAACCTGGATCTGAAATTCTTTTTGAGCGTCGCCGGCGACGATCCCCCGGACGTGGTCAATCAAGACGATCCGATCGTCGCCGATTGGGCTCATCGCCGCGCGCTGGTGCCGCTGGACGAGTTGGCCACCGCCGCCGAATATGCCGCGCTTGAGCGGTGGCTGTTTCCCGCGGCCCGCGACATCGGCAGCTATCGAGGCCGCCTGTACGCCCTGTGCAACGGGCTCGACATTCGCGCACTGTATTACAACGCCGACATATTGGACCAGTTTGGGCTCGAACCGCCGCGGTCGCTCGCGGAGCTGGACCGTGCGGCGGTAACGATTGCGCCGCCCGGTGTGCCGGCGCCGCGCGAGCGTTACGGCTTTCTGCCCGACCCACGGCGCATTTGGTCTTGGGGCATCGTGTTTGGCGGGGGCTTTTACGACTTCCAGGCCGAGCGCGTCACCGCCGACAGCGAGCCGATCGTCGCGGCGCTCGATTGGATGGCCTCCTACAGCCGGTTGTACGGCGCCGACCAGGTGGCCCGCTTTCGCAAGGGCGACCAGGCGCTGCCCGGAGCGGCGTTCCCCTTGCTCGAGGGGCGCTACGCCCTGGTGATGGATGGCCAATGGCGCGTGGCCGAAATCGCGGCGGTGCGAGCGGCCGCGCAATCGCGCGGTGACAAGCCGCCGCGCTACGGCGTCGTGCCGCTGCCGCCGCCTCCCGGCGGCCGCAAAGACGCCGGTTGGGTGAACGGAAACTTTTTTGTCGTGCCGCGCGGCGCCAAGAACCGGCAAGGAGCGTGGGCCTTCATGAAATTCTGGAGTGGCTTCGATGGCCATGAGGCCGAGGCCGCGAGGGCTTGCACCGCCGGCGGATGGATTCCCGCCTCGCGGAAGGTGGTCGAGCAGGCGACGTTCCAGGATTTTCTGCGCACCCAGCCGCTATTCGGCGAGTTCGTGCGCCTGGCGGCCAGCCCCGACCAGATGCCGACTCCGGCCGTGATCGGCGCGCAGTTTTTTCAGGACGAGGTGATGCGCGCGGCCGAAGACGCGCTGTACAAGCTCACGCCCCCTCGCGAAGCTTTGGAAAACGCCACGCGTCGCGTCCAAGCGCGACTGGAGGCCGAGCGATGAATCGATCGGGACCACCACCGTTGGTGGCGCACGCGCTGCTCTTGCTCGTGGCGGCGGCGTTTGCCACGCCGCTGGTGTGGATGGTGCTCTCGTCCTTCAAGCCCGCCG
>JBGQHN010000227.1:0-7611 GCA_041497975.1 Planctomycetia bacterium | reverse complement strand
GCCCATTTATGCCGCCGGCAACTACGTGATGGTTCGACAATCTACCGAGGGGCACGAGCGCGTCGCCAAGTACCTGACGGACCTGGGCGTCTATGTTCCCCCCAAGCCGTTGCAGTGAACATCCAACTCCACGCCAGTCGAGCAGCCGCGGACCGCGAACGCTCGTCAGCGGGCGGATGACAATCGAATGATCCCGTGGCGGCCACGGCAACCCAAACGGTGAAAAGGGTTGTGCTGCCAGGAGCCGGCTTCGACAGGCACGATAGTGGCTAGTTTCAACGGCCCGTCGACCGTCTTGCGCGGTTTGCTGGTCGACTGGCCTGTCAGGTACTCGCCGTCATGGACTCGATCCATGACGGCGATAACTTTTTTCGGACCCGACGGGAGAGTGCTCCCTGCGGGACCTCATCCAACCAACGACACCAGTTTGCTTCGGTGAATTTGGTATAGGTCCCCTGCTCTGTTATATAGGAGGCCGTCGAGCCGACTTTCCGGCTCCGCTCGACCAGCCCACGACCTTCAGGCGGGAGCAGTTTGATGAACACCTTGTCGATCATGCGCTGGATTCGCTTCCTCCTCGCCCTGGCAAGCGCGGCGATCGCTCAACGTGGCGCAACGTTTGCCGCCGTGCCCGATGGAACCATCGAAGCGATTGATCGCATCACGTCCGAGGGCATCGATCAAAAGAAGGTCGCCTCGTACGCCGTCGCCGTCGTCAAGGACGGCCGCCTCGTCTTGGCGCGCGGCTATGGTTTCGCCGACCTGGAAAACGACGTCCCGGCCACCGCCGAGACCATTTACCGCTTGGGCTCGATCACCAAGCAATTCACTGCCCTGGCCATCATGCAATTGGCCGAGCAAGGAAAACTGTCGGTCGACGATGAGCTGACAAAGTTCTTGCCGGACTATCCCACGGCGGGCCACAAGGTCACCGTGCATCACTTGTTGAATCACACTTCGGGCATCAAGAGCTATACGAGCCAAAAGGATTTCTTCAAACGCGCCCGACAGGATTTTTCGCACGACGAATTGTTGGGGGTGTTCAAGAACGAGCCTTTCGACTTTGATCCCGGCACGAAGTGGCTCTATAACAACTCGGGCTACTATTTGTTGGGTATGATCATCGAGAAAATCAGCGGCCAGACCTATGCCAAGCATCTCGAAGAGCAGATTTTCCGGCCGCTGGGAATGAGCGCTACGCGCTACGGAGACACGCGGCCGCTCATCCGGCATCGAGCGATGGGCTACAAACTGTTGGTGGGGCAACTGGTAAACGACGATCCGCTCAGCATGGACGCTCCAGGCGCCGCGGGGGCGCTCGTGTCGAACGTGCTCGACCTTGTCAAATGGCACCAAGCGCTGGAAGCCGGCAACTTGTTGACGTCGGCTTCGTATGAGGTGATGTATCGAGAAACCCGCCTGGCCGACGGTGCAACGCGACCGTATGGGTACGGCTGGGGGCTCGGCGAGTTGGCGGGTCATCGCAAACTCAGTCACGGCGGCGGAATCAATGGCTTCTCGACGATGATCGCGCGTTATCCGACGGACCGCCTGGCGGTCATCGTGCTCTCAAACACCGCTGGCGCGAACGTCGGGGGCGTGGAAAACCGAATTGCCAACCTGCTGCTGGGAATTGAAGAAAAGCCGGTCGCCGATTTGCCTATCGAGGCCGAATTGCTCGAGCGACTGGTCGGCAAGTATCAACTGGCCGATGGCCGTGTCGAACTCACGGCCGAAGATGGCAAGCTGTACGCGACGCCCGAAGGCCAGCCGCGAGACCGCTTGAAGTACCAGGGCAACCGCCAGTTCGTTTCCTCGAAGGACTCTGGCATTCGCGTCCAGTTCGCTGGTGAGGACGGCCAGGCGAAGGGTTTTGAAGTGGAAATGGCGGGCCAAAAGCTGTCCGCCCGGCGCGCTGACTGACGCCCTACTTCTGGAAACTGTCTGAGTGACACTGTTTCCTGAAAACTCAATCGCACCGCTTGCATTGCGGCCGACCCGGGCAAGGCCAGGTAGCCGCCCCATGAAACCGCCCGCCGGCATTCTTCTGGAACTACCGCTGGCGGTCAGTTAGAATCGAAGGCTACGGCCTGCCTGGTGATATCCTTCCCGAAGCTAAGCGCCCTCCCTGCAGAGGCTTTCCGATGAGGCGGATTGGTTTCCCGCGAATTGTCCAGGGGGCGGTGTTGTCCGTGGCGCCCGTGCTATTGTGGTGCGGCGGATGCAGTCAGCACGCGCCGGCGCCGGACGAGTCCTCGCCTGCGGCTGCCCCGGCCGCCGACCAAACGCCGCTGAGCGTGGTCGAGGTTGCTCTGCGGCCGTGGCCGCATACCGTGCGCACTCAGGGGACGCTGATCGAGGATGAATTGGCCGTGCTGGGCACCAAGGTGGCCGGTCGCGTCAAGGAAGTGCTGGTCGACCTTGGCATGCGCGTCGAAAAAGGACAAGTCGTGGCAAAGCTCGATACCGAAGAGTTCGACCTGAAAGTGCAGCAAGCTGAGGCGCAAGTCGCGCAGGCCCGCGCCACCGTTGGCCTCAAGGGCAGCACGCCCGACGACAAGCTCGAACCGACCAAGGCGCCTCCCGTCGTGCAGGAGATGGCTCTGCTTGAAGACGCTCGACTTAACGTGCAACGGGTTCGCGACCGGCAGAGCAAAGGTGCCTTTACGCAGGAAGAAATACAAACTCGCGAAACGGCGATGCACGTGGCCGAAGCCCGCTACCGTTCGGCGTTGAACTCCGTGCATGAGCAGATAGCCCTCCTGGCCTTGCGGCGTTCCGAGCTGGCGCTGGCCATGCAGAACCGCGAGGACGCGATGCTCAAAGCTCCCTTCGTCGGCATCATTCAGGAAAGGCATGTCGCCCCCGGCAGCTACGTGACCGTGGGCCAAAGGGTTGCGACGCTAGTCCGCATTGACCCGCTGCGCTTTCGGGCCGGCGTACCGGAGCGCGCGGCATCGGGCGTAAGCGTCGGGCAGCCAATTCGCGTCTATCTCGAAGGACAGACCGCGGCGATCGAAGCCAAGATCTCGCGCATCAGCCCGACGCTGGACATCAGCAGCCGTGCCTTGATGATCGAGGCCGACATCGATAATCGGGCCGGCCGCTGGCGCTCGGGCTTGTTTGCGGAGGGAGACATCCTGGTCGACGCCGACCAAAGCGTCCTGGCCGTGCCGCTCACGAGCGTGGTCGCCTTTGGCGGAGTGGAAAAGGTGTGGGCCGTCAAAGACAACAAGGCCGAACCTCGGCCGATTCGGACCGGCCGCCGCGACGCCCAATACGTCGAAATTCTCGCGGGCGTGGAGGCCGGCGATGTTATTTTGTCCAATGGCCGGCTGGGTCGCGAGGGCGTCGTGCGCGTCAGCCGCGAGCCGCCGGACAGTCCCGACGATCGCGCGGCACTCTTGGGTCAGTGAAATTATGTTGGTCCCCAACCGCTCAGGCCTATCGCGGAATTGGCGGACCCGTGGTCGCTCGCGTCGACGCGAGCGCCTGGCCGTCGTCGATGGCGCTGGACGGATGTTGAAGGAGTTTGTGCTTGCAGTGGCTAGCTGAAATTTGTGTCCGCAGGCCCGTGTTCGCCTTGATGCTGGTGATGGCCATGGTCGTGGCCGGGGCGGCCGCCTACCAACACTTGGGAATCGATCGATTCCCGAAGATGGACTTGCCGACGTTGATGGTCTTCACGAATCTTCCGGGCGCATCGTCGGACGAAATCGAAACCGAGGTGACCCAGGTCCTGGAAGACGCGGTGGCGACGGTCAATGGAATTGACGAGCTGCGGTCATTGTCGCGGGACGGCAACTCGCTGTTGATTATTACTTTCAATCTGAACCGCGACATTGACGCGGCCGCGCAGGACGTCCGCGACGCGGTGTCCAGCGTGGCCAATCGCCTGCCGGAGGACACGTATCCGCCGGTGGTTCGCAAGCAGGACTTGGACGCCTCGCCGATCATTTCCCTGGCGGTCTCGGGCAATCGTGATAGTCGCGAGCTGTACGTATTGGGCGACCGCTACGTAAAGAACGTGATCGAGTCGGCGCAAGGAGTCGGCCAGGTCTTCATTTCTGGAGCGGCCGATCGGGCCGTGCAGGTGAACATCGAATCGCGCCGCCTGGCCGCGTATCAGCTTTCGATCGTGCAGGTGCGCGACGCCCTGGCGCGGCAGAACGCCGACGTTCCCGGTGGCCGCGTCGACGCGGGCGCCCAGGAGCTGACGCTGCGGACCTTGGGTCGCATGGAAGATTCCTCGCAATTTCTCGACCTCGTCATCGCCAGTTCCCGCGACACGCCGGTGCGGTTGCGCGACCTGGGCACCGTGGTGGACGGCTCCAAGGAAGTGCGCACCGTGGCACGGTTGGATGGCAAACCGGCCGTCGTGCTCGACGTGCAGCGGCAATCGGGGACCAACACGGTCGACGTGATCACCGCCATTAAAGCGCGTCTGGCTCGCTGCCGGGAGCTGCTCCCCTCGGACGTCGAGCTGAGCGTCATCCAGGACCAGTCGCGCTACATCAACGCGGCGATGCACGAAATCCAGGGACATCTCATCGTGGGCAGCATCCTGGCCACGGTTGTCGTGCTTTTGTTCATGCGCTCGTGGCGCTCGACCTTGATCGCGGCGGTCGCAATTCCCGGATCGATTATTTCGACATTCGCCGTGATGCGGCTGTTGGACTTCACGATGAATAACGTCACCATGCTGGCCTTGGTGCTCATGGTGGGGGTCGTGATCGACGACGCGATCGTGGTGTTGGAAAACGCGTTTCGATTCATTGAAGAAAAGGGAATGGCTCCCGCCGCGGCCGCCATCGAGGGCACGCGCGAGATCGGCCTGGCCGTGTTGGCGACCACCTTGTCGCTGGTTATCGTGTTTTTGCCCGTGTCGTTTTTGCAGAGCGTGACCGGCCGCATGCTCTACCAGTTTGGCATGACGAGCGTGGTTGCCATCTTGATCTCCATGGTGATCAGCTTTTCACTCACTCCCATGATGTGCTCAAGGCTGTTGCGGCGCGAGACGAGCGCGGCCGGTCCTCGCTCGCGGCGCGGGTTCTATCACCTGCTGGAGGTGAGCTACGGTTTCGTGCTCAAGTGGTCCATGCGACATCGCTGGCTGGTGTGCGCGCTAGCGCTGGTGGTGATTTGGTCCAACGTTCCCTTGTACAGAATGGTCAAACAAGACTACGTGCCAACCAACGTCGACGAGTCCCAATTCGAAGTCGGCATCACCGCTCGCGAAGGCTCGTCGATGGCCGTGATGAACGAGACCATGAAGGGCGTGGAAGACGAACTGGCTAAAGTGCACGGAATCAAACGCCTGCTGTCTACCGTGGGCACTCGCAGCTCAGGCGGTGTCAACTCCGGAGAAATCTACGTCCAACTCGAAGATATTTCCACGCGCAGCTTCAGCCTCAAGCGGCTGTGGAATGAAACGCTGGCGGGCCATCCCTCGGCCGCCTGGACCGGCAATTATTCGCAACGCGACGTGATGAAAGAAGTGCGCGACCGCTTGAGCCAGTTTCGCGACTTGATCCTTGCCGTACGTAATCAGACGAGTCTGCGGCAAGGCGCGCCGGTCGACATCGACTTTATCATTGAAGGAACCGATATCAAAACCTTGGCCGAAGTCAGCGAGAAACTGCGGCAAAAGGTATCGCGGTTGCCGGGCATCGTGGACACGTACACCACGCTGCGCATGGATAAGCCGGAATTGCACGTGGAGATCGATCGCGAGCGCGCCGCGGCGCTGGGCGTCGAGGTCCGCGAAATCGCCGAGACGCTGCGGATCGCCGTTGGAGGCGACGACCGTGTGACGCGGTTTCACGACCCTCAGGCTGACGACACCTACGACGTCGAGTTGCGCCTGGTGGGCATCGATCGTGGCAGCGGCGACGCCATCAGCCAACTTTACGTCCGCGCGAATCCCCTGGCGGCGGTTAGTTCGGCCGCCCCGACGGGCGAGTCTTCCGAGGGCATGTCGGGCGCGCCCTTGACGCGATTGGACAACGTGGCGCGGTTTCACTATGCGGAATCACCGCCGCGCATCGATCGCGTTGACCGCCAGCGAATGGCTGCCGTGCGGGCGAACCTGGCCCCGGGCTACGCGTTGGCCGACCGCATCGAGGCGTTTCGCGCGGCGGCGAAGGAAATGGGCTTGCCGCCCGGTTTTACCACGCGGGTTTCGGGCCGCGGCCGCGAACTGGAGCGGACGTTCCAGGATTTCGGCTGGACGCTCGCCCTGTCGTTCATCTTCATGTACCTGGTGCTGGCGGCGCAATTTGAACACCTGATCCATCCGCTGACGATCCTGGTCTCGCTGCCGCTGGCCGTCCCGTTCGGATTGCTCAGCCTGCTTATCGGCGGAGAGACGCTCAACCTATATTCCGCGCTGGGAATCCTGGTGCTGTTTGGCGTCGTGAAAAAGAATTCCATTTTGCAGGTCGATCACACCAACCAGTTGCGGGCTCAAGGCGCCGACCGTTTGACCGCCATCCTGCAGGCCAATCGCGATCGCCTGCGACCCATTTTGATGACCACGATCGCCTTCGTGGCCGGCATGATGCCGCTGTTGATCGGCACGGGTCCAGGCGCCGAAGAGCGGCGTTCGATCGCCGTATTGGCCGTCGGCGGACAAACGTTGTCACTCGTCTTGACGCTGCTGGCGACGCCCGTCGTTTATTCTCTGTTCGACGACTTGGCGCGAATACTCTCGCGCAGCCGGTCGCGGCAAGCGGTCGAACGCGCGCCGCAGGCACAAGATATTTTCCAACAGCCCCACGTGGCCAAGGCCCCCAGCGCGTCGGCATTTTCTGAAACCTAGCGCGCGGCCGTCTTCTTCCAAGGAGTCACGCATTCAACGCGTGGTCTGGGACGCGCACGAGTTTATGGGTCTACACCCAGGACAACAACGCCCGACAAGGCCGACTGTATCGTCCGAAGCGAATCCGCCGTACAACGATTCGAATTATCAGGCCTCGACTTCGCTGCCCGGCTGGACCGACTGGGTGTGCCTCATCACGCGAGATGCGGCCGATTGAAGCGTGTGCCGTGTTTTTCGGCGCCAGTTGATTGCCGCGACCGGCGCCACACCTGGCGATTGGTCCGCTGTGCTCAGCCGTGGGCGCGATTATTTCCCGACGCGCTCGGCCAACGCTTCTTCGATTCTCTTGAATACGCCGTCCCAATCGTTCCAGGCATCTTGGCGGAAGAGCCGCAGAGTCGGATACCAGGGGCTATCGGTGCGATCCAGCATCCAACGCCAGTCGGGCGCGAAGGACGTCGCCATCCACACCGGCATTCCCAGGGCCCCGGCCAAATGCACCGGCGCACAATCGGAGCTGATCACCAGGTCGAGGTTGCGCACGATAGCGGCCGTGTTGTTGAAGTCGCCGAGGCGGTCGGCGAGATCGACGATCGGCCATTGGCCCTCGAGCGCGGTCAACTGTTCACGACCCTTTCCCATCTGCAAGCTGTAAACTTGGACGCCCGGCATGCGGGCGATGCCGCCGAAGTGCTTGAGCGGGATCGAACGCAAACGGTCCCTGCGATAGTCGGGATTGCCTTGCCATGCGATTCCGACCTTGAATGCCGCAACCTGCCCCAGCTCGTCTC
>JBGQHN010000226.1:0-7623 GCA_041497975.1 Planctomycetia bacterium | reverse complement strand
TTCAGCACGAACGAAAACTCGTCGGTGCGGGCGAACGGCCGAGGGTCGAGCGGCAGATCAAAAAAAGACTCGTTCATCCGACAATGCTCAGAACCCTCGACAAATCCAGCGTTCACTGCGCTCGGCTCTCATCGTCCAGGACCGTCACTTGACGCCGGTCAACATGCGGATTGCCGTCTCGCGCACGATCGGAGCGGTGGCGGGACCTTGCGACATCGATTCTTCGTACTCGTCGCTGCGAAAGTCATACTCCGGAATGATGTACCCCAGCTCGTCGTTGGCCAGGCCAACCAGGATGCGCGGGAAGCCGGTCATCTTCTCCTGAATCTCGAAGCTGATTTCCGGCAATAATTCGCCGGGGATGGTGACGATCTGAGCCTCGCCCAGCTTGATCAGGGCCATCTCGGTCACGACCCGCCCGCGGTTCAATCCGCCGCGAGCCAGGTAGAGCGGCATGAAGTTCTTGTTGGTCATGGGAATTTCCACCCGCCGCGTCTCGACCGAATAATCGAACCTGGCCGGCGGCTGGGCCGAGGCCGCCAGGTCTTTCACCAGCGCCGCCAGGCCAAGGCCGGTCGTCTTGGCTTCGTCATGCGTGCGCGCTTTGTTGTCGCCGCTGACCATGCCGCCGACCGCGCCGTTGAGGAATACAGCCTGGCCGCCGCCGTCGGCATGCACCTGCTGGCACATGTAGCCGGGAAAATCCGCGCTCAATTCCGATGCGCCTTTTTCGAGGCCCTCGACATGACACGCGAAATTGACGATGGTCGTGATCGGCTTGCCGTCTTCGCCAAGGGCTTGCAGCACCGAGAGCGTCGGGTCCACCACTCCCACGTTGCGGGCGTTGCGGAAGTAGCCGATCACGCGACCGCCATCCATCGGCAGCTCGCGCGACGCGGCGCGAAATTCCTTCACCGGCCGCAAATTGCCGGCGGCTTCGGCCACGCATTGGACCACCTGGTCTTGAATGTAGGCGACGTATTCGGCCGGAAAGTGCCCGTACACGCCGATCGTGTCCGGCGCCGCGTGATTGTGCGACATGGCCAGCACCATGTATTGGACTCCGTTCTTGGCCGCTCGTTCGCGCATGGGATTGATGTCCGCCGAGACCATGCCAAACAGATCGGCGCCGACCAGCGCGATCCGCAGTCCGTCTTTCTCGAACACCACCGAGCGGGCCCACATGTCGTCGTGCACGGTAAAACCGTCTCGCAATTTGGGCGCCAGCCACGAGGACGACGTGGGCGAGATTTTGACTTGTGCCACGCCGGCTTTCAGCCCGCCAAGCGGGGCCGGCTGTGACGGCTTGGGCCGGGGCCCTTGTCGCAAATGGCTCAGGTCGATGAGCTTTCGCGCGCCGGAATGCACGCGCGGCTGCAAATGCGGAAAATGCGCCACTCCGATCGTGCGGCCCTGGGCGTCGAATATGAATCGTGCGCCCTTGGCCGAATAGTCGACGAGCGAAAACGTGGGCATCCGCACCTCTTGTTCGGGCTCACCGAAGCGGGCCACAACCTTGTCGCGCGTTTCATATCCGGCGGGAACACTGGCGGCTTCCACCGAGGCAAATGCGCCGTCCTTGCCGTGCAAGTGCACCGAATCCAAGAGTCCCGGACGGCCGTCCGCGTTGTACAGCATCTTGTAGGCGTACCAGCGGGCTTCGGAAACCGGCTCACCCAGCGCCTTGCGCACCTCGGCCGCAGTCGACAGCCCCGGCACCAAGGCGTGATACGTCAACGGCGGCGGCGGATCGGTGGCCTTGACCGTCCCCTTGGGCGCTTGGGCCAGCACCGGCAAGGCACCAAGAGCGAAACAGAAAAGCACGGCACAGGTTAATCGCGGTTGACAACGGAAACTCGGCAGACCGCTGGAACGCATTGAAGTTACCTCCGGCGAACGATGGTTGGCGGGCGAAATCGAGCGAGTGGAAACGTTTCTGGGGCGACGAATACTTCGGACGTCAGCCCATCTTAAGCGAAGCGACCGGCCAAATCCAACGGCCGGTTCGTGACCGCCAGCCGCGGCGACGATGCCGCGACAAGACGCCTCGCTACGGCGAAGCCGCCTTGACGCAGCGAAAACCGATGTGACCGGCCGCGCTTTTCGGTTCGCCCTTGCCCCGGGCGCCCGGCACGTAGCGGGTGCAATACGCGTCGCTGCACATATAGGAGCCGCCACGCTGCACGCGCTTTGGCATGTTAGGCTCCAACGGGTCGAAGCTCGATTCGGGCCCGAGCGGGTTTTTGGGGGGACTGTGCTGATAGTAGTCCGGACGATACCAGTCGGAACACCACTCCCAGACATTGCCGCTCATGTCGAATAATCCGTATCCATTGGGCGCAAACGAGCCGACCGGGGCCGTTGCCCGAAACCCGTCGCCCGCCGAGTTCTCGCTGGGAAACTTTCCTTGCCAGATGTTCGATTGCCACTCGTTTTTGGGACGCAGTTCGCGACCCCAGCAATAAGGCTCTCGATCGAGACCACCGCGGGCCGCCAGTTCCCATTCCGCCTCCGTTGGCAGCCGCTTGCCCGCCCAACGAGCATATTCAATCGCGTCGGTCCACGAAATATGCACGACCGGGTGGTTGTCGCGGCCCGCGATGTCGCTGTCGGGTCCTTCCGGATGCCGCCAGTCCGCGCCGGGCACATAGGTCCACCATTGCAAGTGATCGTCGAGCGGCACGTCTCCCGGCGGCGGCCGGAAGACGATCGAGCCCGCCTTGAGCGCGTCCGGCGGCACGTCGGGAAATTCCTGGGGATCCGGAGGCAACTCGGCAATCGTCTTATAGCCGGTCGCTTCGGTGAACCTGGCAAACTGGGCGTTCGTGACCTCGTACTTGTCCATCCAGAAGCCGTCCACGTAAATCAGGTGTTCGGGCTGGGCGTCTGGAAATTTATTGTCGCCCATCCAAAACCAGCCGCCCCCAACCCATGCCATTCCATCTGGCGCGGGCTCGGGGGGTGCCGAGCGATTCAGTTTCGGCGCGCGCGTCTTGGCCGACGATTCTTCGGCCTGCCAGAAGTTGGCGGCAAAGACGCCCGCGACCAACACGAAACCCCCGACAGTCCAAGCCCAGGGAGTCCACGGCCGCCGCGCGCGAGCACGCGGGGGGCGCGTGGAATGCGATTTTGAGTTGGAGGGGTCGTTTTTCACGGCTGGCCGCGTGGACGAGATGCGTATTGGATTCTAGCTATTCTCGCTCGCCATTTCGGCGACGTCTAGCCGGCGCCGGCTCGCCGGAGCGCGGGACCGATCGACGATGGCAACTCGCCGTGTATTCCTGGCCGTGAGTGCTATAATGCCCGCTCGGGTCCGACTCATTCACTTTCGGGCGGTCGTAAAAAAATTGAGGAGGGCGGTGCCATGTTGTCGGGAACTTCGCGCAGACGGTTCTTGCAGAATGCCGCGGCCTTTGGCGCGGCGGCTGGTTTAGGAGACCTGGCGTTCCTGTCGCGGCTCAAGAGCGTGTCCGCGGCCGAGGCCCAAAACGATCCCGACCGAGTGCGGTTGGATCCCGACATTGAACCCATTGTCCAGTTGTTGGAAGACACCCCGCGCGAAAAGCTGTTGGAAGAAGTCGCCGCGCGAATTCACGGTGGGTTGAGCTATCGCGACGTCTTGGCCGCTCTGCTCCTGGCGGGAGTTCGCAACGTGCAGCCGCGTCCGGAGGTCGGATTCAAGTTTCACGCCGTGCTGGTCGTCAATTCGGCGCACATCGCCAGCCTGGCCTCGCCCGACGCCCACCGTTGGCTGCCGATTTTCTGGGCCCTCGATCACTTCAAGGACGCTCAGGCCCAAGACGTCCAGCAGGGCAACTGGACGATGCGGCCCGTGGACGAAGCCGCGGTGCCGACCGCCAGCCAGGCGAAAGCGGCATTCACCGAAGCCATGGATCGCTGGGACGAGGCCGCCACCGACGCGGCCGCGGCCGCCTTGGCGCGCAGCGTGGGCATGAACGAGATCTTCGAGATCATGTTCCGCTACGGCGCCCGCGATTTTCGCGCGATCGGTCACAAAGCGATCTTTGTCGCCAATAGTCTGCGCACGCTCAACTGCATCGGCCGGCATCACGTCGAGCCCGTGCTGCGGTCGCTGGCTTATGCGCTGCTCAACCACGAGGGCGAGAGCCCGACCACGCGTGACGCCACCGCCGATCGGCCTTGGCGGCACAACGTCGAGCGGGCGAAAAAGATCCGGCCCAACTGGCTGGACGGCAAGGTCGACGCCTCGGCGACCGTCGACATGCTCGCCGCTCTGCGCCAGGGCAACGAGGACGAAACCTCCGAGAAAGTGGTCGAGCTTTTGAACCGCGACGTTGCTCCGCAAGCGATTTGGGATGCGCTGTTCGTGGGGGCCGGCGAACTGCTCGTGCGGCAGCCCGGAATCGTGGCGCTGCACGCCGTCACAACCACCAATGCCCTGCGATTCGCGTGGGAGGCCAGCTCCAGCGACGATACGCGGCGGATGTTGTTGCTGCAAAATGCCGCCTTCGTGTCGATGTTCCGCCAGGCGATGGGCAGTCGCGGCGACGTCAAGCCGCACAAGCTCGACGAGATGCAGCCCGTGTCGCTCGAGTCGGGCGGCGAAAAGGCCATCGAAGAGATTTTCGCCGACATCAACCGCGACAAAATGAAGGCCGCCGGCAAGACATTGGGCTATCTCACGTCTCATCCCCAGCCCAAGGAGTTTATCGACGCGGCCCGGCTGTTGATCTTCTTGAAGGGCAACAACGCCCACGACTACAAGTTCAGCTCGGCAGTGCTGGAAGATTACCAAAATATTTCGCCCGTTTGGCGCGGGCGCTATCTGGCGTCCAGCGTATTCAACCTGCGGGGATCGGGCGGGGCCGACAACGCACTCGTGCAACGCACGCGCGCGGCGCTGGGATAGGGCAACGTGGTGGGAACTGCTTACATTGCCTCGAACGGAAAAAGCGGCTTGCGGCGGTGTTGATGGACAAGGCGGGTCATGTCGGCCGCGGTCACTCCGGGAGTGTTGACGCGCAACAGCGTGGGGCACACCGGCGAATAGGCCGCGACTGGCGCATGAACCCCCTTGGCCACGATCACTTGAAAGTCACCCGGATCGAGGTTGCAGCTCGTGAGTTGCCCAAGGCTGACGGGCGCAACGCGTCGCGAGGTGAGCATCACGGTCTGCCCGCCGTCCAATTCCACAAGTGCCGTTTGGCCCATGTCATAGTGCGTGCGGCCGCCGTGCCGTGGTTGGTCCTCGCTGAATCGGCCGTCGTAAAAACCGCGCACGCGGACTATCGCCGACAGTGGATCGCCGTGCAGGGGGTCCGTCTTGCCGCCTAGTTGCACGCTCAGCGTGGCGCCGATGCCGGCCTTCATCGCCTGTTGAACCGAGGCCGGATCCCACAGGCAAACAAACGCCTTGGAGACGTGTTGTTTATACAGAGCCTCGATGAGCAGCGTGCCGTCGCCCGGCGCGCCGCCGCCCACGTTGTCGCCCATGTCGAGCAGGCAAACCGGGCCTGGTAGTTTCGTCGCGATTTCGATGGCAACCTGGATGTCAATTAACTGTCCCACAAAATCGTGCTGGCGCAGGCGGAGATACTCGGCCAAATCGTCCGCCAGTTGGCGGGCCAATTCCGGTGCGTCGTTGGTGACGACCAGCACGCTTGTTCCCATCTCTCGCACGTCGGCATAAGGAAAGCCGAGCAACAGACTATTCGACAGCACGCGATTGTCGTCCAGCATGTCGTCGAGCGCTTCGAAGCATTCGCGGCAGGGTGAGCTGGACGTGTGCTGCCGTTCGATGTTGATGGCCAGCGGCGGAAAAGCGGCTGCTTGGGTGGGGCGAACCTCGTTGCGAAGAATTCTCGCCATCAGGCGGGCGGCCTCGCGACCCCGCTCGCGCTGATCGAGGTGCGGATTCGTGCGATAGGCGATCAGGGCGTCGGTGGCGCGAACCATCGCGTCGGTCAAATTGGCGTGCAGGTCGAGAGTGCCGACGATGGGGATTTGCGGGCCGACGCGCGACCGCAATTCGCGCAGCCAGGCTCCGTCCATGTCGGGCGCGTTCTCCGCCACGGCCGCGCCGTGCGGCGCCACAAGCACTCCGTCGAGCTGGCCCGCCGCTTTCAGCTCCGCGGCCATCGCCGCCAGCAGTTTTTCGAGCGCTCGCGCAGCCACGGTTCCGCCGGGCAGCGCCCAGGCCAAGAATATCGGCACCGCTTGGATGTGCTCCTCTGCGAGCCCCTGAAAGAATCCGCCGACCTCATGATGAGCGTCGCCGTACTCGCGGCGTATCGCTTCGCCGGTCAACAGCGCGCCTTGCTCGAAATGTTCGAATGTCGTGGGGATGCGAAGGAACGTGTTCGATTCGTGTTGTATTGCGACAATTCCGACCCGCATTAGAGCACCCCGTGTTTTCGAAAGACTTCGCCGGCGCTTGCGCCCGCGCGGATTTCGTCGCGGACGCGATTCTCCGCGGTCACTTTTTCCCAGGCCTTGGCCAGCGCCTCACGCTCGACCGCTCGGGGAACTACGACCACGCCGTCGACGTCGGCAAACACCAGGTCGCCCGGGTCGATGCACACTCCGCCGACCTCGACGCTCGTGTCGACGGCCGTTACCCGCTGTCGGTGCAGACTGTCGCGCGGGCACGTTCCGCGGGCAAATACGAGAAAACGCATTTCGCTCATCTTCGCCACGTCACGAACCGCGCCGTCAATGAGTGCCCCGGCACAGCCTCGCTGCTGGGCGGCCGTCGAGAGCAATTCGCCCCAGACGCCCGAGCGCATCGAGCCGGCCGCCGCCGCGACGAACACGTCCTCAGCGTGGCATTCGTCGATCGCCCGCAGCTCGAGCTCATAAGGTCGAGGATCGAGCGTGTCGATTTCCTCCCACAGCGTCGTCTTGGCCCGGCCAACCAACAACCCGTTCCCGGCCAGGCGTTGCCACCCAGCGGCGACCACCTGGGTGCGCAGTCCCAGCGCATCCAACACGTCGGCGATTACGGCCGTGTACAGCGCGCCGCGAATGCGGCCGAAATTGAGGGCGTCTGGGGTTGTCATGGGAGCTTGCGAGCGGGCGCACTCTGTCTTGCGGAGGGATGGCCAGCGGCAGCCTTCCGCGGATCGCTTCACTCAAAGCGTCAGTGTAATCGTTGCCCCGCGGTTGTCTTGTCGAATTGTCGAATTAATAGGCTGCAGCGGGCGCGTAATTCGCAGATCAAAGGCCCGCGATCGCATCGCATTGTTGGGGGTTGGCGCGCAACGGGCCGGTGGATTCCAGGTACGACCGTCAATGAGTCGGGCTTACCACCGGCGTTCGACTCATATCGAGACCGCTTGGCATATCTGGGCCGACCGGCACCCTTGAGAGGAAGTCGGCTAGAGAAAGGTTGGCCGCGCGCGTTTTTCAAGGGACAAAAGGGAATTTGTAGTGAATTCCTGGCAAATGCACGATGCGACCCCCAAAGTATCGACTTGGATGCCGCGAGGTTGACGTAGTGCGCAGCGGGCTATGCTTTCGTTGACAGTCCCTTGGGGGCAAACCAATCGAGCGAGGGGATTTCAAATGGCGATCAAGACACCCGACAAACAGGAACGATCACCGGGCAAGGCAATCTATCAACTTATCGTGGAGGCCCAGAGC
>JBGQHN010000225.1:0-7636 GCA_041497975.1 Planctomycetia bacterium | reverse complement strand
GTTCCTGCGGTCCCGGCTTGAGCACCAGGCCGATCTGCATGGGAATGACCGGCAGCCACAGCGTGTGCACGCCGGGCGAGTTGGACGGCAGCACCAGGCCGACGGCCGGCGCCTGGGCCTGATAGCTGACGACCACGCCGCGGCTCTCGACGCCGTAGCCGTTGGACAAAATGTTCAAATCCAGCCCGCGCGTCAGAGCGTCGAGCATCTGGTCCATGTGCGAGAGCACGAAGAAATTCTTCTGCATGTTCGCTTTGCACATGTGCTCCGGCAGGCCCGTCGAGGCGGACTGCATGTGCGCGAAATCGTCGGGCGTTTGTCGACCGTCGCCGATCGGAAGCGTGGCGTTGAGATAAAATTCGCCGGCCTTTTTCACGCGCTTGATCAGCTCGTCGCAGGGAATCGCCCGCAGGGCTTCACGGGCGCGGCCGGCCTTGCGCATGTCGCGCTGGAGCAAGCCGGCGTTCGCCTGGCTGACTTTGGCGATCGGCTCGCCAGTCATGAAGTGCACGACCTCGTCGACTTCGAGCGAGTCGTATTTTTGCCCCCAACGCAGAATCGAAATGTTGAGCATGGATGGGAAGAGAGGGTTTAGGGGTTGGGGATTGGGGTTAATACACGCCCACCGTGGTTGCCTCGGCCAATTCGTGGAAGGGGCGCACGCCGCTGACGCCATCCCAGGGATAACGGATGTAGGGTGGTTCGCGCTCGCCTTCGTCGCGCTCGAGAAACCCGGGGACGAAGAACTCTTTGGTCAACGTGGTCAGTTTGACTCGGCCCGTCTGTCCGTAGCCGACGAGGCTATCGGAATCCTGGAAGTCGACGATTTCCAGCACGGCCCGCGGTTGCGGCGCGTAATACGAAATCTTGTAGTTCTCCTCGGCCGTGACCGGCTTGCTCGAAGCCAGGCCCATCAGCGTGTTGCCATAGGTGGGCGTCATGTACACTCCGTCCAGAAACTCTTCGGTGGCAAAACGGGTCCACTGCGGCGTGAATTCGGTGCCGCCGGAAAAGATGCCGGTTATCCCTTGTTGGCGGATGGTCGTGCCCCGCTTCTCCAATTCCGATGCTAGGGCTTCCAGCAGCTTGGGCGTGGTGAACATGCACTTGATGTCGTGGCCGGCGCTGAGGATCGTGATCGCCTGGTCAATGCAGTGTTGCTTGTAAGATTCGAGATGTTCCATCCAACCCTTCTTGATCAGCTTGATGACCCAGCGCGGGTCCAAGTCGATACAGAAGCAAATTCCGCCGCGGAACTGGGCCAGGTGCTCCACTGCCAGCCGCAATCGGCGCGGACCCGAGGGCCCCAGCATCAGCCAGTTCGAGCCGGGCGGAAAATATTCGTCGGGCAAAGTCTGGCTGAACAGCGAGTAGTCCGTGCGAAAGTCGTCGATGGCAATCCGGCTTTTGGGGATGCCGGTCGTGCCACCGGTTTCAAAGACGTAGATCGGCTTGTCGGCAAACGCCTTGGGAACCCAGCGCCGCATCGGCCCGCCGCGCAGCCAGTCGTCCTGGAACGATTCGAACTTATTCAGGTCGTCGAACGTGCGGACTTCCTTGAGCGGGTCGAACGAGAGCTTCGAAGCATATTCCAGCCAGAAAGGGCAGCCGGTCGAAGGATGAAAGTGCCACTGCACAATTTCATAGGCATGCGCGTCGAGCTGGTCGCGAGCGGCTTTGACGGCCGAGGCCAACTCGGGAGCGGAAGCCTGCTTGAGTGTGCTCATGAAAACTCCTCAGGGGTGGGATCCCGGACAGAGCGGCCCGCGAGCCGCCCCCAAGGCGGGCGTGGTTCGGGCGGCGCGGCCGAATACCTGGAAAATACCCGACTGCGAGGGCGAAAACAACTGCTAGACCCCACTTCCGGTGCGCCCGAGGCGCCCCACCCAGGAGCCAATCCGAGCGGCCAGAGCGTCGTGACAAGCGGTGTAAATGTGGTCGGCGCCCGCAATCACGGCGACTTGCAAGGAGTTTGCCGCGGTAGCCAGCTTTTCGACCGCCTCGGGCATGCCCCGAAAAGCGAAGTCGCCTTGCACTTCGCTCGACCCGTATGTCACGAGCGTGGGAACCGTCACGCGATCCAATAACCCCAGCACGTTGTAGCGCTCTTCGGGACCGTAGCGATCGAGGAAGCCTTCCGCGCTGACGTAGTATTTGAGCGGAAAGTCAACCTTCAATAGCTCGTCGCCGCGTCCGGCGCGAACCAGTTCCTCAGCAGTGGCAAACCAACGTCGAAAGTGCTCGGCGCGCGGCGTTTCGCAGAAATAGGAATACGACAGGCGCGGGGGTGAGACGGCAACCAGGGCCGCCACCCGTGGCGGGTTTTCGCAGGCCAGCGTAAAGATCGCCTTGACCGCGCCCAGGCTATGGCCCAACAGGCCAATGCGCTCGAAGCCGCGCTCGCGCAGCAACTGGATCCAGGCAGCAATGTCCAGGGGCGCTTCGTTGACGCGCTCGAAGGCAGCGCCCTGCACCCAGCGACCCCCGGCCGATGGGCCCGTGCATACGAGGTCGTGGCCTCGCGTGTTGGCGCGCAAAACGGCCGCCCCGCCGGCCAGCAGTTTCGCGGACAAACCTGCCAGCGTCGAAGCCGAATAAAAATTGCTGCCCGTGCCATGGATGCAAAGCCACGCATCGACGGCGCCGGCCGCCGTGGGCGAAGTGTTGTCGGCGGCGCGGGGCAATTCGAGCGCGCCGTGCAGGCGCAGTGCGTCGCGGGTCTCGACTTGCACAAGGTCGACGAGCATGGACGACAAGAGAGCCGCTGTCGGCGTTTCGTCAGGAGTTGGTCGGAGTCGGTACGCTGCTCAATTGCGCCAGGATTTGCAGCACGCCGTTCAAGTGGGCCAGGCGCGGGCCAAAGCGATCGACGAATTCGTTGAGCATAAACTCGCCGTCCATCAACGCCTCGACGTTCTCGTTGATTTCACGCGTCATCGTGTTCAAGAACTCGATCTGCACCTGGCTAAGAGCTTCGGCCGCCACGCGGCACCCGCGGGCCAGCTCGGGATTGGCTTGCTTCCACTGACCGAGTTCGGCGTTGCGCTGGCGCTGGGCGGCGCTTAGTTGGTTCGTCAATTCCTCGAGCAATTCGTTCTGCCGGCTCTGGGCCGCCAGAATGCCCCGCAGCAAGCCGGTTTGCTCTTCGGCCAGCTCTTGACTGTCGCGAGGGCGGGTCAATTGCGCCCCGGCCGTAATGTCGACTTGGGTGAACAAAGCAGACGAAGGCTGCGACTCGCGATTCATGGACCGGCTCCTCGGATAGGGCATGACAAACCCTGATTCTAACCGAAGCCCCCCTGACTTTCCACCACCCGTTTCGAAGCTCGAACGTCCGCGGCAGCGGCAGGGACCGCAATCGGCCCTCTGGCAGCCGCAACGTCGAGCTATGTAAGATGGGGATTGCACGCGGACCGACACGTTGACGCCGCGTGCAGCCACTGTTGTCGCCCCTCCAGCCCGGCATGCCGGCGATCGCCGGCGCGGTAAAATCGAGCGCGGCGGCGCAGGAAGATCCCACGAGAAGGGCTCGCCTCGCGCGGCATTCACGAGCTATGGAGTCGACCAGTCCATCCAGCCCCGCGCTTGAGCCGGTACGCCAGTCTTTCGACTGGTCCTGGCTGCAATGGGGCGCCGGGCTGGTGCTCTTGGCCGGCATCGTCTATTGGCCGACGATCAACAACGGGTTCATCTGGGATGACGGCGCGTACGTCGAAAACAACGTACAACTTCGCAGCGTCGAGGGCTTGTACAACATCTGGTTCAAGCTCCGCGCGGTTCCCCAGTACTACCCGCTCGTGCATAGCACGTTTTGGGCGGAATATCACCTGTGGGCCTTGAATCCGATCGGCTACCACGTGACGAACCTCGTGCTGCACGCGATTTCGGCGGTGCTTGTTTGGCGGCTGCTTGCGCGGTTGGCCGTTCCCGGCGCGTGGCTCGCCGCGGCCATCTTTGCCGTGCATCCCGTTGCCGTGGAAAGCGTGGCCTGGGTGACCGAGCGCAAGAACGTGCTCTCGTGCGCGTTGGCATTGGGATCGCTCTTGGCCTATCTGCGATTCCTTCCGCCCGAGGAACCTGACGAAACCGGTGCGGCAAGCTTGCCACGCGGTTCCTGGGGCTTTTATGTATTGGCGCTTGTGCTGTATATCGGCGCGCTGTTGAGTAAGACCGTCACAGTCAGCGTGCCGGCCGTGCTGTTGGTGATCTATTGGTGGAAGCGTGGTCGGCTGACGTGGCGCGACGCGGCCCGCTTGAGCCCGTTTTTTGCCGTGGGACTGGCGCTGGCGTATGTAACTGTGTGGATGGAAACAACGCACGTCGGCGCCGCGGGACCGGAATGGAACTTTTCGTTCATCGAGCGGACGTTGATCGCCGGCCGCGCGCTGTGGTTCTATGCCAGCAAGCTATTATGGCCGTACCCCTTGATTTTCTTCTACTATCGCTGGGAGATCGACGCCGCGGCGTGGTGGCAATATCTGTTTCCACTGGCCGCATTGGCCGTGCCGGTTGCGCTGTGGTTGGCGCGCGACAAGATCGGTCGCGGACCGTTGGCCGCGGTGCTGATTTTTGGCGGCGTGCTGTTTCCGGCGCTGGGCTTTTTCAACGTGTACCCGTTCCGATTTTCATTCGTGGCCGATCATTTTCAATATCACGCGAGTATCGCGCTGTTTGCCTTGGCGGCGGCCGGTGCGACGCTCGTCTTCCGACGATTCAAGCTCGAAGATTCGTCGTCGTCGGTGTTGGCCGCCGGCGGTGTGTTGTTGGTGTTGGGCGGCATGACACACGAGCGAACCCACGCCTACCGGAATCTTACGACCTTGTATGAGGACACATTGGCCCAAAACCCCAGCTCTTGGGCCGCGCATTACAACCTTGGAGACTCCCTGGTCGAGCAGGGCAAATTCAAGGAGGCGATCGCGGAAATCCGCGAAGCAGTGCGGCTGGCCCCGCAGCACACGTGGCTGCGCAACGGACTGGCCAGCGCGCTGCTGGCGGCGGGGCAAATCGAACAGGCCGAGGCGCAATTCAACGAGGCCTTGGCCGGCAGCCTGCACGACCTGGCGCGCGCCGATGCTCACGTGCGACTGGGCAACTTGTTGGTTACCAAAGGACAAGTAGATGACGCGATCGCGCACTATCGCCAGGCAATCGAGTCGCGTCCCGGAAGCTCCCGTGCCTTGTTCTACTACGCGCTGGCTCTGGCCAAGAAGGGAGATCGCGAAGGCGCGATCCAAAAAGTCCGCCAGGCGGTCGACGTCAGCCCGTTCTATCCCGACGCGCACCACGTCCTGGGCGCCATGCTGGCCGAGCAAGGCAAGATCACCGAGTCGATCGAGCATTTGCAGACGGCGGTGAAACTCAATCCGCAGAACGCCCAATATCTCGAAGACCTGGGTGGCACGATGCTTCGCACGAGCGATCCTGAAGCGGCCGAAGCTTACCTCAGAGAAGCCATTCGGCTGCGACCCAAAAGCGCCAAGGCCCATAACTTCCTGGGGGCCATGTTGGCACAACAGAACCGGATCGATGCGGCTATTAAGGAATTCGAGACGGCGCTGGCCATCGACCCAAATCACGCAGGCGCGGCAAGAAATCTGCAGCGCCTGCGCGCGGGAGTGCGACCCGCAACGCCCTAAAGACTAGCTCTCGTGCCGCGCGGCCCACCGCGTCAATGTCGCACGCGAAACATCTGTCCCAAATCGTCGGCGATTGGCGGCACTTCTTCGAGCACGCCCGCGGCCACCAGTTCCACGAAGACCTTCGGCTCCAAAAAAGGGGTAATACCGTAGTTGCCCGGTGAGCGATAGCGGTTGATCTCGCGCCAGGAGACATAGATATGCGAAACGTTGCGCTCGTTCAAGAGCGCGCGTATTTCCTCGGGCGTGCGGCCGCGCGCGAGTTGCTCGAAGATCGAGTCGTCGAACACCGTGTTGTAAAGGACGGGCACTTCGAGATCGAACGGCTGGGCATCGCCGACGAGTAGCACGCCGCTGACGTCGGCCGCGTGTTCGTTGAGAAAGCGGTGCCACGGCTCGACGCGCTGGGGGTCGGTGCGCAAGGCGTTCAGATCGGCCAGGTAGCGATTGTCGATCATCTGACCCCCGGCGATCACCACGAAATTGAACGCCAGTCCGACGGCCATGAAGATCGCCATCGTCGCGCGCCACGGTTTCGAATTACTCCACGCGCCTCCCATGCCCGCCAACATCGCGGTCAGCGGCAATGCCGGCACCCAAAAACGGTCGATGCGATGCGTCAACAGCCACCAGGTGGCGAAAATGTAGGCGAAATAGCCGGCCAGGGCGAAAGCCAGTTTCCTTCCAGGCCGATTGATAAAGGCCAAGACCGCCAAGGGCACGACCAATGGGCTGAGCCACTCGCTGCCCACCGCCACGCCGGCGACTCGCCGACCCAGGTCGGCCAAATCGTAGTTCGGCGGGCTGTGCGCTTTTGACCACTGCGCGTCTTTTTCACTTGTGCGCGTTCTGCCGTCGAAGACGCTGTAAAGTAAGGGATACGTCGGGTTGCCGGTCTGAACCGCGTTCTTGACGAACCACCCTCCGCAGCCCAAACCGCATGCCAGCAAGAATATGCAAAACGCTCTGGCCACTCGGGTGAACAAGCCGGCGCGCGAACCAGCGACGCCGGGTGTCTTGGCCGACTGGTAGACGACATATCCGGCTAACGGAACCAGGCAGTACACGACCGCCGGGTACTTGGTCGATACGGCGCCACCCACCAGGAAGCCCGCCAGCACGAGAAATCTCGGACAGTGTTCGCCCAAGCGTTGCCGCTCGCGCCACAACAGTGTGGCAACCAGGGCCGCGAACAGATAGAAGGCGAACGCTCCTTCCACGAGGCCTTGTGTGGAGACCAGGGCGATCCATGGAATCGAAACATAGGAAACCGCCGCCAGCACTCCGGCCGCTTGTGAGCCAAAGCGGCGGCCCGCTGCAAACAGCGCCAACGCGGTGAGCGGCGCAAAACACGCGATGAGCGTCTTGCCCACCAGCGCGCCGGTCCACCAATCGCCGGCAACAATCATGCCCACCAGGCTGAGCATTTCCGTACCCAGTGGCATGTTGGCATAGACGTTATGCGGCAGCAGCGCGATGCGCCCGGCCTGGTAGAACTCCTTGGGCGCTTGGAGATGGTATTCTCGGACGTCGAAATCGACCGGCGGCAGCATGGCGCTGGCGAGAATCGCCACGACAAAAGGCGCCATGAGCCAGAGCCAGCCGGCGCTCAACCGTAACTGGTCAGCCGCTTGCGGCGCTGAGAGGCTCTGGGCGTCGGCGGCTGCCGTATCGCCATCGGAAACCCCTCGCATTCGTTTTATCAAAAGCCACGCGGCCAGGAGCGACGTTGCAATTCCCGCAGCCGCAAAAACCCAGACGCTCATAATGCCGCAGATTCCGAGCGCCAAGGTGACCAGCGACACCACGTTGAGCCCTACCGCGGCCGAATACACGAAACGTTCCAGTGTTGTCAGGCGGCGATCGATGCCGGCCGCGCGGATGCAAATCCAACCAGCGGCCGCGGCGGTAAGCAGAATCGAACCGGCGGCCGCGAGGATGACCAATCGCTCGGCGATCGACGACCATCTGCAGCCTTCGAACCAGCCGGCAAACGT
>JBGQHN010000224.1:0-7651 GCA_041497975.1 Planctomycetia bacterium | reverse complement strand
CTGATCATGACCGTCGCCGCGCTCGGCCGGGCAGCGAGACGGTTGCTGCTCCAGCCCGCGCCGCGCACGGTTGCTCATTCCGGAAAAACATAAACGGACCCCACCTTTGTCGATCAGGAAATCGATCCCGACGTGCCGCCGCGCCTGTTATACTAATTAGCAGACGCGGGCTCTTCGACTGTCCGACGCCCGCAGGAGTGCCAGGCGAGCCGAAGTTTGTCGCGTTTGCCGACGAGTGGCCGGAGTTTTCCGGTCGTCGCCGAAGCAAAACAAGGTTTCCCTCGATTTATCCCGCCCGAGCCTTTTGGAACAAAGGCTGCAATCCCGCGAGCCACACACGCGCCGTGACCCCCGATCTCGATACCCTGATCGGCTTGTTTTACCGGCGGTCGGATGACCTGGGCCGGTTCGAGGCCGTTGACTCGCACGATCTGTCTCGCGACTATCGCATGCTTTTGGCGCACGACAGCCACATGACGGTCACCGTCGAGCGCTTTCACAACGGTCCGGTTAACGTGCGAGTGCTGGAGACGAAGCAGACCGGCGAGCACTATGCCCGCAAGATTTTGCTGGCCCGCGCGAGCGACGGCGAGGTGGTGCAATTTGGAATCATGCGGCTCGATTTTTCGGCCGTCAGCCCCGCAGTGCGGCGCGAGGTTGAAAGCCAGCAGACGCCGCTGGGCCGGATTCTGATCCAGCACAACATCCTGCGACAAGTCCATCTCACGCAACTGTGGAAGGTTACGCCGGGCGAAGACCTGCGCCGGCTGTTCAATCTCGAAGAAGGGCAAATCACCTACGGGCGCACGGCCATCATCCACTGCGACGGCGAGCCGGCCGTGGAACTGTTGGAAATCGTGGCGCCGGTGTGAACGCGCGGCCTCAATAGGTCCGCACGACGAATGGAGCGGTGGTCGTTCCCAAGGGAGGCAGGTCGCGAAGCGCTTGCCGGCGAAGCGCTCCGATATTTTGGTGCTTTTATTTTAGAATCGCATGGCCGTGAATCCGCCGTCGACGTAGCACGCGGCGCCGGTAATGAAGCTGCCCGCCGTCTTCGACAGCAGAAGCAGGGCAGGGCCCACCAATTCCTCGGGTTGGCCGAAACGCGCCAGCGGCGTTTGCGACAGGATCGCTGCGGTGCGCGCAGCGTCGAGAATCGCCCGGTTCTGCTCGGCGGGGAAGAATCCGGGGCACAGCGCGTTGACGCGAACGTGATAGGGCGCCAACTCGCGGGCGACGTTTTGCGTCAGGTTGACGACGGCCGCCTTCGAGGCGCTATAGGCAAAGACTCGCGACAGCGGCACGTCGGCCGTCACGCTGCCGACGTTCAAGATCGAGCCGCCCCCGGCGGCGGCCATGTGCCCGCCAAAAATCTGGCAGCCCCAATGCGTGCCGCGCAGATTGATGTCGATGACCCGTTGCCAATCGTCGTCTGTCACGTCCAGGTAAGCGCTGGCCGAATTGACGCCGGCGCAATTGACCAGCATGTCGACGCGGCCGAACTCGGCCAGCGCCACGGCCAGCAACGTTTCGAGCGACTTGCGCTGGCCCACGTCGGCGGGCGAGAAGAGGGCGCGGCCGCCAAGAGATTCGATCCGCGCCACTCGCTCCTGGCCGCGCGACTGGCTGTTGCCTGCCACGACGACCTTGGCGCCCGCCCGGGCGATGCCCTCGCACAGCGCTCCGCCCAGCACGCCCGTGCCGCCGACAACGACGGCTACCTGGCTTGTGAGCCCAAAGAGTTGTTCGAGGTAGTCGGCTGCCATGTTGGGCTCGATGTGTCAGGTCGAGTGCGAAGCACCACGCTTTGTGTCATGCGCCGCTGCAAGAATTCACTGCGGCTCTCTTCGCAGCCGCAACCAATCGGAATGAAACACGCCCGGCTTGTCGATTCTCTGATACGTGTGGGCTCCGAAGTAATCGCGCTGCGCTTGCAGCAGATTCGCCGGCAGCCGCTCGTGGCGATAGCCGTCGTAATAGGAAATGGCCGTGACAAAGGCCGGCACGGGAACGCCAAAGGCGATCGCCGTGCTCACGACATGCCGCCAGGCCGGCTGTGCCTTGTCGACCGCCTTGGTGAAGTAGGGGGCCAATAGCAGATTCTCCAGTTTTGAATCGACGTCAAAGGCTTCCTTGATACGGTCCAAAAAGCGGGCCCGAATAATGCAGCCGCCCCGCCACAACAGCGCGATGTTGCCGTAATTGAGCGGCCAGTCATGTTGTTTCGCGGCGGCCTCCATCTGCACGAATCCCTGGGCGTAGCTGCAAATCTTCGAGGCATACAACGCCTCGCGAGTCTGGTCGACGAACGATTGGCGGTCGCCAGAGAACGTCGGCGACGGTCCGCTGAGAACCTTGCTCGCGCGCACGCGGGCTTCCTTCATCGCCGACAATGCGCGGGCAAATACCGCTTCGGTGACCAACGTGCTGGGAACGCCCAGGTCCAGGGCCAACTGGCTCATCCACTTGCCGGTCCCCTTGGCCCCGGCCGTGTCCAATATCAGGTCGACGAGGTACTGTCCCGTGTCGGGGTCGCGGACGCTGAAAATATCGCGCGTGATCTCGATCAGGTAGCTGTCGAGTTCTCCCTTGTTCCAGTTGTCGAAGGCTTTGTACAGATCGTCGTTCGACAGTCCCAGGATTCGCTTCATCACGAAGTAGGCTTCGCAGATCAACTGCATGTCGCCGTATTCGATCCCGTTGTGAACCATTTTGACATAGTGGCCCGCCCCGCGCGGACCGACCCATTCGGCGCAGGGGATGTCCTTGTTCGGTCCGACCTTGGCGGCGATGGCCTGAAAGATTGGTTTCACCAGCGGCCACGCAGGCGGCGATCCGCCGGGCATCAGGCTGGGACCCAACAGCGCGCCTTCTTCGCCGCCCGAAACGCCCGTGCCGATGTAGAGCAATCCCTTCGATTCGACGACCTGCGTGCGGCGCTCGGTATCGAGGTAAAAGCTGTTGCCGCCGTCGATGATCACGTCGCCCGGGGAAAGCAAGGGAATCAATTGCTCGATCAGGCTATCGACCGGCGGACCGGCCTTGACCATCATCATTACTTTGCGCGGCACGGCCAGTGCCTTGACGAGCTCTTCAATCGAGTGGCAACCGACGAAGTTCTTGTCCTTGCCACGACCCTCCATAAAGTGATCGACAACGCTCGTCGTGCGATTGAACACGGCCACTTGGAAGCCATGGCTTTCCATGTTGAGCGCCAGGTTCTCGCCCATCACCGCCAGCCCGATCAGGCCAATGTCGCAAAGATTTGCCATGGATTTCAGTCTCTTTGGTGCATTGATTTCGCTCAAGCGCGCTACTTTTTGATCCAGGGAGGACGTTCCGGCAGGTGGCTATCGAATTCCTTGAGCAGTTGATCCTGATACGCGCCGGCAAATGTGCCCTTCAGAAAACGGTCAATACCTTCGTCGAAGAGCCGCTTCCAGCTGGCGTCCTCGTGGCCGGGATTGATGGGAAAGAACAACGCGCCATTGGAAATGGCAGCCTGGTGGTCGCCCGGTGCGTCGCCGATCATCAAAGTGTGGCCGGGGGGATATTTTTTCGCGTTCGCCAGCGACTCCTTCTTGGTGCCGACTTCTTGCCCGCAAACCGCGCACACGTACTTCGCCAGGTCGTGCTCTTCCCATTCCCGCTGGAGCGCTTCGTTGGGCGTGGCCGAGACGACGAACAGATCGGCCGCGGGCGCCAGCTTTTCCAGGCACTGGCGCACATAGGGAAATGGCGGCACGGCGCGGACGACTTGCTCGATCGCCGCGTTGACGGCCTTTGACCACGCCAATGCCTGCTTCAAGTGCCGGTCCTCCGAGGCCTGGACGGCCGCTTCCAAAGCCGGGTTGGCTAACTTGGTCTCGCGCTTCACCCAATCGACCAGCGAGCGGGGGACTTCGATCTCGACCCCGCGCGCCTGGACCTCGGGCCGCTCGCGCAGCAGCTCGAGCGCTTCGATCAAAGCCGGAAAGCGATTGATGCCTCGGCTTTTCGAGTACAGGTTGACGAATTCGGCCGCTTCGCGGGCGTACTTGCTCACGCCGGCCAGGTTGTAGTGGTTGACGATGTTGGGGATGAAGCACTCTTTGTGCTTCACTTCCATCGTGTCGAACGCGCAGCCGTCCGAATCGATGCCGACCAGAAAATCGTGTTGCTTGGTGATCTCGAACATTGAGGAGGGGGTTGGGGGTTGGGTGCTAGGGGTTCAGGACTGTGGATTGGGGTCTAGGGATTGGGGATTATGAGCGAGCATTCAAAGTTGCCGATACCAGCCCCAAATCCCCAGCCCCTAGCCCCCACTTCGATCTGCCTCCGGCACATACCTGGCCAGCTTTTGTTTCGCGTATAGTGGTTCGAATCGAGTCATGCGGAAGCGGCCGTCGACCAGCGGCATCGTCAACATATCTTCGCCCACCAGCGGTTTGGCATAACGAACGAAGTCGTCGGTCACGTCACAACCGTTGGCGGCGATCCACTTGGTCGGAAACGTGCGCTCGCTGTTGGCCACTTCCGCCAGCGGAACCTTGTCGTAGCGCACGCTGTAAGTCGGTGTGGGATTGCGCAAGATGGTCGACATGTGCCCGCTGCGGCCGGTGGCGGCCAAAGTCGCTGCCAACTGGCCGCTGCGATAGGCTTCCTCCAGATCAACCGTCGAGGCCAGCGCCATGGCGTTGCGCTGGTCCGTGCCGGCCACGTTGCCGCGCGCCGCCCCCTTGGCCGCCAGCCCAACGCGATTGAGATGGTTGACCACCGCCTGCGTGACCGTCATCTGGCTGGAGCTGAACATGGTGTGGCCGAACGAATCGCGAACTTCGCCGATCTCGCCGACGTTAAACCCTTCGCTCACGACCACCATGCACCGCCCGCTTTTTTTTAGTTGATCGTTGACCTGGTCGGCCAAGCGTTCGAGCGAACAAGGGCTCTCGGCCAGGTAGATTTGCAGCGGCATCTCGCGAGCTGGGTCGGCCAGCCGCGCCGCGGCGGGTATGTAGCCGATCTTGCGGCCCATGGCTTGCATCACCAGCACCGGATCGGCCGGCGACGAGCCCTCGTTTTCTTCGTTGGCCGTTTGCACGGTGTGCATCCAGAACTTGGCCACCGAGCCGTAGCCGGGCGTGTGATCGATCAGCTTGAATTCGCTGTCGCCGACATCGTTGTCGATCGTCTTGGGCACTCCAATGCCGGCCAGGTCCAAACCGCGCTCGCGCGCAAGCGCCGCCACCTTGTTGGCCGTGTCCATCGAATCGTTGCCGCCGATGTACAGGAAGTATCCGACGTAGTGGGCCTTGAAGACCTCGATCGCGCGGTCGAAATCTTGCTTTTGATTGGGCCGCAGCTTGTAGCGACAGGTGCCGATCGAGCCAGCCGCCGGCGTATAGCGCAACAGCGACACTTCTTCTGCTCGCTGAGCCGAGAGGTCGAGCAGCTCCTCTTTCAGCACGCCTTCAATGCCGTGCCGCGCGCCGTACACGGTGCCGATCTCCGCCAGCTCGCGGGCTTGCTCGATAATGCCCCGCAGGCTGTTGTTGATGACCGGGCTGGGCCCGCCGCTCTGGGCCACCACCATGTTACGCGCTTTGGCCATTTCGGCTACCGAGGCTCAGATACTCGACCGTTGGGCTGTCCGAGGATGACGCGAGCGCTACACGTGAGCGCAAAACCGACGCGAGAAAACCGCAAATTTTAACACTGCGGGCCGCACTGAGCAATGCGCGACGCGGGTTGTGGCTGAACAGTGAGTTGGTCCGACGAATCTTGCCTGCCCACTGGCGTACTTATGCGGGTTGCGGCTTTGCCGGCGTTCAATCCACTTCCAAGACTTCGCCGGCTTCCGATACACGAACGTCGTGAATTTTGCCGCTCTTGGCTTTGCCACGCACTTCGTAGGCCCCGTCCATTGTTTTCCAAGCGGTATCGAATTTGATTTCCGGCAGCTTGGTTTGTGCAGCCTTCATTACGGTAGCCGGCACTTGGTCAAGAGGCACAACGTCTTTGTGTCGTGGCTCCGCGTGACGTTCGCAGCCAATGGCCAACAGCAACACTAGCAAGATCGACCGACGCATTTAGTAGCTCCCCGAGATTGTTTCCCCACTGGCTCGCGTGGCCATTGCGCGGTAAGTCTTATAGTCCATATCCGATGCAAGAAAAGTGACGTGGCCATCGGCAAACAGGAAATTCGCGCCGTCACCGTGCAAACTATAAAACTGGTTCACGTCGCCACCCGGCGCGCCCGGCCCGATGCCCTCACCAGCATGGCCCAGCACCATGCCGGAACTGTGCTCCGTATGCGGCTGGCCTAGCGTGTTTATGTCCTCGGGGAACAGGATGGCATTCGTGACCGACCCGGCCCAAGTAGCTTCGCCAAGCTGGTGGGCCCGCTCGCCAACGGCAATCGTGTGACTGCTGCCATCCGTGATTTGCCGTAGTCCGATCTTACTGTTGCGGAAGAAAATGCCGTCCCCATCAACGCCCGGTTCGCTGGTTCCGTACATGGCGACGTAATTGGATGATGCAACTTCACAGATTAGACCAGTCGGGTTGCCGCTCGCGTCCCGGCTCTTGGCCTGCCAGACTCGTTTCACTTCGTCCGTTGGACAAAAGAAACTGGAGATGTTGGCAACCCGAATCGTGTTGGCCGAATCTTCAATCGGCAAGCTAAAGTTGATGACCCGGTAAATGGCACCTTCTTCCATTTCGGGTAGAATCATTGCACCCCAGCCCCAGCCGGGTCCAGTGTCGGTCCCATCGCTAGTGAATTGCGAGACATAACCCGATGGGAAAGTCTTGCGGGCCGATTCGTAGCTCTGCAATGCGATGCCAATCTGTTTGAGATTATTTGTGCATTGCGTGCGCGTGGCCGATTGTCTGGCCGATAGGACGGCGGGAAGCAATAGGCCGATCAACAGCCCAATAATTGCGATGACGACCAAGACTTCAATCAAGGTGAATGCACGGCGCATGGTCCGATTCCCTTTTTGGCCGATCATTTGCCCAACACGCCGCCATTGGGCAGCGCTTTGGTTGAGAGCCGTTGTCCAGTCTGGGCGTTCGCTCATTCCGGCATTGTAGCAGAGGGTGGGGGGATTATTCACTGTCCAGCCACTATCCGCGATGCCGCTATCCGTCCGCGACGCGGGTTCGTTAGAATGCGGTTGTTACGATTCAAAGTTCACCCGAGCCCCGGCCATGCTGATCGGCATTTCTCCCCTCATAAGCCCCGAGCTTTTGGCCACGCTGTGTCGTATGGGACACGGCGACGAAATTGTTCTGGCCGATGCGCATTTCCCCGGCGAGAGCTGCAACCCGCGCACTATACGAGCCGATGGCTTGCTCATCGCCGAACTGTTGGACGCGGTTTTGCCGCTGTTCGCGCTCGACACGCACATCGATACACCGTTGTGCATGATGCAGCCGGCCGAAGGCGACCAGCTTGATACGGCGGTCGAGCAGTCGTATCGCCAGGCGATCGAAAAGCACTGGCCGGGCACGCCGCCGCCGGCGCGGCTCGAACGGTTCGCTTTCTACGCCCAGGCGCGCCGCGCGTTTGCCGTGGTGATGACCGGCGAGACGGCCAAATACGGCAATATCATCTTGAAGAAAGGCGTGACGCCCGAACCGGGGCGCTAGCGCGGTTTACTTTTGCGCG
>JBGQHN010000223.1:0-7681 GCA_041497975.1 Planctomycetia bacterium | reverse complement strand
GTGGCAGCGCGAGTGGCCCGGCGACGACGTGCCGTCGCCCAGCATCTCGCAGCCGATTGCCGTTGGCGACGACCGTGTGCTGATGTGCAAAGGTTACGGCGTGGGCAGCGCATTGTGGCAAATCAAACGCGATGGCGACGCCTGGTCGGTCGAGCAGATTTGGCGCAATAACAATCTCAAAACGAAAATGACCAATGCCGTAGTGCGCGACGGTTTTGCCTATGGCCTCGACGAGGGCATTCTCTCGTGCATTGACATTGCAAATGGTGCCAAGAAATGGAAGAAAGGCAAATACGGTCACGGCCAGGTGCTGCGGGTCGATGATTTGCTGCTCGTGCAGTCCGAACGGGGTGACGTGGCGTTGGTCGAAGCGAACCCCAAGGCCTATCGCGAGTTGACCCGCTTCTCCGCCATCTCTGGCCAAAGCTGGAACTATCCGGCCTTAAGCGGCAATCGACTGCTGGTGCGCAGCGACCAGGAAGCCGCCTGCTATGAATTGCCCAGGGCCTCGCCCTGAGGCGGCGTTAAGCCCGCGTTTGCCGGGCTTGGGATCCGCGCGTTTTACTTGACCGGTTGCTTGAGCAACCAGTCTTCGAGGATGATGTGCTCCACCGCGGGCGCCCGCAACAGCGCCGTGCGCGAAGGCAATAGTGCCGTCAGCCAGGGCCGCCGCACGGCGCGGGCCATCGCTCGCAATCCCAGCTTGTTGAGCGAGTTGCCGGTCAACTGCGCTTGCACGTTGTCCCGCAGCCGGTTGAACGTGGCCGGGATCAGATTGGGCGACGGACCCACGTGGATCACGGTTTCAACGCCCGAAGCAAGCGTCTCGTACACCGCGTCCCACAGGCGCTGCGGATGGTCGATCCACTGCACGAGAATCTCGCGAGCATTGTGGTCGTTGTAGTTTGTCTTGCCAGTCACGAGCGAAAAGACAGGAGGATTGGGTTTGGTGAACCCGCCGCGCAGCGTGTGAGCCAAAACGCCGACTCGGTTGGGAATGTTTCGCTGCCAAACCAATTGCGTGTGCACCGGCGGCCATGGGTCGTGGTTTTTGCGCAAGTAAACGCGCGCCGGGAACACGTCGTGCATCTCGCTCGCGAAGCGGTCAATCGTGCCGTTTTGGCCGAGCAGCAGCACGGTATTCGGCGCCAAGAACGCGGAGATGTCGATCACGCCTTGTCCTTCGGCGTTGATCTTCAGACACAGCCGCTTGACCTCGTTGAAATCCAGCAGCGGACCGCGCGAAAAAAGCACTCCCATCGTCACGTTCTTCGCCAGTGCCACGCAATCCGGCGCGACGGCCAGCGGCAAGCGGAGACCGTCCTGCATCTCGAATACGCCCGCTGCCACCACCGCGCTCAACTCGCCGAGACTGTATCCGTAGACCATGCGCGACCGGCCCATGCGAATGTCGAAAAACTCTTCCAACATCCGGATCTGGGCCAGCTCAACGGCCACGATCAGCGCGAGCGCCTCGTGATACGTTTCCAGCGTGGTTTCGCGATTCTCCCGCACGCGCGCCACCAGATCAACCTTCTGGCTGACGACGTCGGCGCAAATCTCAGAAGCTTCCATGAGGAAGCGCGCCAGAACCGGGCCATAGGCCGGATGCTTGAGCAACTCCGCGCTGCGGCCCAGGTTCGATACGTTGTAACCGCGAAAGGCAAAGGCGGTCAGACCCAGGCGGTCCAGGAGATTGTTCGGCATCCTTCGGTACGACCTCGCGTCCGGGCGTTGCGCGGGGGAAATGCGTATACCTCAATAATACGTCGGCCGGGTGGGCAAAGTTTACCAGCATTTTTTGGCCGAATTATCTTGCGCCATCTGCCTTGCTGACCACCGGCGCCGCAGCTAAAACCAAAGAAGCGGCTGGCCCGCTGCAAGTCCGTGTCTGGCAGTAATTTTCATGTCTTCACAAGCCTTCTGCGAACTGGCCGGGTTGACTGCCGTTGTCACCGGTTCGTCGAGCGGTATTGGCCGCGCGATTGCTCTGGAATTGGCTCGCGCCGGGGCCCACTGCCTGATCCACGCTCGCCGTGCCCGGGACGCCGTCGAGGAGGCGGCCACTCTGGTCCGCGGGCAGGGCGTCGAGGCCCGCACGTTTTCTGGCGATTTGGCGGATCCGGCCACCCAACGAGAACTGGTCGAGCAGAGCTGGCGCTGGCGCGGCGGCGTCGACGTGTGGATCAATAACGCGGGAGCCGACGTGCTGACCGGCGAGCCGGCCGGGTGGTCGTTCGAACGCAAACTCGAGGAGCTATGGCGCGTCGACGTCCTGGCGACCATCAGCCTATCGCGCCTCGTGGGCGAGCGGATGAAGGGCCGTGGTCTGGGTACGATAATCAACATCGGCTGGGACGGGGCCGAATACGGAATGGCCGGCGACAGCGGCGAACTATTTGCCGCCACGAAGGGCGCTGTGATGGCATTCTCCAAGAGCCTGGCCTGCTCCCTGGCCCCGCAAGTCCGCGTCAACTGCGTGGCACCCGGCTGGATCAAGACCAAGTGGGGCCACAGCGCGTCGCAAGCGTGGAACGAGCGGGCAGTGGGCGAGTCGCTGTTGGCGCGTTGGGGAGCGCCCGAGGACGTGGCGGCCGTCGTGCGGCATTTGGCTTCGCCAGCGTCGTCGTTCGTGACAGCGCAGACCATTTTCGTCAACGGCGGCCGGAAACCATCGTAGATCCCAGTCACATTTTCGCATGCGCGACCACATTCATTTTGTCACCGGGCGCCTGGCCGAATTTTCGCTACGCGACGTGCTGGCCGATTTGGCGCCGCGCGCCGGCTTCGACTACTCGGTCGAAGTGTTGGGGATCACCGTGGCTGCTCTCATGACCACCGAGTGGGTTGCGCGGCGCATTCACGTGCCCGCAGTCGCGACGCGCGTGCTCTTGCCGGGCTACTGCCAGGGAGATTTGGCCGTCGTCGGTCGAGCGGACGGCGTGAGCGTCGAGCGGGGACCGCGCGACCTGCGGCGACTCGAGGTGTTCTTCGGCCAGTCGGCCGTCCAGGGCGATTACGGAAAGTACGACATCGAGATTCTGGCCGAAATCAATCACGCCGTGCGAATTCCGCTGGGTGAGCTCGTGGCCGAAGCCGACCGGCTGCGCGCCGACGGCGCCAACCTTATCGACGTTGGCTGCGATCCTGGCGACACGTGGTTGGGGGTGGGGGAGGCCGTCGGGGCGCTGGTCGCCCAGGGACACCGCGTGTCGATCGACAGCATGAACGTGCGCGAAGTCGAACTGGCCGTGGCGGCCGGCGCCGAGCTTGTACTTTCCGTCAACAGCGCCAACAGGGCCGCGGCCGCCCAGTGGGGCGCAAAGGTTGTGGCCGTGCCCGACGATTCGGCGACGCTCGGCGGATTGGCCGAGACCGTCGACTTTCTGGCTGAACATGGCGTGCCGCTGTTGATCGATCCGATTCTCGAGCCGATCGGCTTTGGATTCGCGGCCAGCTTGGGGCGTTATCTTGAAATTCGCCGAAGCTACCCCGATGCCGAAATGATGATGGGAATCGGCAACTTGACCGAATTGACCGACGCGGATTCGGCGCCGATCAACGTCCTGCTATTGGGCTTTTGCGAGGAACTGGGAATCCGCAGCGTGCTGACGACGCAAGTAATCAATTGGGCCCGCACGAGTGTCCGCGAATGTGACCTGGCCCGCCGGCTGGTGTACTACGCGGACCGCCACCGCACGTTGCCCAAGCGGCTCGAACCGCGGCTGGTCATGCTGCGCGACGCCGAGATCATGCGATACGGCAACGAGGCGCTCGACCGCCTGGCATGCGAGATTAAGGATCCTAACTACCGGCTCTTCGCCGAAGACGGCCATTTGCACGCGGTGACCGCAAACGTGCATTTAACCGATACCGATCCGTTTGCCCTGTTCGCCAAATGCCAGGCCCGATCGGCTCGGTCGATCGATCCGGCCCATGCGTTTTATTTGGGCTATGAGTTGGCCAAAGCCATGACGGCACTGACCCTCGCCAAGGAATATCTCCAGGACGAGGCGCTCGATTGGGGAATGTTGACCCGGCCGGAAAACCACCACCGACTCAAATTCGCCGGACCCTCTCCGACCGACGCGCCCGCAAGCCAGGAACATTCCTTGCGGGCTGGAGATTGATCGCTACGAATCGAGCTGTGACGGGTAGCCGCGTTGAAAGTCGAGAGTGGCATGCCGCTGGAAACCGACGAGGGAACTTGCGTTGAGCCCTGGGACGCCACCCTTGACATCGAAGAGGCGTTCCTGCGCCTCTCGCGGTTGCCCCATTGTTTGTTTCTCGATAGTGCCCGGCGCCATCCGTCGCTCGGGCGTTATTCCTTCTTGACGGCCGACCCTTTCGACTATTTCGAGCTGCCAAGCGACGGTTCTGACGCTCTGGCAGAGCTTGCCCGTCGCACGGCGCCTTGGCGATCGGACACGATCCCGGGGCTGCCTCCCTTTCAGGGGGGCGCGGCCGGACTGTTCAGCTACGATCTGGGACGCTCGCTGGAAAAGCTTCCCGCGCCGCGCTTCGACGAATTCGAGGCTCCGGCGCTGGCGATCGGGCTGTTCGACGTAGTGGTGGCCGTCGATCATCTGCACGGGCGCGCATGGATCATCTCGCACGGGTTTCCCGAAGTCGATTCGGCGGCCCGTCGCCGGCGGGCGGCCGAGCGGATCGAACAGTTCCGCGCCTTGTTGCAGGGACCCATTTCGCCGGCGCCGTTCGCGGCGCCCGCGATCGACCGTTTGCCGCTCGAGCGGCTCGCGCCCCAGCACGTCGTGCCCGGGCCCGAGGGTTTGACCAGCAACTTCTCCGCCCCCGAGTACTTGTCGACGGTTCGCCGGGCCATCGAGTACATTCGTGCCGGCGACGTGTTTCAGGTCAACATCGCGCAGCGGTTGCTGTATCCCGCCAACGGGCATTCGGTGCCGCTCTATTTGCGATTGAGGCGACGAAATCCGGCGACGTTTGCCGGTTATTTCGATCTGGGCCCGACGCAAATCGTCAGCGCCTCGCCCGAGCGATTTCTGCGAGTCCATGATTCGCAGGTCGAAGCGCGGCCCATCAAGGGCACGCGCCAGCGGACCGCGCGGCCCGAGGCCGACCTGTTCTCGGGCGATGAATTGATGCAGAATGAAAAGGACCGCGCGGAAAACGTCATGATCGTCGATTTGTTGCGGAACGATTTGTCGCGAGTTTGCCGACCCGAAAGCGTGCGCGTGACGGAACTCTGCCGCCTCGAGATTTACGAATTTGTACAGCACCTGGTGTCGGCCGTTTGCGGAACGCTGGCCGAAGGCAGAAACGCCTTGGACTTGTTGCGCGCGTCGTTCCCGGGCGGCTCGATTACCGGGGCACCGAAAGTGCGGGCCATGGAAATCATCGCCGAACTGGAGCCGACCGCGCGTGGGGCTTACTGCGGCGCCTTGGGTTACTTGGGATTCGACGGCTCGCTGGACACAAGCATCCTGATTCGCACGATCACGGCCGCGCGCGGTTGGTGGCAAGCGCCGGTCGGAGGCGGCATCGTCGCCCAATCGCAATGCGAACGGGAATATGAGGAAACCTGGCACAAGGCCACGGGGTTGCTGCGGGCGTTGCAATAGTGCGCGGCGCCAAGGTTGCGTGGACAACGGCATGATTCTGCTCATCGATAACTACGATAGCTTTGTGTTTAACCTGGCACGCTACTTCGAGCGCCTGGGACACGAAACGCGCGTCGTGCGCAACGACGAAATCGACGCCGATCGCATCGAATCGCTGGCCCCCTTGGCGGTCGTTCTATCGCCCGGCCCCTGCACGCCGAACGAGGCCGGTTGCTCGCTGGACGTCGTGCGCCGCCTGGCGACCCGCTTGCCGATCTTGGGAATTTGCCTGGGACATCAAACCATCGCGGCCGCCTTTGGATCGCGGATCGTGCGGGCCGCCGAGCCGGTTCACGGACGCACGTCGGCCGTCCTGCATCATGGCCGCGGGGTGTTTGCCGGCCTGCCCAGCCCGATTGTCGGCTGCCGTTACCACTCGCTGGTCGTCGAGCGGGCTACGCTGAGTCCCGATCTGGAAGTTACAGCCTGGACGGCCGACGGCACGATCATGGCACTTGAGCATCGTGAGCTGCCGATCGTCGGGGTGCAGTTTCATCCCGAGTCGATTTTGACCGACCTGGGCTACGATTTACTGGCCGCGTTCTTGCGACGTTCGGGCATCAGGGTCCGTGATGACGTTCCGCGCATCGCCGCGGAACGGACGCTTCCGGCCGCCGGCAGCGCGCCGCTGCCCACTGTGCCGGTGACATTTTGAAACGGGGAGTGCTGGTCCCTTGATCCTGGAAGGCATTGTCACCACGCTCGACTCCGACGGCACGGCGAACATTTCGCCGATGGGGCCCCTGGTCGACGAATTGATGAACCGGCTGGTTCTCAAACCATACCGGACCTCGACGACTTATCGAAATTTGAAGCGGGCCGGTCAAGGAGTGTTTCACGTCACCGACGACGTGGAGCTGATCGCGCGTGCCGCCATCGGCGTGCCCGATCCGCCCCCCGAGCTGATTGCAGCCACAGCGGTCGAAGGCAAGATTTTGCGTGGCGCCTGCCGCTGGTACGCGTTTCGCGTGGCTTCGCTCGATGACCGCCACGAGCGGACGGAGATTATCTGCGATGTGGTCGGCCGGGGGCGCTTACGCGACTTTTTCGGTTTCAATCGGGCGAAGCACGCGGTGCTCGAAGCGGCCATCCTGGCGACGCGAACCGAGTTCTTGCCGGCCGACGAAATCTTGTCGCAATTTGGACGGCTCGGCGTGCTGGTGCAAAAGACGGGCGGACCCGCCGAACATCGCGCCTTCGAGTTTCTGAATAATTTCGTCCAAACCCGTTGCGCTATAAAACACGAGCCGGCGTCGCCCGACAGCCGGTGAATCTGGTACTTTTTCAGCCTGACTGCGCGTCATGTCCGCATCGAGTGTCGAGGTTGTCGCTTCCAGCCGGCTGCATTTTGGGATGTTGTCGTTCGGCCAGGCGGGCGCTCGACAATTCGGGGGCGTGGGCGCGATGGTGGCCCCCGGCGCCTTGCGCCTGAGGATCGTGCCGGCCGAGCGCTTCACGGCCTGCGGCCCTTTGGCCGCGCGAGTTCGCGTGGCCATGGAACACATCGCGCGCAATTTGGCGATCGCCGAATTGCCGGCCTGCCAGGTTGAAGTCGTTGCTGCGCCCCGAGAGCACGTGGGCTTGGGCACTGGAACGCAGTTGGCGCTGTCATTGGCCGCCGGGCTGAATGCCCTTCGCGGCGGCGGGCCGCTCGACCCCGCCTCGTTGGCGGCACAGTCCGGGCGCGGAGCGCGCTCGGCGATAGGCACCTATGGATTTGCGGCCGGCGGATTGCTGATCGAGCATGGCAAGTTGCCCGACGAACCGCTTTCGCCCCTCGTGCGCCGCGTGGAACTGCCCAGCTCCTGGCGGTTCGCGCTCGTATGTCCGCCCGACCGGCGCGGGTTGTCGGGCGAGGACGAGCAGCAGGCATTTCGCAACTTGCCGCCGGTGCCGCCGGCCACGACCGAGCGCCTGTTGAACGAAGTCTCACGAGAATTGGTGCCGGCGGCCGCCGCCGGCCAATTCGAGCGATTTGGCGAAAGTCTGTACCGCTTCGGCCGCGAAGCCGGGTTGTGCTTCACCGCCGCGCAGGGCGGCGC
>JBGQHN010000222.1:0-7741 GCA_041497975.1 Planctomycetia bacterium | reverse complement strand
GTATTTCTCGATCGCCAAAAACGCGTCCAGACTGTGCTGTAACGAAACCAGCGCGGCCAGCGGCAGCCAAATGCGGTACGCCGCGGCGTCGTCCGAGGCCGTTAGCGCTCGCCACAAGGCCACGATCGCGTCGATCAAATCGGCCCCGGGCATGGTGCCCACTATGCCGCGGCGAAAACTGTCGACCAGCGCAATTCCGCCGGTGCCCTCGAATACCCGCGCCCGCCCGCCGGTCGCGGCGTGAAGCTCTGAGAGTCGCGGCCCGATGGGCACCGCTTCGGGCTTGAAAAAAACGCGGGAGCCAAACTCATCGAGCAAGCGCGCTTGAAGCGCGATCGACATCGGACGCCCCACGTAGCCGCTGGCGTCCTGGACGACCACGGGAATCTCGATCGCGCCAAGGATCCGCCGGTAGTATTCACGCAGCTCGTCTTCGCCCGGCGCGACGGCAAGCGGCGGCACCGCCATCACGGCATCGGCCCCGATCTTTTCGGCATGCCGCGCGTAGGCCACGGCCGTGTGGCTGCTCTCGGCTCCGACGCTAATGATCACGACTCCACGCTGGCCGCCAAAGCGACAGGCGTTTTCAGCCAGGTCGTTCCGTTCCGGGCTGGACAACCGCAGGACCTCGGAGACCATGGCCATGACAATGCCGTCGGCGCCGCGGTCGAAGAGCCAGTGGATTTCTTTCTCCAAGGTGGCATAGTCGATCGACTCGTCCGCGTTGTAGGGCGTCTGAAACACGCTGAAAACGCCCGACAGAGTTCGCGACGATCGTTCGACGGGCGCCGTCATGACAGGGCTTGTCCAAGGGTTGAGGCTGGCGCGCAATTCAACAATGCGTGTCCACTAAACCGCGCCGGGCGTCACTTGGCAAGCCTGTCGCCGAAATTACGCGGCATGACGCTTGGCCGGCCGAACCGCCTTGGGCACGTTGCCCAGTTCCGCGGTGATGCGAACCACCACCGTTTCGGTCGCCTGGCTGATGATCTCGGTTTGGGTGGCCGGGTCCAAGGTGATCCGACCGTTGTGGATGGCTGCCAGCTCGCGATGGACGATATCGAGGGCACGCGAGCGGACGTAGCCTCGTGCTTCGGCCACTCGCATCGTGGTCGCGCGGCGCCGCACGCGATCCATGACGGCGCTGTAACTTCGAGCGGCGACCTCTTGGGCCAACTGCGTGACGACCCGCGCCTGGCGCCTGCGCGTCAGGAAACTCCAAATACCCATGGCAACTCCTTCGCCTTGTTCCGAATCCATTCGGTTGCCCGATCGACGTGCGGCGCGAGTGTTGCCACCAGCGCCGTCACGCGGATCGGGCTATCAAGAGAAATCGAGTCGGCAGGGTTCGAGTCTTCAATGAGAAGTGAGGCGCCGGGGTTGTTCTGCGCGGATCACCCAAACCGCCAGGCCCCCGGTGGCCTTGACCTAACCCCAATGATTCTTTAGCTTACGCGGTCGTTGGGCGCCGTCGCCAAGAGGCTAAGGCAGCGGATTGCAAATCCGCCATCGTGGGTTCGACTCCCACCGGCGCCTTTTTTGCCAGCCGTCGCATCGGCTCGCATAACTTCGCACGTCGGCTCCACTTGCGCCGCGGCCTGCGTTTCGCGGTCCGCAATCTCTAGTGCTTTGTCTAAGTACATACTTGCACCAACAAGTACGGTTTCGCGCCTTAATTGCTGCACGTGACGCTGCGCGCTTTCGGGTTGATTGACCGGCAAGCCGTCCGTCCCGGTCGCCGTCAACTCCGCGGCGTCCGGTGGCCGCTTGCCATCCAGGTTCGGAAGCGAGTCAAGGGCTGCTTGCGAATCGTGCAAGCGGGTAACCGGACAAGCCCGCGGCGCGCCGTTCCGAAATTCTCCGTCCGGGCGTCAATCGCAGCGATTGGAGCGGCAATGCAGCACCGGCCAGTATTTCGCGCGCTGCGCTGGCCCTTCACTTACATCGCCCTCTAATGCGGCACGGTCGCGCTGCGCTTGTCCTTCAATAACTAAGAGGGTGTGAGCGGCCGACATGCGGCACCCCGGACGCGTTTGCGTCCCTACAGTTACTGAGAGCGCACGAGCGGCCATAACGCGGCACGCCTGCGCCGGACCTTTCCAAGAATTTCCGCTCCCGCCGTCAACCGCAACGATTCTGCCGGCGATGCGCTGCCAAAGGGGAGGGCGCGTTCTGAGCCATTCGATTCCAAATTGCTTCGGTGTGGGCCACCGACGCGCGCAACCCATCACCAAGCTCGACACTGTTGTGACGTGTACTATTGCGGTAAGCGGGGCGGACGCCGCGAGCAGACTAAGAACTCGGCCAATTGTGGGTTTACATCGGCACCCAATCTTTGCGTCCAATCCTGGAAACCGAGCCACAAGAGTTCAGTAGCCGTCCGGTCGCCCACATTGTCTTCTTCGATCAATGCGGTTCGAAGCCGCTCGTCCAATTCTTGTGCGTCGCGAAATTCCTCCGATCACGAGCCACCTTCGATGGGCCGACGTCCTGCCCAGACTGCGAGCACGGTTCCCAATATCAGCAGACCTGATCCAATGGCACTCAGTAATAGCGTTAGCTGCAGCGCCTGAGTGACTCGCGCCTCGTCGTTTTTCAGCGGGCGGATGATCTCCAGAACCCCGCGCACGTCGCCGACTTTCCACCCCTTGCGCGTGGACTTGGGATGAGTGTTGTGACAATCAACGCACGACTGCTTCATAACCCGCGCTTGGGCATAGCGAACGACGGGTTCACCGTCGATCTCTGTGAATTCATGAACAGTCTCCTGCCCGTTGCTCTGCCGCAGGCGCCGAAGCGCCTCGCGTTCGAAGTCGTCGTGGGGCCCGCCGTCGCGACGCCAAGGAAAAGGATAGTCGCTGAACTGACGGACTTGGATGCCGGTATTGCTTTCCTGGTGCAACGCCTCGCCGACGTCGTGCAGAAACGTTGCGGGAATGCTGAGCGGAACCGTACCCGGTGTGGGCGGAACCATCTTGTTGACCAGATAATGCGCCTGCTCAACGCGCTGGACGATCAGACTGTACTGGTTGTTTGCTCGCTCTAGCACTTCCGCCTGCTGCGCAGCGCTGTCCAGGGCGCTGGAGCGAACCAGCCGGACCGACAGAAGCGAGAGTGTAATCAGCGCCACGATCGGAGCAAGCACGCCGGCCGCGACAAGTCCCGAGGGCACCGGATGTTCACGAATCCACCGCCAGACTCTTTCGACCGTTCCCCTCGGGCGCGCTTTGATTGGACCGCCTCGAAGAAAACTCTGTAGGTCATCCGCCAGCTCGCTGGCGCTCTGATAGCGGTGGCGCGGTTCCTTTCGCAAGCATTTGTGGCAGATTGTTTCAAGATCCCGTGGAACATTCGGTTGCAAGTCAGTCACGGAGACCGGCTCGCTGTGCAGGACTTGCAGCACAGTGTCCAGCGGCGTTTCTCCCTTAAAAGGCGGGCGGCCGGTCAGCAGCTCATAGAGAATGGCTCCGAGTGCGTAGATATCGGCGGATGGACCGACCGGCGGGCCTTTTGGCGCCGCTTGTTCAGGCGCCATGTAGCTGGGTGTGCCCAACAAATCACCCGTGACGGTGAGATTGCGATGGAGTAAAGCTTCCAGGTCGCCATTGGTGCACTTCGCCAGGCCAAAGTCGGCGATTTTGGGGACGGCCTTCAGTACGCCGCTGTCCGCAACAAGCGTGTTGGGACCGTGAGTACTGTCGAGGGCTCCCGCGGCGCCTTGTTGGGCGGGAATCAATAGGATGTTGGCCGGTTTGAGATCACGATGGACGATGCCATTGGCATGCGCTGCCTGCACGGCCCGCGCCAGCACTTCGACAAATTGTGACGCCAGGCGCGCCGACTGCGGAGTGCCATTGAGGTGCTGAGCCAGGCTGCCGCCGGCGACGTATTCCAAGGCAAAATAAGGTCTACCAGCAATGTCGCCGACATCGTAAATCTGAACGATATTAGGATGCTGTAACCGCGCGATTACATCGGCCTCGGCGCGAAAGCGGGCTAGCTCATTCTCGCCGGCGCGCGCCCAATTTTGAAGCATCTTTAATGCCACGATGCGCTGCAACGCAAGGTGCCGGGCCTTGAAGACGACGCCCATGCCGCCTCGCCCCAGTACTCCGATGACTTCGTAGCCTGGCACGGCAGGCCACTGCGAATCGATTACCATCGGGGCCGCGAGTTCGCGCTGCGTCAATGTGGAGTCCGCCGGATCGGGCCGGAATGGCGCCGATGTGGGCCGCACCAGCTTCAATCGCCGCACTATCTCTACTTCTGCTTCACTACGTGGAGTGAGACGCTCGGCGCGCTGCCACATCTCGGAGTCTGAGATTTCTGTCAGATGAGCGAGCTTTTCCTGGCACGAGGCGCATGCTTCAACGTGCTGTGCAAGGGTGTCTCGTTCGGTCGCGGTCAACGCGTCAGCCAACAGAAGGGCGAGCTTCTCGTCGGAGGGGCAGAGCGTCATAAGTCGGCCTCGAAGAGCGTGCGGACGGGCGCTGACAACACGCCCCCTTCAGCATTGGGCACCACGTGCCGAAGCTGTGCGTCGGCATGCAATAACAGCGGTCAAACCGAGAGGGAATTAGGCGTTTGCTTCGAGTTTCTGGATTTCGTCTTTGAGCATCTTCTGCACTTTACTCTTGGCCACGTAGACCATAGCCACTTGCATGTCGACTTTGGCGGCCACCTCGGCGACCGGAAGACCCTCAATCGCCACCAGGCGGAACGCCTCCCACGTGTGCGGTGCCACGCGAAGCCGTACCTGCACCTTGGCCGCTTCCAGTAGTTCGTAGTCGAAGGCCTCCTCCAGCTTCTGAATGAGGTCTTCGCGCGCTTCCACGGATTGCAGCAGCTCCCAGACATGTTCGTCGGCAATCGGCCGAGCGAGACCCCGTCCGTCTACGAAATCCCTCCATGCATGGTGGGCAACCGTCTTGAGCCATCCGCGAAAACTGCTCTTGGGGTTGTAGTCGAAATCGCGAAGCTTGCGGGCGAGCTTCAGCAAGATCTCTTGGGCTACGTCCTGGGCGTCGGCGTCCTGCAACCTCCACTGTCGGCACCAGCGGTAAATGTGGCGTCCGTAGTGCTCTATGAACTCGTCCCAAGCGGCCTCATTCGACGGGTCGTCTCGAAGGCGCGATAGCAAGGTCGGAGAAGTGGTCGGGAGCCATGCATCCACCATGGATATAGCCAAATGAGGAGTGGGAAACACTGCCGAACATTGTCGTGCCCGCATGCCACCCATGCAAGCAGTGAAGCAGCGCTCCTCATCGGCCCGCGATGCCCGGCGGCCGCGTCTGACAAAAAATTTGCATCCGGCGCTAGATCTAGCGCGCAATTCCCGTAGTACCTCTTGGGGCAGCTACGAGAACTCTTTGGGACTCTAGAGGAGGCAAAAATGTCACGCATTACTTTCAATCAATGGGTACAGAAACTAGTTCGCCGTCGGCGAAAGACGCGAAAGACGCGCAATCTGCGACGAACTCCAACCTTTGAGCAGCTCGGCGAGCGGATCACCCCCTCGGTCAACGCGTTTTCCTTGGGGGGCGTGCTCACCGTGGTAGGAGACAACGCAGACAATGCGATCGAGGTGAGCCGAAATGCCGGCGGCGACCTGCTGGTCAATGGCGGCGACGTGAGGATCTTCGGTGGCTCGCCTACCGCTGCCAACACCAAAGCAATCCAGATCTTTGGTCTTGGCGGGAACGATCGGCTTTCGCTCAACGAGACAAACGGCGCTCTTCCGCGAGCAAGTCTCTATGGCGGCAACGGCAACGACGCGCTGATTGGCGCCGCCGCCGCGGATTTTTTGTTCGGCCAGGCTGGCGACGATACGCTACTCGGCAACGGCGGACTTGACTTCCTGTTCGGCGGCGCCGGCAACGACGTCCTGACCGGCGGCGCCGGAAACGACCAGGTCTTCGGTCAGGCGGGCAACGACCGCATGATCTGGAATCCCGGCGACGGCAGCGACCTCAACGAGGGCGGCGCCGGCAGCGATACCGTCGAAGTCAACGGCGGCAACGTCGCCGAGGCCTTCCTTGCCACGGCCGTCAACGACCGCATCCTCTTCGAACGAATTGACCCTGCCCCCTTCTCGATCGTTATCGGCACCTCCGAGAGCCTGGTCGTCAACGCCAACGGCGGTGACGACTCCTTCGCGGCCGACGGCAACTTGCCCGGACTGATCGTCGACGGAGGGGCCGGCAACGACACCATCATCGGCGGCGCGGGCAACGACGTACTGCGCGGCGGCGACGGAAACGATTTCATCGACGGCAACCAGGGCAGCGACGTGGTTTCCCTGGGCGCCGGCGACGACGTGTTCCGCTGGGACCCCGGTGACGGCAGCGACACGGTCGAGGGCCAGGACGGCTACGACACGATGCTCTTCAACGGTGCCAACGGCAACGAGAAGATCGACATTTCGGCCAGCGGCGAGCGGGTGCGCTTCGTCCGCGACGCCGGCAATGTGACGATGGACCTCAACGGCATTGACCAGATTGACTTCAACGCCCTGGGCGGTGCCGATACCATCACCGTCAACGACCTCTCCGGCACCGACGTCGCCGAGGTCAACCTCAACCTGGCGGGCGGCGGCGGCAAGTCGGTTGTTGTTAATGTGACCGCCGCCGACGACGCGATCGCGGTCAGCGGGGACGCGACTGGAATCGGGGTGGCCGGCCTGGCGGCGCAGGTGAACGTCACCGGCGCCAATGCGGCTGTCGACCGGCTGACGGTCAACGGGCTGGCCGGCGACGACGTGGTGGACGCTTCGGGCCTGGCGGCCGACGCGATTCAACTGACGGCCAACGGAGGCGACGGCGACGACACGCTGATCGGCGGTGACGGAGCCGACCTGCTCGCCGGCAACGACGGCGACGACACCCTCGTCGGCGGTCCCGGCGCCGACACCCTCGATGGCGGTTCGGGCAACAACTTCCTGCTCCAAGACTAGCGCCCAAGAGGCCGACCGATCGGCTTCAGCAAGCTCGGTCGACGAGCCCTGCGACGACAAACGTCGCAGGGCTCGATTCACTGAATAAGTCGGGGTGACTGGATTTGAACGCCCTCCCGAAAATGGATGGTTTAGCGAAGCGACAACCGGACAAAAATCAGTGGTCCGGCAGACCAACCTACCGGTGTCATCAAACGCTTGAGTTCCCGACACGCGACTGCTGTCTCACAAACGGGGTCGTTAATTGAATCGTCTCATGCCGAAGCAGGTTCAAAGGCTTATTCGCCTCGTCAATCACGACGTCACCCTGCCGCTTATCGGCTACACACTGCGTGGCCATGCGGCTACAATCTGGGCCAAATCGTTTGTGTCAAATTCTGTGTCAACGGAGCCCAGAACACCATGATTTCTTGGTGATTCTTGAGATTTTCGTCGGATTGCAAATCCGCCGTCGTGGGTTCGACTCCCACCGGCGCCTCTGCTCGCTGGCTTTTTGGCCCGCCGCTGAGGTCACCGCTGGTACGTTCCCATCAAGCGAGTCTCCGCCAGCACGTGCCCTTGCATCGCCTTGAGCAACTGGTCTTTGGACGCACCCGAGGGCAGTTTCAAATTGGCGTCCAGGGCATACAGCTTGAAGAAGTAGCGATGCGGTTTGCCAGGCGGAGGCGCCGGGCCGCCGTAACCCAGCTTGCCAAAATCGTTCTTGCCTTGCTGAGCGCCGTTGGCCAGCTTGCCGTCGGGCGGAACATGCTGCGGCAATTCGCGGGCGTCGCCGGGAAGATTGAAGAG
>JBGQHN010000221.1:0-7772 GCA_041497975.1 Planctomycetia bacterium | reverse complement strand
CGGCACAGACAACGGCGAGCCAGGAGTCCAGGGCGTGCAGTTCCTGCTTACGGGGACCGCGCTCGATGGAGTGACGCCGATAAGCCTGTGCACGAATACGGATGCCAACGGCAACTACACGTTCCCGCTTACGCCGGGCGACAATCTGCTAGTGACCGAGGTGCCGCCACCGAATTCGATCGCGACCACGCCACTGACCTGCAGCGGCTCGTTTGGGGACCCAGCGACCCCCTCAACTTGCGCCGGCTTCAACTGCGAATTCGGCAATGCGTGCCTCGGCGGGAATTGCGCGGCGAAAACGCTTGGATATTGGGCAAATCACGGCAATCCGTCGGTCACGGGTGACGACCTCTGCTTCCTGACCAGCCTTAGTCTGAAGGATGGAAAGGGCAACAATTTCGATCCGATCACTGCGGCACATTGCGTGTATCCATATCCGACCAGTACGCAGATCACCGCAGGCCGGAAAGCCCTTCACGACTTTCTCCTGGGTGCGAAGGCTACGAACATGGCAAACATGCTGTCAGCTCAACTGGCGACGATGGAGCTCAATACGAGGCATCCCAACGCGAACTGCAGTCTCGTCCGGGTGAGCATCCAGGTCGGAAAGCCGCCCGCGGGTTGTTTGACGAGCGGCATGAATAGTTTGGTAACGCCAGCCGGCTTCATCAGCATCAGCGCCTTGATGAGCGATGCTAATTCCGAGCTGTACAAGTTCCCGGTCACGACGTCGGGCAAACCCGACCGGACGTGCCAGGAATTCAAGAAGACGGCGCTGGACAACGCGAACAACAGCGAAGGAACCACGGGGGTCATTGACGTGCAGTGTCCTGCAGTCAACAATCCCTGCCCCTCGAATTGATTGGACCTCGCACTGGCTGATTGACGAAAGGAAGGGCCGTCGGTGAAAGCCGGCGGCCCTTGTGTTTGTCGTTCTCTGCGAGATTCGGCGAGACGCTATTTGTAGACGGTTACCTGCGCACTGGTCGCGGTTATTCCGGCCGAGTCGGTCGCGCTGCCGGAGATGGTGTGCGGCCCCTTCGACACCTTCCTGGTGTTCCAGCCGTAGGAACTTGAGCACGAGGTCGCGCCGCACGACGCCGACTTCATCATCTTTCCATCTACGAAGGTCTGGATCTGAGTCAATTGCATTCCGTCGGACGCGCTCACGCCGATTTGGACGGTGCCCGAAACGATGACTCCCGATGACGGCGAATTCACCTTGACGCTCGGCGGCGCCGGCGTGGGAGTGGGCGCTGGAGTCGGGGTGGGCGCTGGCGATGGCGTGGGCGTCGGCGTCGGCGCGATATTGCTCACCACCGCACCGGTCGTCGCCGACGAACCGCTATTGCCGGCGGCGTCGTACGCGCGTGCTTGCAGATTGTGATTGGCGTTCGTGTAATTTGTCGTGTCCCATGCGAATGAGAACGGCGCCGAATTGTCAGTGCCCAGCATCGTACCGTCGACATACAACTCGACCCGCGTCACGCCGACATTGTCGCTCGCCGTGACGTTGACGGTCGTGGTGCCGGACACCGTCTGACCAGCGCTCGGCGAAGTCATCGACACGGTCGGCGGCGTGGTATCGGGCGGCGGCGGCGCGCTGCCGACTGCGGCCAAGACCGCCTTGTACGCGTTGATACGTCCCCAACCGAACGACGAGTCGTAGCCCGGAGCGCCCAGGTCGTCGGCGTTCTGCTCGATAATCGATTTCACCTGCGAGTTTGACAGCGACGGGTTGGCGGAAATAACCAGCCCCGCGAGGCCCGACACGACCGGAGCGGCGATTGAGGTGCCGCAACCACCGGCATAGCTGCCGTTGTTGAAGGTCGTGTAGACGTTGCAGCCGGGGGCGGCGACGCTGAGCCAGCTGCCGTAGCTCGAAAAGGTCGCGAGCGTGTCGTCGGGCATCGTCGCCGAAACCGCGATCACGTTCTGATAGGCGGCCGGATAGACTGGCGTCGACGACGAATTGTTTCCTGCCGACGCGACCAGAACGCAGCCGTGAGTCCACGCGTAGTCCACCGCGCTGGATTCCGATTGGCATCCGCTGGTTCCGCCCAGGCTCAGGTTGATCACTTTGGCGCCGTGGTTGACCGCCCAGACGATTCCACTGGCAACGGTCGAGCAGGGTGCACTGCCGCTGTTGTCGAGAACTTTGACCGGCAAAATATCGTTGAGCCAAGCGACGCCGGCCACGCCGACCGAGTTGTCGGTCACGGCTGCGGCCGCGCCCGCCGACGGTGTTCCGTGATTCAATTGGTCGCTGGTGTCGGTCGAGTCGATCAGGTTGACGCCGGGCAGCAGCTTGGACGCAAGGTCGGCGACGGGCGAAACGCCGCTGTCAATGATCGCGATCGTCACGCCAGCACTGCCGATGGTGATGTCCCAGGCCTGGGCTGCGTGAATCTTCGCGAGATGCCATTGTCCGGGATACCAGTAGTCGTTAGGCGTCACTTGCGCGCGGCGGGCGAAGTCTTTGCTTACGAATTTGAAGCGCGGATTTCTTGCAAGTACCCGTTGAACTGATTGCAGTCGATCGGCGGGCACGCGGATGACAAAAGTTCGGATGGCCGGGTTGGCATCGACCACTTCAGCGCCGTGCCTGGCGAAGATTCGCTCGGCGTCCTGTTGTGATACTCCGCCGCGAGTCTGAACCACCAACTGGTCGGCGACCCAGTCGTCGGCGTCGGCCCTGGCCTTGGAGTCGCTCCGGGGCGCAATGGAACTGGCCCAAATCGGTTCGCCGGCCGTCGCGCGAGGTGCGGCTGCAAGTCCGGCGATTGCGGTCGCCAGGATTGCCGCCAGCCAAAGCTGGATGTAATGCCATCGCCCGGTCAGGGTAGCGCTGGTCGCAGTCACGGTGCGGGTCATATCGAGACTCGGTCGGTTTCCTGGTACATCGGCCTCCGCAACCAGCTGACAAATGTTGCTACATTTTGTTAAGAGGCAAAACGCGTGCCGAAAGCTGCGCCGGCTCGTGGCGCAGGTTGAGAATTCACGCGGGGCGTCCATTCGCCCGCGTTTTCCAACGATTGCGGCCGCGGGACGGCCGCCGCGCGAAGCCATGCATCCGCGCCTAACGCAACCTGCTGTTGCGAATCGGCAACATAACTCAGCGCCGCGTCACGAAAATCTCGATATTACGCGGTGTAAGAAGATACTACGCTGTGTAGGAGGTCACACCGAAGCCAATGACGCGACGTGATGCTGAGTGGCGCAGGCCGGAGTCGGGAATTGCCCCGTCGCCTACAGCGCCGCGAAGCTGCGATTGGAGTGCGGCCACGCCGGCGCCGCGCGAATCGCGTAGAGCACCTGCTCGGGTTCGTCGACTATCGACCACATCGCGCGATGCCGCGGATCCATGAAGCGGCGCTCGATGCAACTGTCGAGCAGGGCGACGCACGCCGAGAAAAAGCCGCCGGTGTTGACCAGCACGATTGGTCCGCCGAACAATCCCAGGCGCTTCCACGTGATCGCTTCGAACAGTTCCTCGAGCGTGCCGCATCCGCCGGGCAGCGCGACGACCGCGTCGACCTCGTCGATCATCAGGCGCTTGCGCTCGTGCAGGTCATTGACGATCACCAATTCGCTGAGTCCGCGATGGCCCCATTCGAGGTCGTACATGAAACGCGGCAGCACGCCGACCACGCGGCCGCCCGCGCCGAGCGCGGCGTCCGCCAGACGCCCCATCGAGCCGACGCTGCCGCCGCCGTACACCAGCGTTACGCCGGCGCGCGCAAGCTCGCGGCCCAGCCGCGCCGCACTGTCGTGATAGGCCGGCTCGCATTGCGTGCTCGACGCGCAGTAAACGCAGACTCGCTTTATTGCCATCGTGACGATTACCTTCGACTAGCCTTTCGTTGCGCTGTTTTTCCAGGTCGGCATCAGCTGGTTCGACGGGATCGGCTCGCCCTTGTGCTTGCGCGCGGTGTCGATTCCCGCGGTGGGCAGCCCGGCCGGATCGAGCACGCCGAGTTGCACGAGCAGCGAAGCCTGGTCCCAGTAGATGTGCTCGTTGTAGAGCTTATCGCCGCGGAACTCGATGATCGCGACCAGCGGGATCTCCACGTACTTTCCGGTCGGCGCAATCCCCGGCACCATGAAGTCGATCTCACAGTCGTGGGTGAAGCAGAACAGGATCTCGTCGACGACGCGGTCCGGGCCGACCGTGCGCGCAAGCGGCACCAGCCGGGTGTCGGCCGGCAGGCATGGGACGAAGTGGTTCTTGTAAAATCGATGCAGTTCCTTGAAGCCGTAGCCGCCCGTCATCGTCGGGATGTGATTGACGTAGGCGTCCGGCGTCATGGTGGCAATCGAGGCGTCCGCGTCGCGATACTTGAATTCCTGGTCGCCGTGATTGTCCCATAGCGCGCTCAAGTCGTAGCGCGGCCCGAGCGTGCGGCGAAACAGGCCCAGTGTGCGCGAGCGTGCGAGTTGCGCGGCGAACGGATTGAACGCGTCGCGCCGATCGTTGTTGAAGGCGTGGCCGGCGTCCGCGTAAACGTAAAATTCAGCGTCGTCATGCGCGCTGAACGCCGCGCGGATTTTCTCGCGGGATTCGGGCGGCACTGCGGCGTCGGTTCCGCCGAAGTGGAAAAGGATCGGGCATCGCACCGACTTCGCTTCGTCGAGATTTTGCTCCATCCGCGTGCCGTAGTAGCTGACGGCGGCGTCGACGCGCCCGGGCATCCGCGCGGCCGCCAGGAATGCCAAGCGCCCGCCCATGCAGTAGCCGACCGTGCCAACCTTGCCTTTGAACGCCGGCTGCGACTGCAGCGCCGCTATCGCCGCGCCGATGTCCTTGACGCCGTGGCCGGTGTCGAAACGCTGACCGTAGTCGCGCGCCGCCTTGACCTCCTCGGCGCTGAAGCCGAGTTCGACGCCGGGTTTGAGGCGCCAGAACAGGTCGGGCGCGAGTGCGAAGTAACCTTCCTCCGCCCACCGATCGACGACCGACCTGATGTGCGCGTTGACGCCGAAGATTTCCTGTAACACGACGATTCCCGGACCCGAGCCCGAGGGCGGCGTCGCAAGGTATCCGCTGAAAGTTCCGCCGTCATCGGCCTTGATGCTTATCGTTCTGCTCATTCGATTTAATCCTGCGTAGCCGATCGCCGACGCCAAAATCGGCGGGTTGAGGTTCGTGCGCCAGCGCCTCTTATAGCAGGCCTCAACAACTCCAAAACAGCGCGTTGGGAGACTCGAGCACTCGCAAGGCCGGAGTGTCCCAGACTGCGACGCATGGTCTAATAGTGCATCAATCAGCTAGCCATGAGTAATTGAAGCACACCAGAGAAATCATCGCTCCTAGGCGATGATCCCGTTTGAGGTCGGTGCGATCATGCGCCAAATACAACGGAAAATCGGCCTATGCGGACGACCACTTGGTTTTACTGTCTGAAATAGCCTGTATTAGCCATCTTAGGCTCAACCTTTGCTCTAACTAGCCTTACAGCGCGCGTTTTACACCCCCGTCCAGCGCGCCCTTGGAGGCTCGTTTGCACTACCACAAAGTTTTTCTGTGCCCCGCCGGACGCCGGCGCATATTGATTACCCTCGCAGCTTCGCTTGCCGCGGCCCTTCTCGGCTGGGTGCACGCGTTTCCGATGGCGCCGGCGGCGCGCGCGCAATCGACGCTCAGTCCGCCGACGCGAATAGTCGGGATACAATCATCCGCGACCTCGCACGCTAGCGCGAATTTCGCCGAACTTGCATCGGAAGCAGCGGCCGCAAGCGCGTCGCCGCGGGGACGCAGCAAGCCGGTGGCGATACATCGACCGCTGCCGGGCCGTATAGGCTACGCGCCAGCCGGGGAACTGGAAGGTCTGAATCGCGCCGAAATTTTCAGCGAGCCGATTCCGGGCCCAAGCGGACGTGGCGCACCCGACGCCGCCGGGCACGCGCGGATTCGCGCGACCAACTTTCCAGCATCAGGCGACAGCGGCAACATCACCCCGCCTGACACGCAAGGAAGCGTCGGGCCGAACCATCTGATGGTCGCGCTGAACAGCAGCGTGACGATTCAATCGCGCGACGGAACGACGCTTTCGAGCGTGCCGATCGCGGGATTCTGGTCCAGCCTCGGCGGCATCGCCCAAGCGTTCGATCCGCGCGTGCTGTTCGACGCGTCTGCAAATCGATGGATCGTCTCGGCGGGCGCGAACGCCGCCACCGCGTCGTCGTATATTCTGATCGGCGTTTCCGCGACGAGCGATCCGACTGCGGGCTGGTTTCTCTACAAGGTCAAGGTCAGCGTGGCGGGCGACGGCTGGGCCGACTATCCGACGCTCGGCTACAACGGCGATTGGATCGTGGTGCAGACCAACGTTTTCAGCGTCAGCACGTTTGGGTTCATGGGCTCGAACATCTACGCGTTCGACAAGGCCGACTTGTACGCGGGCGGAACCGGGCAGTACGCGATGTTCCACGACGGCTCGGGCTACACCGACTATCCGGCGGTGACTCACGACGCGACGCTGCCGGTCGAGTACCTGGTGCGCAACTGGAACGGCCAGGCCGGGATGCTGCGCATCAGCACGATTACCGGCGCCCCCGGCGCCGAGGTGATGACTGTGGGCGCTGGCTGGGTCGTCTCGGCCAACACCTGGGGGGATTTTGCGCCCGTTACGAACTTCGCGCCGCAGCTCGGCTCGACCGAAAAGATCGATACCGACGACAGCCGCATCGAAAACTGCGTATATCGCAACGGGTCGCTGTGGATGGCGCAGACCGCGTACCTGCCGGCGGGCGGGCCGGCCGCGCGTTCGAGCGCGCAATGGTGGCAAATCAACACCGCCGGCGGGAGCCTGGGCCAGGTGCAGCAGCAGGGACGGGTTGACGATCCGTCGGGCGCATTCGACTTCGCGTACCCGACGCTGGACGTCAATGCGAGTGACGACATGATGATCGGCTACTCGCGATTCGGAGCGTCGCAATATGCCAGCGCGAACTACTCGCTCCGAATGCACAACGATCCACCCAACACGCAGCGAGCCGACACTGTGATCAAGGCGGGCGAGGGGCCGTACTTCAAGGATTTCGGCACCGGCGACAATCGCTGGGGCGACTACAGCAACACCGCCGTCGACCCGGTGAACGACCGGGACTTCTGGACCATTCAGGAGTACGCGGGAGCTTCGAGTAGCTGGGGAACCTGGTGGGGCACGGTTGCGATCGCCGCCAGCTCGCCAACGCCGACGCCGACACCGTCGGCAACGGCAACGCCAACGCCGACTCCGACTCGTACGCCGACTCCGACTCCGACGCGCACGTCACGCCCCCGCAAGACGCCTCGGTCGCGGCGAACGCCAGGCGCGGTGGCCTACATCAAAGGGTACTCAGAGCGATAGGGGGGCTCGCTGCGAGTGAAATATTGTCTTCAAACAGCATCGACCAGTTATCAAATTGACAGTCTTCTGACTGAAACTGTTAGAAATAAACTCTTCGACGTGCATTGATGCTACTAAGAGTCATTAAAATGCTACAGGATAGCGCGTACGGCGCGGTGGAAATGGCGGCGACCCAAGCCCAGCTCACAAATTATCCCTTTGAATTCAACTATTAGTCAGCAATCTTCGCCCGGCGACTCGTTCACGAGCGGCGGTAGCAGGAACCGCCCATTCACGGCCTGACTCTTGCTGGAATCCTTCTGCGGTTGCGCCCTTCGTTCTGGTGGCGCCTCGGGGAGGGCATCGGTGCGCAAAAACCATCGGGCTTTAGTTCAAACACGTCACGACTTTGTCCTTGTAATTGGGACCGCGCTGGCGCTG
>JBGQHN010000220.1:0-7793 GCA_041497975.1 Planctomycetia bacterium | reverse complement strand
TAGAAAGCGTCCAAATCGGTGAGCAAATCGGAAATGATAATGGTCATGCCGCGTTGTTTGGCTTGCTCGCTGAGCGTTTCGAGCACGCTGCCCAGCGCGGTCTCGCGATTGGGCTGGGCCCTTTCCAACAGGCCGATGATCCGCGCGAGCTGGGCTTGCGTGGCTGCCGGTGGCAAGATTTCCGACACGCGCTCGTCGAACAGCGCCAAGCCGACCGGGTCTTGCTGCTCGACCAAGAGCGTGGCCAGCGAGGCGGCAGCCGTGGCCGCGTACTGAAATTTGTTGAGCGGTCCCAGGCCGTATCGCATCGAGGCGCTGCAATCCAGCACGAGCGTGGCCCGCAGATTGCTCTCTTCCTCATATTGCTTGACGTAGAAGCGGTCCGTTCGCCCCAGCACGCGCCAATCGAGCCGGCGCAGATCGTCGCCGGGCGAATATTCCCGATACTCGGCAAATTCGACGTTGAACCCATGAAAGGGACTGCGGTGCAAGCCGGAGATCGTGCCCTCGACCACGTGCCGAGCGCGCAACGACAGCCCGGCGATGCTCGCAAGGACTTCAGGATCGGAAAACTTGGGCGACGTGGCCATCGACCTTATCCGCTCCTTGCCGCACGGGAATGTCGCGCACCAGCGCGCTGATCACGCTGTCGGGCGTTTGACCCTCGGCCTGCGCGGCGTAAGTCGTCACCAGCCGATGCCGCAACACTGGGTGCGCAACGGCGCGAATGTCCTCGATCGTTACGCACGTTCGCCCTTCGAGCGCGGCGCGCGCCTTGGAGGCCAGAATCAGGGCCTGTCCGGCGCGCGGGCCAGCGCCCCAGGCGATCCACTTGGCGATGTAGGCGGGACTGCCTGGCTCCGCGGTCCGCGTCGAGCGCACCAGGTGCATCGCGTAGTCCAGGCAATGATCCGAAACCGGCACCCGCCGTACCAGCGCCTGTAGCTCGGGAATCTCCTCGCCCGAAAGCACCTTGGTCAATTCCGTGTGTTCCACGCCGGTCGTGACGCGATAGATCTGCCGCTCTTCTTCCGCCGACGGGTAGCCGACGTAAATCTTGAACAAGAAGCGATCCAACTGCGCCTCGGGCAGCGGGTACGTGCCTTCCTGCTCGATCGGGTTCTGCGTGGCCAGCACGAAAAAGGGCTCGGGCAGCGGGTGCCGGTGTCCGCCGGCCGAAACCTGACGCTCTTGCATCGCTTCCAACAACGCGGCTTGCGTCTTGGGCGGAGTGCGATTGATTTCGTCGGCCAACAGCACGTTCGTGAAAACCGGACCGTGAACGTACCGCAGTTGTCGCGCGCCCGTGGCGCGGTCTTCCTGCAAAACTTCCGTGCCGGTGATGTCGCTGGGCATCAAGTCGGGAGTGAATTGAATGCGCGTAAACTCGAGCGCGAGGCATTCGGCCAACGTGCTGACCATTAGGGTCTTGGCCAGCCCGGGCACGCCTTCCAAGATGCAATGGCCGCGAGCAAAGATGCTGATCATCAACTGGTCGATGACTTGCTCCTGTCCCACGACGACGCGGGCAATTTGCTCGCGGAGGCTTTCGTGCGCCTGCTTGAGCTTGCTCAGGCCGGCCAGGTCAGGGTCGGTGGCGGTCGTCACGTCGTCGTTCCTCGTCAGCGTTGATAAACGGGTAAGTACTTGTAGGGCAGTTGCAGGATAACGAGCGCGATCGCGGTGCCATATGCCTTGCCAATGCCGTCGCCCGGCCAGGAGCCGTCGCTTTTGTCTTGCATCGAAATCAATTGGTCGCGCGTGGCCGGAAAGTAGTTGTCCCAATACTTGTCGCCGGCCAGGTAAAAGGCTTGCGAAGCGTAGAGCTGGCAGTAGAAATCGTGGCCGCTGTGCCGCCAGGTCTTGCTGTCCTGAAAATGGCGCCACACATATTCCAGGCAGCGATTGGCCACCGGGGCGTCGTATTGGCCGGCGTTGTACAACGTGGCTACCGCAGCCGCCGAGATGGGCAGGCGCGGGCCGCCGCCAGCGCGCAACGAATAGCTGATGCCACCCTCCGACGTGCTGCACCGTTCGATGTATTGCACGGCCTGGGCGATGGTGCCGCGGGGCACGGCGAGTCCCGCGTTATGCGCCGCTCGCAAGGCCTGCACTTGCGTGACCGTGACCGAACCCTCGTCGCCGCCCCCGGGAATGTAGGTCCAGCCGCCGTCGCCGCTTTGTCCCTCGGCCGTCAATTTCACGGCTTTGTCGATGGCCTGCTTCGTTCGGTCGCGCAGCACCGTTTTGGTTTCGGTGCCGTAAACACTGGCCAAAAACATCAGCGCAAAACCGTGCCCGTGCATGGGCTGGCCGTTGTCTTGCGAAGGTCCGGTGATCAAGCCGGTCGGCGTGGAACAGCCGAGCAGGTATTCGACCGCCCGTTCGACCTGAGGCGCGTAACGCCCGCGCGTCGGCGAGTTGCCATTGGCCAGTAGCGCGGTGCCCGCCAGGCCCGTGATCGCCACGGGATAGGCCCGCCCGCCTTCGTCGTTGGTCCAGCTTCCATCGCCGGCCTGGCTGCGGGCGAGATAATCCAAGCCGGCGCGAACGGTCTTGAGCGTGGCGGCCGTGACGTGCTTGGGCATGACCTCCTCGGCGGCGGCCCGCGGCGCCGACGCCCACATTGCGCCCGCGGCGGCGAGCCAACATCCCAAAACCCGGCACGCGCCGCCTGGGGATCCGCGGCGCGTCATCGAACCGCCTTCGGAGAATCGCATCGGTTTGGCACTATTCTATTTTTGAGCGGTGGCTGGATCGGGCGATTGTATCGCGAATCGGACCAACAGTTTGACTTGCACCGGAATGCCGGACAAATTGGTCGACGTGAGCCGCGGCTCGCCGGCGGCGTCGTTGCTGGTAGTTTGCTGAGGGACGACGTACGGCATGTTGGAAACCGCGCTCGACGGATTATCTCCCGCAACCGCGATTTCGTGAACCGAGACGGCCGGGCCCAGCTTGACTTGATTCAGCTTGGCCAGTCGGGCCGCGCGGCTGCGCGCGTCGGCTACGGCCTGCTCGTAGGCCTTTTCGCGAATCGCGGTCAGGTCCGCCACCACGAACCGCACCGGCGCGGAGTTGGTATAGTTTCCGTAGCGCATGTTGCGGTAGGTTTCCGCCGCGCTGGGGCCAATCGTCACGCCCGAATCCTGCGCCACGTCCAACAGCCGGCCCACGGTCTTCATCAACTCCTCGGGCGGCAGATCGCGAACGTCCTTCAAGCTAACGCGCAACACGCTCGTGACTTCGATCTGCGTTTTGGTGGCTACCGGCGGCATGCCGTTCATCGCCCGCTGCTGCTGCTCGAGCGGGGTCCCCGCCGAAATCGTCAGCCCGCGCTCGTCGGTGGACAGGTTCTTGATGTTCAGCTTTTCGAGCGCTTCCGAGACGCGTTTTTTGGCATCACGATACTTTACCAGCGCGTCGAGCGTCAGCTCGGCCTTGCCGGTCAGGTTCAGGTCGATCTCGACCCAGTTGGGGCGCGCCGTCAACTCGCCCGTGCCGTATACGGAAATGCCGTCGCTCCCGGCCGTAGTAGCCACGGGCGGGTTTTGCGCGCAGGCATCGCCGGCGTGCGCCAGCAAGAGCAACCCATAAACGAGTATCGCTGGGCAACCGAATCGCATTCTCATGGCACTGGCTCCTCGACGCGCGCTAGCGCGCTGGGTATCAAGATCAACGTCTTTGGCACAGCAATCATCGGCAAGGGAGCGTCTAATTGGCGCGTGCGTCCCGGTCGGCGGCACCGCGCGAATAGGCGGTAACGGCCAGGTTCGAGACCGTCACCATGGTTTTGGGCGTCACCAACAAAGTGCCGCCGTACGAATCGAGATCGACGCCCCGAAAGATTTTCCGGACGTCGCCCGTCAGTTTGTCCACCTCGCAAACGCCGCGCGACGTGAACTGGTACAGCCGTGTCTTGGACACCCGCGGCAGGCTCCAGTTCGCCGAGCGCGGCAATGGGCTGACCCACAGCAACTCCTTGGTCTTGAGACTATAGGCGGCCAGTTCTTCGCCGGCCATGTAGATCCGATCCTGGTCGGCGCCCACGATCACGGATTCTTTTCCCACCGGCCGGTTCCATTCCAGCCCCGGCCCGTCAATGTGCACCCCCAAAAGCCGCGCGGACCGCATCCCCTTGGTAAACAACAAGTCGCCCGCGCGCAACGGCCGGCCCACGCCCAGGCGCGGCGGCACATAATTGTAGTAGTACTGTCCCGCCGGCGGCGCGGGTGAGTCATACATCAGGCCCCAATCGAGTTGACCTGTTTGCGGCTGCATGGAAACCAGCGCGCCGGCGTGCGTATCGACGAACAACCGGCCGCGGTGGAGCAGGAACGTCGGCTGCGCGACGCGCTCGCTGTAGATCGAGTTTTGATCCACGGAGTACTTGCCGACGGTCACCGTCCTGACCAGCTTGCCGTCGTTGGCGTTCAAGACCAATAGCGCCAATTCGCTGCCTTGACCCGTGCGGCTGGCTCCGACGTAAACCACGTCGTCGGCCAGATAGGGCTCGCCCAGGATGTTCCACATGCTCAACGAACGCCGCGTGTTAAACACCTCTTTCCCGGTCGCCGCTTCGCGAACCACCAGGGCAAACGACGCCGACTGGTTCTGTTGCTGCGGATCGCGCTCAACGCTCCAGGTCCGCCCGCCAAAGAGCGTCAACGAATAACGATCGGGCGCGGCCTGCTGTCGGGCTTGCGAGAATTGAAGCTGGTGCAGCTTGCCGCTGCGCCACACGAGCTTGCCGGTTTGGGCGTCAAAGGCCATCTGCACGCCAAACGTATTGACATACACGCGCGTCTCGTCGGCCACCGCCGGAATGACGAAATCGTTGATCACCTGGCGACCGTAAATGTCTTGCATCGCAAACGGCTGGTTTGTATTCAAGGGATCCGCCTTGCTCTGAAAGCGAAACTGCCAGGCCGGCTCAAGGTCGCTGGGCAACTCGAAGTCATCGCTTAGCGATTCCTCGGCCACGCGCTCGCTCTGCTGCAAGGCGGCCAGCTCGGCCAGTTGCTCTGAGGCGCTCAGTCGGCGTCCGCCAATTTCGACCGTATCGGACACAAAGCGATCCCGCACGGTCCGCTCGATTTCGTGAAACTCGTTCCAGCGCCCGCTGCGAGCCAGCGCCATGGCGATCTTGATCAGGACCTGGGCCTTGGGCAACTTGCTGTCGGGGCAGTATTCCGCCAGCGATCGCCACGCGGTAACGGCTTGATCCAGGTTGCCCGCCTCGAAGTGCAAATCTCCCAGTCGATCGGCGGCCCGGTCTCCCACCGAGCTGATCAGGTGATTGGCCACGATGGCCGACAGGCAGTCCGCTTCGGCCTTATCGACCGCCTTGTCCCACAGCGCCTGGGCTTGCGAATCATAGAACAAGCGATAGGCGCTCTTGCCCGCCGACGGCAAGCTTGCCAACAGGCCGCGCACCAGCAACCCGCTGGGAACCATCACGCTGTCACCGCGATCGATAAAGCCGCTCGACGTTTTGCCGGCGATCAACTCGACGGATTTGAAGGCCTTTTCCCACTGCTCGTGCTTGACCATCCGCCGGAACTCGTCCAGCGCGTCTTTGACGTCGTTGGACTGCGACGGCAGGCTGAACGATGACTCGGGCTTGGCGCCGCTGACGTTTGCGTCCACGGCGATAGCGGGCACAAAGTTACCGAAGATGATTTGCGCCCTGGAGGAGCCGCACAGGCAGACACATAAGGCGAAGCTCGCCGAGAGCGATCTGGCTACCGAGCGCACGGGGCACTCGAAGGCCAATTGTCGGCCGTTGCTGTTGACTGCGAGCGCCAGCACATGCACCTCCGCCCCAACCACGCCGCCGAGCCTGCCACGAGGGTGTTTTCGTTCCGTAAGTCCGATTAGAACTCGTGGCTTGGGAAAATGCAAAAGAAAACCCACTCCGCAGTGCAATTGTTGGAAAACCAAACCGCCGCTGGTACAATCCGAACTGGTCGTGCATCTCGCACCCCCAGAATTCTCGGGAGCAGGGAGATGGCCTCGTGGCGGTATGGCCTGGGTCGTGTGCGAGGGCGCAGAGTGCGCTGCGCGGTCTGCATCGCTGGCCTGTTGCTGTTTGCCTCAGGACCCATCGACTCGGCGCTTGCCGACACTCCCGCGCGGTTCGTCGCCGCGACGGCCGACCAAACGCTGTTGGACAGCGCTCAGCTAACCGCGCACATCGACCAGGTTCTTTCCGCGGGTTGGGCGCGAGACAAGATCGAACCAGCGCCGCCGGCTGACGATGCCGAATTCTTGCGCCGACTTTACTTGGACGTCGTCGGCAAGATTCCCTCGGTCACCGAGCTCGAGCAGTTTCTGGACGACACCACCAGCGACAAGCGCAGTCGAACGCTCGACACGTTGCTGCGCCGCGGCGTTCATGCCCAGCATTTCGCCAACACGTGGCGCGGGCTGATGCTGGCCGGCGCGGCCGAAAACATCGAAGCCCGAATTTCCACGCCGCAATTCGAAACCTGGCTGCGTCTGCGGTTCGCCATCAATACGCCCTACGATCGCCTGGTCACCGAGATATTGACGGCTCCGATCGAAGCGCAGCAACCGAACTTGCCCAACAACCCGCGCCGCTTCGTGCCCAGTCCCGCGGCGTTCTTTCAGGCCAACGAGCAAAAGCCGGAACAGATCGCCGCCAGCACGACGCGGATCTTCCTGGGCGTTCAAGTCCAATGCGCGCAGTGCCACGACCATCCGTTCTCGCACTGGACGCGCCGCGAGTTTTGGGCACTGACGGCGTTCTTCGACAAGCCGCCGGGGCCAGCGGGCGTACTTCCGGTGAAGCTGACTTCCGGCACGCCCAACGCGATTTTGATTCCCGAAACGAAGACCGTGGTCGAGCCCGCCTTCCTCGACGGTTCCGAGCCCGATTGGGCCAGCGGCGCGCCGAAGCGCGAATTGCTTGCGCGCTGGATCACGCAAACCGATAACCCTTATTTCGCCCGCGCGGCGGTCAATCGACTCTGGGAGCATTTTCTGGGCCGTGGGTTCGTGCATCCCGTGGACGACCTGGACAAGACCAACCGGCCATCGCATCCGGAATTGCTCGACGAAATGGCCCGGCAGTTCGCGCAGCATCATTTCGACCTGAATTACTTGATTCGGGCAATCGTGCTCACGCGGGCCTACCAGCTTTCGAGCCGTGCGGCCGCCGTGGGCGAGGACGACCTGGCGACGTTCGCCCGCATGCCGCTGCGACGGATGACGGCGGACCAATTGTTTGCCAGCATCGTGCAAGCAACCGGTTTCCGCGAAGAGCGGCGCGCGGCCGCGCGCGGCGCGGTGCCCGGCGACACGACCAGCGCCGCCGCGGAATTTCGCAATCGTTTTGCCGATCAAAGCGTTCCGCGAACCGAGGCCGAGACGTCGATCCTGCAGGCGCTGGCTCTGATGAACGGCAAACTGGTCAGCGACGCCACGGACCTGGCCAAGAGCGAAACGCTGGTGGCCGTGGCCGATGCGCCGTTCTTGACGTCGGCCGACCGCGTCAACGCGTTGTTCATGGCGGCCCTCTCGCGCCCGCCCGCGCCGGAGGAGCTGGCCCAGTCGGTCGAATATGTCGAACGGGGCGGCGCCGACAACGATCCGAAAAAAGCACTGGGCGACGTATTTTGGGCACTGCTCAATTGCGCCGAATTTGCTCTGAACCATTAACGGAAGGCCGTTGAAAAATGGGACTGGCTCCGAGCCAGTTCGCCCGAGAACACCTGAAAATCCACATCCGCGAGGTGCCTGTCCCAATTTTTCGACAGGCAAGCTGGGGT
>JBGQHN010000219.1:0-7799 GCA_041497975.1 Planctomycetia bacterium | reverse complement strand
CGCAGCCCGCCAACAGCACCAGGCCGGCAACTCCGCCCTTCATCAATTGCCACAAAATGCGCATGGAAGAGTCGCCCAGGGCCGCCTGGGCGCCCTGCGCAAAAATCCACACGAGCACTCCGCCCAGCACGGCCTGGAACGTGGCCAGGGTCCAGCGCTCGACGTTGCGCGATCGATCCAGCTTCACGAGCGCATAGGCGCCGGCCGCCCACAGAGCCACCAGACTCCACTTCATCGCGGCCCACAGCGTCGACCACTCGAGCGGCGCGGCGCCCTCGATCGTGTCCTTGCCAGAGCCCCCGATCACGACCATCCACGTCAGCGCGACGCCCAACGCGATCACGGCCAACCCCGCCACCAGCCGCGGCCCGCGCGCTTGAACTTTGAATCGCAAGGAATGCGCGGCCACGAGATTCACCGCCATCGCGCCGCCGATCAGCCAACCCCCGGGAAACCAAAAACCGCCGGAAACTTGCGGGGCATTGCCGGGAAAGAAGGACGGCGGCAAAAACACTTGCAAATCGATCCAGGCAAAAAAAGTCCGGAAGTATTGGGTCATCACCTCCCAAATATCCTTGTCGACTTGCGCAAGCGTGCCGGCAAAGATCAGAAAGATGGCCATCGCGAACAGCGCCACGGTGAGCCGCAGCGACGCCAGCGGCATGAGCAGCTTGATGATGGTTGAGCCGGCCGAGAGCGAGCGGGCGCGGCTGTCCGCTTCGAGCTGGGCGGCTTCTTGCGTGGTCAACGCGTCAATTGCCATCGCGCGCTCCGGACATGAAGGGTGGACGGCCCATGCTGTTGGGATCCGCGGACCCCAATAGATTCACAACCGTGGCCGTCGCGCCGTCCAGCTTGATTTGCAGCGACTCGGCGGCCAATTCTGCTTTCGTGATCGGCGGCAGCTTCAGTTGACCACGCCAACGATTGACGTTCACGAGCACGTACCCCTCGACGTCTTCGCCGGAATTCGGCAACGCAGTCACAGTCACTTCCAGCGGCTTGCCTTCGGCGGGAATGATCAAGGTGGCATAGCGAATCTGCGAGCCGGGTTGTTCTTGCCAGCCGGCGGGCAAGGTCCACTCGGGCTTGCCCTGGGCCGAAAAACGCAATGACTTCAAGAAGGTTGTAAAGGCCTCGGCGTTGGCTGCCACTGCATCCTTGGGGCCCGTGAGCTTGAAGAACCACCCCTGCCCCGCAAGCGGCACAATGGCCGCCAAGGTGCGGTCGGTCGGTTCGCCGAGGGGCTCTTGGGCATCCTGCCGATGGGTCGCGCGAGCGGGCTCAAACGGCACCGGCTTATCGACCCTATATCGGGCGATCTGCTCCGACTTCTCACAACCGACGGCCGCCACGAGCCATACGCCGGCCAGCAGAATAGTTAGAAGCGGTTTCAAAACCGCATGGGGAGAGGGGGACAGTCCCATTTTGCTCCGAGGACTGCGCAAAATCGGGACAGTCCCCAACGGTTTTGAAACCGCTTCTAGCAACGTCCGCTCGTGCACCATGATTGCTGTATCCGTGGCGGGATGCCCGAGTTGTTGGGCCGATCCGCTCGAGGTGGGGCGTCGAATGCTCGCGCGTCCGTGGCCGGTAAGCATCCTCGCGGCGGGATTTCTACAAAAAACAGCGCCGGATGCGTGCCTCGATCACAAAAATGCAGGCACAATCCGGCTAAAGGAATCGGTCCATGTGCCTACCGGCACACTTCCATCACGCCAAAGCAAGGCATTGCGGGACAGAAATCCGGCGCCAAGCCGGCCTCAGGGCGTGCCCGGACCGGCCCTTGGGCCGTCGACTTCCCACACACCCGATTATAGTCGCCTGGCGGCGAAAAAGTACAGGTGCCGCTTGGCCGTTCCGGGGGTCCAAGCCGGCTATTGCGATAAAACTCTCGCCGCCAGCGGCAACTCTAGCGAAAGATCGCGCCGGTCGTATCGGCCCAACCCACGATCGGGGTTTCGGGTCCGAGCACGAAGATCTCCACGCGTCGATTGCGTTGCCGAGCTTCCGAGGTGTCGTTGGGCGAGATGGGCTGATACTGGCCGAATCCGGTCACGCCCATCCGCGCCTCGGGAATTCCGGCCTTACGCAAGCGGTCGGCAACCGACAAGGCTCGTCCGGCGCTGAGATGCCAATTGTTCGGATAGCGCTCGCGCACTTCGCGGCCTTTGATTCCCAGCGCATCGGCGTGGCCCACCACCATGATCTTCAAATCGCGCGCTTCCGGCGACTTAAAAATGTCGGCAAATTCGTTGAGGATCCGTTCGGCACCCGGCTTGAGCTCGGCATCGCCGCTGTCGAATAGCAAGTCCGTGTCGAGCTTGCTGATGCCGGTCTTGGGATCGTATTGCAACGAGGGGTAGCGGCTGGCCAGATCGGCCAGGCGGCCGTTGACCCCCGCCGGAAATCCAGCCAATTGCCGATCGCGCGAGAGCGGCTGTTCCAGCCGGGCCAATTCCTCCTCCGCGTGAATCAACTGGTCCTCGACGCGGCGGGAATGGATTTTGAGGTTCTCAATCTCCGCGAGTTGCGCCTTGGTCTGCTCGGTGAGCGTGCGGTTTTGCGACTGGACGGCAGCGAACTGGCTCTGCGTCGCCATCTTGCAGCCGCACGAGGCCAGCGCGCTGGCGGCCAGCAGACAGAGAGCGTTTCGGGCAGCAAGCATGGATTCGACTCCTTTCGAATCGGCATCGAACGTTCGTGTTGGCGCGTCCTTGCCGCCAGCGTTCTGGCGCAGCGAAGCGCGTTTTATTTTCCAAACATGCCCAGCACCATGTCCATCATTGGGCTGTTGACCGAATAGGCGCCGCCCCAACTCCACATGTTGCGCAGCATGTCGAATGCGAACATGCCGCAAAACATCAACAGCACCGCGCACAGGGCCAGGCTGGCGATGTTCCAGCCGGAGAAGACCGCTTCGGGAGCCGCAAGGGCCCCGGGCGTTGGCGCGGCGGCTGCCATCGTCGCCGCCGCGGCCGGCGTCAAGGCGGCGGTGCCGAGCGCCGCAGCGCCCAAGCCCGCGTCCAGATCATCTTCCAACAGGCCGCTGGTCGCTTCTTCGGTCGCGGCCGAAATGGCGCTCATGCCCGGCGCGGCTTCTTCGAACTCGACCTCGCTGTCCAGCGCAATGACTTGCGAACCGCTGTCGGACTCCTCGGCGCCGGCTTCTTCGAGCGGCGCCAAAAGAAAATCGTCGTCGGACTCGGCGGGCGCGGCTTTCTTGGCGGCGGCGGCGCCGCCTTTTGCCGCCGGCTCGTCGGCCAAGAGCATGTCGTCCTCGCCCAGCTCGAGCGACTCGACCGCCGAGCCACCGAGTTGCAGCGGCGACGATTCCAAAGACAAGCCGCTGTCCGCCGGATTCAAAAGATTGATGCCGCTGTCGCCGGCGCGAGACAAGTCGCCGTGCGAGCTGCCTCCAAGGACCAGGTCGCCGTCTTCATCGCCGGTCAAGTCGATCGCCGACCCGCCCTCCACCGATTCGGCAATTTCGGCGTCCGAAGCTTCGCCCAGGGCCAACTCGTCCTCGCTGCCGAAAGCCAGCCCGGACCCTTCGAACTTCAGCGCGTCGGAACCCAGGGAGATCTCGCTGGTCCCGGGATCGCCGGCGAGCACGTCCTTTTTGTTCGCCAGGCCCGAAGTAATTCCGCTGTCGGCGGCGCTGGGCATTTCCAGGTCGAGCGTATCGAGCTCGTCAAACATGGGACTCACGCCGGAGCCGCCTTCCAATACGTCGGACCCCCTCTTTCCGTCGGAAGAAATGGCCGAATCCAGGTTCAGGTCGCTATCGTGTTTCGGTTGCGCCAGCTGAATGTCGCTTTCCAGCGAATCGATGCGGTTCGGCTTGCCGCCGATAATCGTGCTCGACGTGCTCTCGTCGGATTGGCCCAACTCGACCTCGCTCAACAGAATCGAGTCGGGGTCTTCGTCCAACTCCGCAAATTCGCCTTCCTGCTCGATGGCCTCGCGATCGGCCACAAGTTTCTCGACGTCCTCGGGCTTGAATTTCCAACTTCCGCCGTCGCGATATCCATAAATCTTTTGCCGCTCGCGCATCTCGGTGAGCGTGTCGGGCGTAACGCCCAGCATCTTGGCGGCTTCGTCCAGGTCGATAAACTTGCGGGCCATCGGAAACTCCAGTTTGAGACTCGCTACGCGTTCGGCGAGTCCTCGCACGGCGCCGGGGGGCGATAAGGCCGCTCTGGCGCCATCGCGGGTGTTTTTCTTATTTCTGCTCCAGCATCGATTGAACTTCTAGCGGCAGCGGTCTCGTGCCGTTAAAGACCCCCAGCTGCAAGTCCCAATGGATGTTTCGCACGCTTTTGAGCACGATCTCACCCGTGCCCAAATCGATGTGATACACGCTCAGAACCCGCGTCTCAGGATCGATCACGGTCACCTGTTGGTGATGCTCGCCAGCCGCGGCGGCCAATGCAACGAGACCGCCGGCTCTGACGGAACTCGACTCATTGCGCTGGGCCAGGCCGACGCTCGGCGCCGCCGCCACGAACATGGCAACCACAAGACTTGCAACCACGGACGCACCAACCACCGCAATTCTCATAAGTCACCTTTCAACTTAGGAGTTTGGCGGAAAGCGGGGCGACACTTTCCATTTTAAGAGCCCCGATTTCCAATTCAACTCAAATCTGGCCGCCACCAGGCCAGCTTCTTGGTCACTAGGCCTTGATTTTCAAGCAGATACGCGCGAACACGCCCGGTCCAATGGCACTGACCGCGGGCGCTTTCGCGCCTGTTTCACAGGTTGTTTCCCATGCCTAGCGGCCCATGCGCCGCGACGGCATGTACGGATTTGTGCTCGATTTGGTCGCCAGGTCCGAACGGACGGATAGACGGGTTTTTAGGGATGGGGAGTTTAGTGGGCAGTCGACCACACGACAAGTGCAACTATTGCCCCCCAGGGCAGCTACCACATTAGAGGCCGACCCCTGGGCCGGCCCAGAGAACAGGCCCGTTCGTCCGCCGCGCGAGTGAGGCTCGTTGGCGGGTCGAAAATGCGCCGCTAGCCGCGCGGCGCGGGCATCGGCCGGCCACTCCCGCCGGGGCCGCCGACGCTTTACAATAACCTGTTCAATGATCGAATTGCCGTATCCCACGCGGAATCGCACGCTTGTGAGTGCTGCACCCTTGAAGTCGACGGTGGCCGTTTTATTCAGTGGCGGGCTGGATAGCGCGATTCTGCTGGCGCACCTGCTAGCACAAGAGCACCGCGTTGTGCCGCTGTATGTACACTGCGAACTGCATTGGCAGCACGAGGAGCTGCGCCGGGCACGCAAATTCCTACGAGCCGTCGACGCGCCTGCTCTGGCCAGCCTGGTCGTGTTGAAATTGCCTTTGTCCGATCTTTATGACGGCCATTGGAGCACGACGGGTCGTGGAATTCCCCACGCGAGCGAGCCCGACGATCACGTGTATCTGCCCGGCCGAAATCCGTTGCTGTTGATCAAGGCGCACGTATGGTGCCGCCTGCATGGCATTACGCAGTTGGCTTTGGGATCGCTGAAGAGCAATCCGTTTGCCGATGCCACCGATGAATTCTTCGCCCAGTTCGAAGCGGCGCTGAACCTGGCGGTATCGGGCCAGGTCGCGATCGTGCGACCGCTGGCCGCGCTCGATAAACGGCAAGTCATGGCCCTCGGCCGGCAGATGCCGCTGGAATTGACATTTTCATGCCTGGCACCCGCTGGCGGACAGCACTGCGGCAAATGCAATAAGTGCGCTGAGCGCCAAGCCGCCTTCCGCATCGGCGGAATCCCCGATCCGACGCGCTACGCGGCCACGGCGAGCCCGGTCGCAATATGAAGCGCATTGGATCATGACAACCGCCTGCAAACTCCGGCACGTCAGGCAACGCACACCGACGCGAAATCTTCGAGAGCCGTTATGTTTCGAGTGACCCGCGAAATCGACTTCTGTTACGGTCATCGGCTGCTGAACTACGATGGCAAGTGCAAATACCTGCACGGGCACAACGGTCGAGCCGTAATCACGATCGAGGCGCCGCGGCTCGACGCGCGCGGGATGGTGGTCGACTTTAGCGACATCAAGCGCGTGGTGAGCGACTGGATCGACGAGAACCTGGACCACCGCATGATCCTGCATCGCGACGATCCGGCTCGCGCGGCCTTGGAAAAGCTGGGCGAGCCGATGTACCTGGTCGACGCCAACCCGACGGCCGAAAACATCGCCAAGTTGATCTTCGACTACGCCAAAAGCCAAGGCGTTCCGATCGTCGAGTGCCGGTTGTGGGAGACGCCTCGCTGTTTCGCGACCTATCGCGACGATTGAGTCCTGCACCGGCGCCACGCGCGACGTTTTGGCGTCGAGCGCGGCATTTATCAATGCAAACAGTCCGGGAGGTCCGCGTTGGACCATCACCGGACTGTTGAGTCCCCCCTGGGAATACGCGTGGCGTGCCTTACACGCCGCTTCAATTTTGCTTGCGCTCGCCGCGGCCACACCCGACCGCAATTCGAATGACCTGCTTTGTCCGCGACTTTGTCGATTGCCTGAAGGCAATGCAAGGAGGTATCGGTTAGGGGTCGGCGCGCACTTTGGGAATATTTTCCGATTGCGGCGACAGTTCTGACTCTCTGCACCTCGTTCGACAGCGACATCGTCGGTTCAAACCTCGCGCCGACAGCCGTCCTGCTAGCACGCCGGCGAAACATTGCGCAGCTTTCACACGTTCACATGGCCGGTGCTACGATCCCCCCAGCGGCTGCAAGATACCGCGCTCTAGCCACTTTCGTTCATAGACTGTAGCGTTTACGCCGATTTTAAGGTCAGCCGGGGCGTGTCGCGGCGCGCGCTTCGATAGCGTGCGGCGTACGTCAACCGGCCGAACTTCCATATCTTGCGCACGGCGTGTGCGCTCACCGACTAGTTCGCACGAGTCAGCAAGCGTAAAGGCCAGAGTGGATGCGCAGACGCCGACGCGTCAAACCCAGCGGCGGCGTCCAGATGTTCTCATTTCTGGACGCCATGATTTGCACGATGGGGGCACTCTTGGTGCTGCTGCATGCTTTTGCGCGGCACGGCCAGATCCAAATCGCGCAGAAGGCCGAAGCCCGCGCGAGCGGCTCCGATCTGAAAGCCGATCGCGAGGACGCAGATTGGCGAATCCAGCACTTGAAACAATCCCGCGCCGCGACCGAGGCGGAGCTGGCCGAAGAGCGGTTGAAACTGAGCCACGTTGAAGACCACGAGCGTCGGCTGCGCGACCAGTTTCGAAGCTTGACGATCGCGGCGGAGGAAATGAAGCGCCTCGACACGACGACCACGGATGAGCATCAACGAGGACGCGTGGAGCTTGAAGAGACGCAAGACAAGGTGCGCCGGGCGCAGGAGGCTCTCGAACTTGCTCGACAAGCAGCGCAACACAGCGCGTCGGCCTATTCGGTTGTTCCTTACGAAGGCCCGCACGCGACGCGCCGGCGACCGATTTATATCGAATGCCGGGCCGACTCGGTGGTCCTGCAACCCGAGGGAATCGAACTGGCGCCCGAGGATTTTGCGGGGCTGCCGGGCCCGGGCAATCCGCTGGCCTCGGCGCTGCGGGGCATGCGCGAATATCTGGCGCGACAACCGGCCTCGTCCTCGGGGTCCGGCGAGCCGTATCCCCTGTTGCTGGTGCGCCCCGAGGGCATCGAAGCCTACTACGCCGCGCGATCGGCTCTTGACTCATGGGGCTCCGAGTTTGGCTATGAGCTGGTCGGCTCCGACTGGAAGCTGAAATTCCCCGAACCAGATCCACAGTTGGCAGCGCTCGCGCGTCG
>JBGQHN010000218.1:0-7800 GCA_041497975.1 Planctomycetia bacterium | reverse complement strand
GCGGCCATCTTCGGCAGCGCATTTCCCGACGTCGTCAAAACCGTGCTGGTCGATCGGATCGTTGCCTGGAGCACGGGAAAACCCGCGGACTCCAACAAGGCGACTGCCGCGGCCGAAGGTTTCAGCGAAGTGACGCCGAGCGGAAACGCCAATCCGGCGCCGCAGGGTGCTGGTCCATGGGAAGCGCCCCGTTGGGGCACGCCCGGCAACGAGTCGGCCGCCTGGCAACAAGCCCCCGCGGCTGGGCACAATGGCGTGGTGGCGGCCGGCGCTCCGACGGCATTTCAGGGCGGCGGCAATCAATCGGCCAGTTTCGCCGCGCCGAACGATAGTTTCCGCGCCCCAGCCGCGGCCCCCGGCCATGAGCGCGCCGCGACCGACGATCCGCAACGTCTGCCTCCGGTTGTCGCCGCGCCGGCGGCGAGCGATCCGTCCGGTCAGCCAATCGTCCAGACCACGGCCGGGGCGCCGGAACAGCCGGACCGATTCACGGCGATGGAGCGCAGACTGCGCGAGTACGGAGCGATCTACTATTTGCTCGAGACCTGGGGAAACGACGGCGAGTTGTACCGCTTCCACTGTCGCATGGCGATCGCCAACAATCCCAGTTACACGCGGCATTTCGAGGCCACGGACCGCGATGCCCTGAAAGCCATGGCCCAGGTGCTCGCGCGGGTCGAGGCCTGGCGCGCCGGCCGGTTGCCCTAGCGCGGCGGCTGAAATGCCCCCTTTCTTTCTCTTTGCGCTGCTTCGCAAACGTGCAGTTTGGGACGTCTTTCCGGCAGTTTCCCAATGGGCAATTGGCAGCCCCTGCGGGGCCCTTGCTATTTGGGGGCCTTGACGCTTAACTTTACGTGTTAATGTCTTGCGTCCAACTGCGACACCGCGCGAGAACAGACCGCCATTTTGCCACGCTTGGGGAAATTTCGCCGCTCGCCGGCCGAGCAATTGGGCAGCGTCACGGGGCGCTTTGGCCTGGCCATTGCCAGGCCAGGTCGATCGAAAGCCGCCGGGCGAAAAACCCGTCGGTGGAAGCTCCGTTCGGCGCCACGCTCGAGTGAACCGTCCGCCGCGCGGGATGCCTGGACGCGCGACGAGCGGACCGCGCGGTTGGAAGCCGTGTTGTTTTTGGCCCGCGAGCCTGTCGCCAGCAGAAAATTGGCTCAACTTGCTCACTTGGCGGACGGAACTGAAGCGCGTACATTAGTTCGCCGGCTGAATCGGTGGTACGACGAAACAGGAAGCGCGTTTCGAGTGGAGGAATTGGCCGGCGGTTTTCAGTTGTTATCGCGGCCGAAATTCGGCGCTTGGTTGCGGCGGCTGTACAATTCGCCGGTGGAAGTCCGGCTGTCGGCTCCAGCGCTGGAAACCTTGGCCGTCGTGGCCTATCGTCAACCCGTCATGCGGGCGGAAATCGAAGCGATCCGCGGAGTCGATTGTGGCGAGATCTTGAGACAACTGATGGACCGCGACCTGGTGCGAACCGCCGGACGGGCCGACGAGTTAGGACGCCCCTATTGGTACGCCACCACAAAACGCTTTCTGCAAGTGTTTGGACTGCGGCATGTAGATGATTTGCCGCGCGTCGAGCTACTGCGCCCTCCCAAAACCCAGCCGGCCGATCCGGCGACACAAAACGACTCCCACTCCCGCGTAGTTGGGATCGAAAATAATCTTACCCGAACTAGTGCAAGCGAAGCCGAGGAGGAATTCGATCGTGATCACCACCGCCCTGCCTGAAGAAGCACTTAACGAGTTACTCGAACTCGCCGGCGCCACTCACCCTGGGGAGCATCCAGTTCATGTCCTGGCATACGCTCGCATGGCGGGCGACGAAGACGAGGAGGAGGAAGACGAGGAGGAGGATGAAGACGACGACGATGAAGAAGACGACCTCGGCGAGGACGAGTGGGAAGAAGTAGACGACGAAGACGAAGAGGAAGACGACGACGAGGAGGATGAAGAAGACGAGGACTGGGACGAGGATGAAGACTGGGATGACGACGAAGACGAGGATGATGATTGGGAGGAGGAGGAGGAGGAAGACGAGGACAGCGCTGAAGACTAACTAATCGCGATCGTCGAGCGCCGGCTGTATCCCGAATTGCGATGCGGTCGCACGAGGCGCGTCCCCGCCGTCGTGGGCGGTCGTGTCGTGGGCCGAAGCTTCCTGGTGTTCCGGCCTGGGTTTCAGCCGCACGCGCACGCCGTTGAGGATCGACTGCCCGACGACCGACTCCACCAGTTGATCGTCGGTCCAATCGTTGACCGAAACGCCCGCATGAGCACCGGCGGTGCGTTGCCAGCGGGCGCTTGCCGCGTGTCCCCAACCGTGCGGCAGGCTGACGACGCCTTCGCGCATTTCATCGCTGAGCTGCACGGTCACTTCGCCTTGGTAAACGCGGCTTTCCAGAATCGCGGTCTGGTAGTCGCGAATGGCGCGTCGCGCCGCGTCTTGAGGATGGACCAATAGCACGCATCGCGCGTGACCCGAGACGAGTTGAGGCACGTTGTGCATCCAGGAGTTATTGCTTCGCAACTCTCTGCGCCCAATCAACAGCAGGGTGTCCGTGTCCGCGGCTGGCCCATCGAGCGAGGCAGCCAACTCATCGATGGCCCGCGTCAATACCGGCGCATCCAACCGCATTCGCCCGTCGCGATGGAGCACACGGTGGGCGATTCCGCTTTGCAGTTCTCCTAAGTCGATTCCGTGCGCCGCGGCTTTCAACTTTTTCAGATTCAGCCCCTTCGACCATGGCCAGAACCGATCTCCATACGGTCCGAGGCGCAACAACAAATCGACGGTCGACTCGGGGCGCCAGTGCCAGCCGAGCCGCCGGCCGACGCAGTACGCCCAATCGAGCCATTTGACGCCGGTTGGCCCGCCGCCTAGGCGAAAGGTCAACTCCAACAGGATCTGCCAGTCGGACAGTTCGCCGCTGGGTCGCGAAAGCACCGGCGGCGACCAGCGGACGACGTTGCGCACCGCCACGCTCGCGAAGATCAGGTCCACGTGATCGTCGCACATGCTCCACGCAGGCGGCAGAATCACGTCGGCGAAGCGCGTGGTTTCGTTGACGTAGAGATCGACCGCGACCATGAAATCGAGCCGTTCCAAGGCCGCCGCCAGCCGCCGTCCGTTCGGTGTCGAGAGGACGGGATTGCCGGCAAAGGTCAGCATCGCGCGCACCTGGCCGGGGCCCTGCGTTTCGATTTCCTCGGCCAGAATCGACGCGGGCAGGTCGCCGAGCGTTTCGCTCAGGCCGCGCACGCGACTATGCCAACGAGCGTGGCCGTCGGCGCCCGTGAACTTCAGAATCGGCGTGGTGTCGAAGGCGGGCGTGGCGAACATGCTTCCGCCGACCTCTCCCAGACGACCGGCGGCCAGGTTCAGGAGGTCGGTGGCCATCGACGCGACCGTGCCGAACGCGCCATTGCAAACCCCCACGCGCGAGTAGGCAACCGATGTGCGCGCGTCGGCAAACTCGCGCGCCAAGCGGCGGATTGTCTTGGCGTCGATGCCCACCGACGCGCTCGCGCGCTCGGGGGCAAAGGCCGCAAGCCGCTGTTGGATCGCATCCCAGCCACCGGCCAGGCGTTCGAGGCGCGCCCGATCGAGACGGCCCTCGGCGACTAACACGTGCACCAGCGACAACAAAAACGCGGCGTCGCCCCCGGGCAGAATGGCGACGTGCTCGTCCGCCTCGCGCGCCGTTTCGGTGCGGCGCGGATCGACCACCACCACGCGACCGCCGCGCCGGCGAATCGCTTGCATCCGGCCGCGGATATCTGGCGCGGTGAGAAAGCTGCCGTTCGATACCCGCGGATTTGCGCCCAGGCACAAAAAGTAGTCGGTGCGGTCAATGTCGGGCACTGGGACCGCCAGCGAATTGCCGTAGAGATAATAGGAGGCGGCAAATCGGGGATTGGTGTCTTGCGACCCGGCACTCGTGCAGTTGCGTGTTCCGAGTGCCCGCATCAGGCCATTGCGCAGCGCCAAAGCGCCGTGATTGTGGACCACCGGGTTGCCGATATAAAGCGCCACCGCGTCGGCGCCATACCGCGCGCGAATCTCTTTCAAGCGCTGCGCGACCAGAGTGAAGGCGTCTTCCCAGGAAATCGGCTCAAAATCGCCCACGCGTGTCCGACGGACCGGCGCTCGCAGTCGATCGGGGTCTTCGTGCACCGCCGCGATCGCCGCCCCCTTGGGACAAATATAGCCGTGTGAAAAGACGTCGTCCTGGTCCGCGCCGACCGACACAATCCGCTCGCCGTCGACTTCGAACGTCAGGCCGCACATCGCCTCGCACAGCGTGCAGGTACGGAAAACCGTGCGGCTCATGGCAGAAGGCCTCCGGGGGTGTCAGGATGCCGAACAGTATACACGCGCGCAGCGCGGGCACATATGCAGGCGCGCCAGCGCCCAGCACGGATTAATCCTTGAGCTGGAAGAGCCGCTTGAGCGCGTCGAGCAAACCGTGCGGCGGCCCGTTTTCCGCTTCGCTGCGCAGAGACTCCAGCGGCGGATGCAAAAGCTTGTTGACCAGCCGTTCGAAAGCCTGGCTGATTTCGCCCTTGGCCCGCGCGTCCAGTTCGGGCAGCTTGTTGAAGAGCCGTTTCAGCTCGTCGTCTTTCGGCTGTTGCCAGCCTTCTCGCAACCGCTTGATGATGGGGGCCGTGGAGCGATGGTGCAACTCGGTCATGAAACGGCCCGTCTCTTGTTCGACGATGTGGATGGCGGCGGGCAGCTCTCGATCGCGCTCGCGGCGATTGCGCTCGCAGGCCGCCTGCAGATCGTCGATCGAATACAGATACACGCCCAGCCGATCGCCGACCGCCGGCTCGAAGTCGCGGGGCAGGGCCAGGTCAAGAATGAATAGCGGCCGTTGAAAGCGGGCCGCTTCAATTTGTTTGTACATGGCCAGCGTAACAATCGGCTGTTCGGCGCCCGTGGTGCTGATTACCAGGTCGGCTCGCGTCAGCAGCTCGAGCAGTTTTTCCCACGCCTCGGCCCGAGCTTGCCAGCGCTCGGCGAGTTGTTGCGCGCGTTCGAACCGGCGATTGATCACGGTTATGTCCCGAGCGCCTTCGTCTTGCAGGTAGCGGAGCGTTTCCTCGCCCATTTCGCCGGCGCCGATGACGAGCACGTTCTTGTCGTCGAAGCGCTCGTAGATCTGGTTGGCGAAATCGCCCACCGCGACACTCGAGACGCTGACGCGGCGTTGATGCAGCGTGGTCTCGCTGGCCACGCGCTTGGCCACTCGAACGGCTGCCTGAAAGATGCCATGTGTCAGCGGACCCGTGCTGCGGCGGTCCTTGGCCATTTCGTAGGCCGCTTTGACCTGGGCCAGAATCTGCGGTTCGCCAACCACCATGCTGTCCAGGCTCGCGGCCACGGTAAACAAATGTCGCACGGCGTCTTCACCGGTGCGCTCGAACAGATCGTTGAAAATCTCGTACACGGGCAAGCGGTGGAAGTCGGCCATGAACTGCGCCACGTCCTCGTGGCTGGGACCCAATTCGGCGTCTTCCGTGGCCGTATAGATCTCCACGCGATTGCAGGTCGAAAGCAGCACGGCTTCGATGTGGGGGAACCGTTCGCGCAGGCCGTCCAACGCCTCGCTGACCTGGCCGGGGCTGAAGGCCAATCGCTCGCGCACGGCGACCGACGAGTGGTGATGACTGCAGCCGATCATCTGCAATTTCATCGCCGGCCTCCCAGCATACGAATGCCCTCTTGCGGCGCCGCTGCTGGTTTGCCCAACAGCGCCATGGAAAAACTTCCCCGGGCCGCGCGCCGTCCCTCCAGTGCGGCGCGTGGCGCGGCGCCGCTGGGGTTGCGACGGTTTTGCCCGCCGTGTTGGGTGCTGACCAGAAACAGGACGGATAGGGCCACGGCCAAAAACACGAAGCTCACGACCGTCAGATATGCCACCTTTCGACCGCGCCGCGCGGGCCGGTAAACGGCGTTGAAGATGGCCGCCGCCAACAGCCAGACGAACATGATCGCCGACGTCCAAATCACCGGATCGCTCCAGGGAATGGTCCCCGGCTGGCCGCTGCCGACGATATTCAAGATCATTCCCGCCAGGAAACCGATTCCGACCATCAGCGAAGAAAGGATAATCACGCGACTATTGACTTTCTCAAGCCATTCCAAGCTCGGCAAGCGCAGCCCTGGGATGGGCGCCCGTTTGCGCTTGAGCCGTCGCGCCTGCACCAGGTACATCACCCCGGCTACGAACCCGACCATCACGGCCAGGGTGCCGATCAACAGCGAGATGCCGTGCACGGCGCCCCACACGCGCGAAGCCGGGCCGGGCGCCAGCGGCGTTGGATCGGCAACGGTCGCCGCGGCAATCAATGCCATGGCCAGCGGCAGCATGTACAACCCCAATGCCGCCCGCGGAAAATAATACGTCAAGTACAAGTAGGCTCCAATCAACAACCAGGCCGCCACCAGGCACCAATCAAAACTGCTCGACAGCGGCGAGGCGGAATATTCCGCCACGCGATGGCCCAGATATAAAGTGTGCGCCAGCCACCCGGCCAGCACGAAGCCGAGCGACAGGACCTGTCGTTTGCCACCGGGCCGCAACAACTGCACCCACGCAAGCGCCCAGGCGACGCCGTAGCTGGCGGCAAAGCATGTCAAGCTGATACCGGAAATAACCGATCCCATGGTGATTGCCAGGTTTCTCCTGGCCACGCGGACATTGCGAAGGTTTTGAGGTCCGGGCCGGCCGATCGAACGGACCTACTGTTCGCCGTCGAGCCCGTATTCTTTCAGCTTCTTGTGCAGCGTATTGCGGTTGATGCCCAGCTTGGTCGCTGCCTTGGTCTGCACGCTGTCGCAAGCGGCCATGACTTGCGCGATCAGTTCTCGCTCCACGCGATTGACCACTTTGGCGTGCAAGTTGTCTTCTTGTGGTCCGGCGACGGTCAGACCCTGTTGCACCAGCTCGTAGGTCAGTGTTTCCAAGTCGGCGGCGCGGGGCCGGCCCGCCGGCCGGGACTTCGGACCGCGCAGCACGGCTTCCGGCAGCAAGTCGCAGGTCAGTTCGTCGCCCATTGCCATGACGACCGCGCGTTCGACATAGTTTTGCAGCTCGCGGACGTTGCCCGGCCAATGATAGTTCTGCAGCGCTTCCAGCGCTTTAGGCTCGATGTGCATTACGTAACGGTCGTTCTCTTCGTTGTACACGGCCAAGAAATGGCCGACCAGCTCCGCGATGTCCTCGGGCCGCGCCCGCAGTGGAGGCAAATGGATGGGCACCACGTTGAGCCGATAGTAGAGGTCCTCGCGAAACCGTTCGGCCTCGACTTCGGCCAACAGATCGCGATTGCTGGCCGCCACAACCCGCGTGTCGACGCGCACCGTTTGCGTATCGCCGACGCGCTCGAACTCGCGCTCTTGCAGGACTCGCAGCAATTTAACTTGCAGCTTGGGCGTGGTCGAATTGATCTCGTCGAGAAAAATTGTCCCCGTGTGGGCCGCCTCGAATCGACCGGTCCGATTCGCCACCGCGCCGGTGAACGAGCCGCGCACGTGCCCGAACAGCTCGCTTTCCAACAGGCTTTCGCTCAGCGCGCCGCAATTGACTCGCACGAAGGGGCCGCTGGAGCGGAGGCTGGTTTGATGCACGGCCTTGGCGATCAGCTCCTTACCCGTGCCGGTTTCGCCCAACAGCAGCACCGAGGCATTCGAGCGCGACACCTGCCGCGTCAGCTCGTACACCTTGAGCATGGCCGGACTGGACCCGATCAGCCCGGCCATCGGCGGGCCGGACGAGTTCTGAT
>JBGQHN010000217.1:0-7811 GCA_041497975.1 Planctomycetia bacterium | reverse complement strand
GCCAAGCCATCGCGCCCGCCGGCTGCGGGGTCGGACTGTTGATTCGATGTCTTTGCCAGCTCGCTCGCGCGGCTGCGCCACTGCCGGGCCTGGTCGGTGTTTCCCAGGCGCTCGTGCGCTTCAGCCAGATAGCCGCTGGCCGCGGCACTGCGCGGCTCGACTTGAACGAGGCGCTCGAACGCCTCCACCGCCTCGGCCGGACGGTCGTCGGTGAGCAGTGCGGCACCGAGCTTGGCAAGCACGAACGCGTCGGTGCAGGATCCGTCTTCGGGGCGCGCGGCCTGCTGCAGGCAGGCGATCACCCGCTCGCGCGAGTCCGCAATATCCAGCGACATGGCCGCCAGCAATCGCAGTGCGCGCTTGTTGGCCGGGTCGCTCAATTCGAGAATCGCCAGGAGCATTTCGGTCGCCCGCGGCACCTGCCCCTCGTCCATCAGGACCGTAAGATCCGAGATTTGAGAAAAAACGCTCAACATGTCCTTGGGATCGGGCAGATTCCGCCGCGGCGCTGGCGCGGCCGTCGGTGACGACCTGGCGGCGCCGACGTAGCCCAGTGACCGCAGCCGCGCGAGGTCGTCGCTGCTCACGGTGGCTGTCTGCGCGGAAAGCGCGGGACGCGCCGCCAACCGGGCGACCACTTCTTCCAGCATCGTCATCAAGCTTCGCGATTGCTCGTCCGCGGGATCGAACAGGTTGTTTCGCTCCAGCGGGTCGGCGGCCAGGTCGTACAATTCACTGCGCGGCGCGCGGATCAGCTTAAGGTTGCCCGCGATCAGGCCGTCGACGGCGCTCCAGCCATACATGCTCGTCGGAAAACGGTTCTCGAAGTACACCGCACGTGATCCAACGTCGGCGCCGTGCTCGCTCGCTTCGTCCAACGGCAGCGGCAGGCCATCGAGCGGGCCAGGCGCTTCGAGCCCAAGCCACGCCAGCACACCGGGCATCACGTCGATCGAGCCGACCGGCGAGGAAATCGTTCGGCCGGCGTGTTGACCACCGGGAAAACGCACCAGCAGCGGCACTCTTAGCGTGGAATTGTAAGTGAACAAGCCATGCGTCAGCTCGCCGTGCTCGCCCAACGCTTCGCCATGGTCGGCCGTGAGAATTACCAGAGTCTGCGCGCCCAAATGCTTTTCAAGTCCGTCGAGCAATCTCTTGAGCTGGGAGTCCAGGTAGGCAATCTCAGCGTCGTAGGGCTCCATCGTGGCCAACTTAGGATTGTAGCCGGGCGGGTCGTACGGCGCGTGCGGATCGAAATAATGCACCCACAAAAAAACCGGTGCCCCGCGCTGCCGCTCAAGCCACTCCAAGGCAGCGTCCGTCACCTGTTGGGCGTTTCGCTGAGCGTGGCGAAATCTGCTGGGGGCAGCGCTCTCGGGCATCTGGTCGTCGTAGTGGTCGAAGCCCTGGTCCAACCCGAACTGGCGGTCCAACACAACGGCTCCGACCACCGCCGCGGTGGCGTAGCCACGGCCAGAGAGGACTTCGGCCAGCGTGTCGGCGCCGGGCTCCAGCCGGTCGGGCCCGTTGTCGTGCACGCCATGGCGCACCGGCTCAAGGCCGGTCATGAGTGAACAGTGGCTGGGAAGCGTCAGTGGCACGGGACAAAAGCAACGCTCGAAACGCACGCTTTGCCGGGCCAGAGCGTCGATGGTCGGTGTTTTGTGCCGGGCGCCATAACAACCCAGTCGATCGGCGCGCGTCGTGTCGAGCGTAATCACAACGACATTCCAGGGCGGCACGCGATCTACTTGCGCCCGCCACGGTGCCCAGATAGCCAGCGACGCTGCGACGACGGCGGCGACCGCCAGCGCCCCGATCGTCATCGGCCGAAAGGCTGAAGAGATTGCCCGATCCTGCCCGGCCCGGCCTTTCATGGCGAAGGAAGCGTGGGTTGCTTGTCATCGGCCGAAGGTATCGCGCGATCGGCGGCGGCGCCGCCTGCCGGGGGTTTTTGCTCACCGGGAGCAGGATCATTGTCCAATGGCAATTCCTGTTCGGGCTCGGTGGCCAGTGGCGCCAGCGGGGCATCGGATGGCCTGCTGGCCGCGGCCTGCTCGGCCAACGTGAGCATGTCCCGCATTTGATCGGCGCCGGGCTGATCCGGATCCAACTCCAAACTGCGGCGCAGATGAAAGGCCGCGAGAACCGGTCGATCGAACGTTTTGAGCGCGTAGATCGTTGCAATTTGCTTATGTGCCAAGGAGTTGTCGGCGTCGAATTGTAATGCGCGTCGGTAAAACAACAACGCCTGTCCGTAACGACCTTGGTTGAAGTGATACGCGCCCAGGCTGATCAAGGCGATCGGACTGGGGTAGCGGGGGTTGGCCTTGATCGCCGCGCGAAACTCATCGAGCGCGGCGTCGGCCTTGCCCTGCCGCATGAAGAGTTGCGCAAGATTGACGTGCGGCGCGTCGAGATGTGGTTCGGCGGCGATGGCCTGGCGATAGTACTTCTCGGCCAGGTCGAGTTTCTCCATCCGGCGATAAATCAATCCCATATTGTTAAGGGCCATGCCGTACTTGGGGCTGATTTCCAGTGCCCGCCGACAGAGCTTTTCGGCCTGCTCGTGATCATCTCTCTGGCTCAGCAACGCAGCCAACGTAGCCAGAGCTCGCGGCTGGTTGGGATTAAAGTGGAGGGCCAGCCGCAGCTCGGCGATCGCCTCGTCCGTCTTGCCCTCCAGGTTCAGGATGTTGGCCAATCCGTCGTGGGCCCCGCCATCGAGGGCATCGATGCGAACCGCGCTTCGGAACGCGTCGCGAGCTTCGTCGAACCGGCCTGCTTGCAAGTGCAGAAAGCCGATCTGGTTGTAACCAGGCGCCCCGGCCGACCCGGGGTCCATGGCCACGGCCTTCTCATACAATTCAAGCGCTTCTTGATCCCGGTTGCGATAATATGCAATCTGGCCGCGCATGATATAGGCCTGCGCGCTTTCCGGCTCGATCTTGAGCGCCGCCTCAATCTCTTGCTCGGCCTTTTCGAATTCATTGCGGGCTACGTGAATTGCCGCGATGCCCAGTCGCAGATTGGAATTGTTGGAGTCGTAGCTGGTACAAATTTGATAATTAGTAATCGCACGGTCCAGTTCGCCTTGTTCTCGATAGGCGCCGGCCAAAACCGAGCGGGAGAAAACGTCGCCGGGCACTTCCGCCAGGCTTGCCTCGAGGATCGGAATGGCTTCCTTTCCCTTGCCTTCGGCCTGCAGGTTGATGGCCTTCTGTACCGTCTCCCAATGCTCGATCATTTCCTTCGGGTCGCGCAGCACCGGTCCGACCTGTTTCTGATCGCGGACCGTCGCCACGTAGCCCAGCTCGCTCAAGTGTCCCGCGGCCTTGCTGTCGAGCTTCAGGCTCGAAAGATCAACGGCCTGGCGCGTAGCCAAATAGGGATCGTGGCCAAGAAAGTCCGCCAGTCGATTGCTCAGCTCCCGCACCGTATCGGGCAGTTCGGCGTGCAGATTGCGCAGTTCCCCGGGGTCCGCCCGCAGGTCGTACAACTCGGGAGTCGGCGCGAGAATGTACTTGTAGTCGTCACGACGAATGCCCACCAGCGGCGCCCATCCGTGCATCACCATCGGAGCGATACTTTCAATCAGCAGCGGGCGTGGACCGCGATTCCAAGGCTGGCACAAATCGAGGCCGTCGAGATCGCCCGGCACATCATGGCCCAAGAGCGACAGCACCGTAGGCGTCACGTCGGTCAGGCACGTTTGCCGGTTGATCACCTTGCCTCGCGGCAGCCCGGAAGGCGCATGAAAGATCAGCGGTACATGCAGCGTGCCGTCGTAGGTCAACAGCGAATGGGTAAATTCGCCGTGCTCGCCCATTCCCTCGCCGTGGTCGGCCGTGTAGACCAGCAGTGTTTTATCGCGGACACCCAGCTCTTCGAGCTGCGCGATCAGCGCGCCAATCTGCGAATCGGCGTAAGCGATCTCGCCGTCGTACAAGTCGTCGGCATATTGGGTGCGAAACGGCTCCGGCGGCAGATAAACGGCATGCGGATCGAAATAATGGACCCACAGGAAAAACGGCCCTTGGGAATTCTCCCGCAGCCACTTGAAGACGCTCTCGTTGGTCAGCTCGGCCGCCCGCTCGCGGAACATGTGCGCGGAATACTTCAACCCGCGCGTCAAATCGTCGTCATACGAGTCGAAACCCTGATCCAATCCAAACCGCGAATCGAGGACGAACGCCGAGATCGCCGCGCCGGTCCGGTAACCCTCGCTCTTGAGCCGCTCCGCCAGCGTCGTGACGTCATCGCCCAGCCGAAAAGTGCCGTTGGAGCGAGCGCCGTGCCGATATGGGTACAGCCCGGTCATCAGTGACGAATGAGCCGGCAGCGTGGAGGGGGACGGCGTAATCGCCTGGCTGCAAAGGATCCCTTCGCGGGCCAATTGGTCCAGCACGGGCGTCCGGATCCCGCGATTGCCGTAACAGCCCAAATGGTCGGCCCGCGTCGTGTCGGTCGTGATAATCACCACGTTAAAGTCGCGCAGCGCCCCCGACGACGCTTCGATGTGATCAACGGGAACGAGTTCCGGCAAGACTTGTCCGGTGATGTCGCCCGCGGAAAACATCCGCGTCAGACGTTGCAGTCCAAGCGTGCCGGCCGCGCTGATGACTAGCACTAGCGCGAACAAAAACCAGATTCGCTCGGGCCATTTGGAGCGCTTTCGGCCGGCCGGTTTGGCTTCCGCCGAAGGAGAGATAGAAGAATCGCCCACCAGTCTTACTCCTACGCGTCGAAGTGGTATTTGTTCGATTGTATCAAGGACGCCCAGCAGTTTGCAGCGCGTCAAAAAACAAAAGGCGGGCCTTGCAATTCGGTGCAAGGCCCGCCAGTGCTCACGTAACTAACCTAAATCGTTCTTCGTCGGTGCTCGGGGCATTTCCGCCTTCGAGCGGATTAAGCGGCGAGCTTACGCCTCCGTCTGCGCATAAACGCGCCGACCACAGTGCAAGCCATGCCCGCCGAAAGCAGCATAATGCCGGCCGGCTCGGGTACGTGCTCGATGTGCAACAGCGCGGTGTTGAGGAACGTGGCGTAGAACTGGCTGCCCGGACCGCCAAGCAGGTGGAAATTTGCTGGCTCGAAGAGATGCAGCCAGTGTCCTTGGGGATCGTGGATCGTAGCCGGATTGGTCGGAAACTGATAGAAGCTACCCGGCGTGTGCAGTTGCTGCGGATCTTGAATGCTGGAATGCACCCAGAGGTAGTCGGACGGGCGCAACTGCACGATCGTCGAGCCCGGACCACCCCGAATGTGCCAGATGTTCCAGAATTGGAACGTGGCGTCAGTGTTACCATTGCCGCTAGGATCCGAGTTCTTCACGTGGACGGTCAGGTCGAACAGCGGCAGGTTGACGCTCGGCGTGACGTTGATTCCGGATGCCTGCGCGGCCGGATGAATCGCCGTAAAGAACTTGGGCACGCTCGCCTGGGGGCTCGACAGGGGGCCGAACGGGAGCGGGATCATCGGCCCGGTTGGAGTGCCCATTCCAATGGGCGGCATCCGAGTGCCAGGGCCGGACGCGACCGGCGTCAAGCCGAGAACGTCCATCTCACCGGTTGGCGCGAGGTGCATCTGCATTCTGCCACCGGCCCACCCGGCCCACGGCGGTTGCCCAGCGGGATGGATGTCAATCGGAAGGAATAACGTATCCGAGGCATGCATTGGCGGCGTGTAATAGTTAGTGATCACGCCTTGGGCGAACACGGCCGCTCCCGTCATCAGCATTGCCACTGCTGCGACTGCGGCAACAAGAAGTCTAAACACTGAGCACCTCTCTTTCGTCTTGGTCATTAGCGATTCCAAATTCTGGTTCGAAACGTGTGCTACTGGTTCCCTGTTCAAGGACAACGTATCGGCCCGCAGGGCATCATTGCCGCTGCTGGCGGCCTCGGCCAATTATCATGCTGCGACGATCTGGTGTGGCGTTGCTCCTTATTTAAATGCCGATGGCTAGTTGGTTGCAGCGGCTGAACAAGAAGGTTGACTCGTTAATCGCCACAACGACGGATACAAAAAACGAGACGTCCAGTGCTCTGGATTGATCGCACGAATGTTTCATGCGCGCCAGGGGACCGGACGTCTCGTTGTAATTCTCTTGAAATCGTTGCCACCGCGATGGCTCCGAACTAAGATAAGCGTTCAAATCACTAGCGATCTCACTTTTCACGCCTGGCACATTACGCATCGGACCACAGGCTGTTATCTTAATGTCCTGGTCCTCGATAGCAATACTTTGCAAGTATTTTTTAAAAGATTTTTGGCCAGCATCTTCCTGACTCCCCTTGGGTGGTTCGATGGGTCGGCAAACCTACTAGATCCGAGTCGTCGGTAGCCCGACAAGTCGAGTGAGTAAAGCCATCGGCAAGGGCCGCTCGGCGAGCCCATGGACGATCAGCGTGTCTCCTGCCGCGACGAAGGAGCCTTAGTGCAACAAGTCCTTATATATCTTATATTTGCGCTTGGAGGCGTGGCGGCGCTGACCTATGAGGTCATTTGGATGCGGAGCTTCCGAGTGGTCTTTGGCAGCTCGACGCAATCGGCCGCCGTTGTGCTGGCGGCCTATTTCGGCGGAATGGCGCTGGGGAACCTGATTGGAGCACGTCTGGCCCGCCGAAGTAGTGCCCTGCGACTGTATGCCCTGGCCGAGCTATTAATCGCCGCATCGGCACTGTTGGTCGTGCCGTGGCTGGCACTATTCCGGCAACTCTATCCGACACTTCACTCCTGGGCCGGCCAACCGCCTGCCGCCTGGTTGGCCGTCAAGCTTGCGCTGGCGATGGTGGCCCTGGCGCCGCCTACCGTTGCCATGGGGATGACTTTGCCGCTGGTGATCCGCGCGGTGGCGCCCACGGCCCAACGGCTAGCGCGGGCGACGAGCCTGCTCTACGCGCTGAATGTGTTGGGGGCAATGATTGGGGCCGCGCTGGCCGGCTTCGTTCTTCCCATGTCGGTTGGCGTGAACAACGCCGTGTATCTGGCCGCGGCCATCAACGCACTGGTGGGATTGGTGGCGCTGGGATTGTCCGTGGCCGAGCGTGCTGGTCCGCCGCCCGTTGCTTCGCCGTTGCACGCGGATACACCCCCGCTCGAAGCAACGTCAACTTCTCGAGGGTGGATTGGCATCGGTTTGGTAGCGTTCGTTTCCGGCTTCGGTACCGTGGCTCTCGAAGTGCTGTATGTTCGGATTCTCAGCTTTCGCAGCGAAGGATCGGTGTACAGCTTCAGCTTGATGCTCGTGATCTTTCTCTTGTGTTTAGGGCTAGGTGCGGCAGTCGTCGCGCGATGGGGAGATCGCTGGAACTTGTGGCGGCTACTAGCCGTGACGCAAACCGGGGCGATGATTGGAATTCTGTTGACCCCGCTGTTGTTCGACGTGGCGTCGGTCCTCGCCTGGTCGGGCCAGGGAGCCTCGATCTCGAGTGAGTTGTCCAAGTTCACCTTGGTCAGCATTGCCACGTTGGGACTTCCCATCATCGCGACGGGCATCGTGCTGCCAGCCACTTGGAAGCTCGCCGCGCGGAACGCGGCCGAGGTGAGCCACAGCGTCGGACGATTAGTTGCCTGGAACACGCTGGCCGCCGTGGGTGGCTCACTCGCAACGGCCTTTGTGTTGCTGCCCTGGCTTGGCTTGGACGGCAGCCTATTGCTGATTGCCACGCTGTACGGTCTTGTCGCCATCGGCAGCTATTGGGCGGGCTACCGCGGCGTTGGCCGTTGGATCGGTCCGGCGACGTGCCTGGCAATGACCGCGGCCGAGAGGTCCGAGCGCGTCATCAGGAGCAGCTGGAAGGCGAGCG
>JBGQHN010000216.1:0-7825 GCA_041497975.1 Planctomycetia bacterium | reverse complement strand
GGCCCGTTGCACGGCAGTTTGGAAGTCGGACACGCTGGGCGCGCTGCCCTGCCAACTGAACAGATCGCGATAGCCTTGAAACGAGCCCCCTTGCAATGAATATCGCAGACCGCCGACGAGCGATCGTTCGAAAATTCCGCCCACGTTGATAGTTCGCGGGGCCGCGTCCCAACGCGAGCCACCGCCCAAGGCGGAGTTTGAGTAGTTGAAAATGACGCCCCCCATCGCGGAGCCGACGCTGGCCAGCAGGGTCGCTGCCACGCATAACACGATCGGCCAAGGCCGCGTCGGTGAGGACTGCATTAGGCGTCTCGTTCGTTAGCAAACTCGCGGGCAATCAGGGCTCACTTCCGCAACTCAGTCTAACCAGCACGATCTCGACAGGTCAACATTTGTTGTGTGCTTTTTTGGTTTTTCTCTTGCCACTCTGGCGGGGCCGCCGGGCGCGGCTTCAAGCTTATCGCGCACCGAGCGCCCTGCTAGAATCGCCGCATTGTTTGCCTGTGCCCCATTGCGACGCCCGTCATGTTTCGCCCCGCCCAAATCGCTCCTCAGCTTCCGTTGCCACTATTGATTACCGGCGTCGCGGGCGTCGCCGGCTACAATGCGCTGGCGTATTTTCAAGACAGGTATCCCGGCCAGGTGATTGGGATTCGGCAGCAAGACAATTGGCGACTGACGGGACCCAACGTCGTGGCCTGCAACGCCGAGGACCACGACCGCCTGGCCCGGCTGTTCGAGCAATACGGCTTCGCGTCCGTACTCGATTGCGCGGGCAACTGCGCGCTGAAGGCCTGCGAGCTCGATCCCCAGATGGCATGGCGGATCAACGTCGAAGGCGTGCGAAACCTCATTGCCATGGCCGGCAATCGCGGTGTGCGTTTCGTCCACCTGTCGATCGACCTGGTGTTTTCCGGCGCCGGCGGCGGGAATCACGTCGAAGACCATGCCACGGATCCGGTCACCGTCTACGGCAAGACGATGGTGGCGGCCGAGGAACTCATTTTGGACCAACTCGCCGGCGCTTGCATCTTGCGCATTTCGCTGCCGATGGGCATCAGCTTCAACGGCCATGCTGGCGCAATCGATTGGATTCAGTCGCGATTTCGCAAGTCCAAGCCGGCCACTCTGTATTTCGACGAGGTTCGCACGCCCACCTACACCGATTGTCTGAATCGTTTGTGCGAAACCGTGCTGGCAGGCGATTGGTCCGGGCTGTATCACGCGGGCGGACCGCGACCGCTCAGTCTGTATCAGATCGCTCAAATCATCAACCGCGTCGGCGGCTACCGGCCCGAGCACTTAATGGGTTGTTTGCGGCACGCGGCGGGTCCGATTCCACCGCGAGCCGGCAACGTGTCGCTCGACTCTAGCAAGCTGGCGCGCGCGTTGGGCTATCAGCCGTTTCACGCCTGGCCCTATGAAGAGTCGCTCGTGCCGACCCACGCCCAGTGGCACTTCGAGCGCTCCCGCGACGAACCGGGCAGCCACCGCTTGCTGTCCCAAGTGCTCTATCGCAATCCGCTTCGAGTGTGAGCAAGGCTGGGTAAATCTTGGCGGCCTTGATCTTGTGAGCCGGGCCGGGTTTTGATAGCAAGCTGCACATGCGCGGTGAGCCATCGCCCAATCTCGTGAGTTTGCTAGCGCGGCTAAAGCTTGCCACCGCGGACGACTTGCGCGGCGTGGCCTCGCGGGTCCGGCGGCTAGCCGGCGAACTGCCGGACTTCGAATCGGTTTGGGTTGACGCGCTTGCGCAGGCGCGCGTGCTCACGCCGTTTCAGGCCGCCGAGATTAACGCCGGCCGGGGCGATACGCTCGTCAAGGGTCCGTATGTAATTTCCAAACCCCTGTCCGGACCCCACTACGCCGCCTGCTTCGAGGCGCGACAACCCGACAGCCCGCGCCGCGTGCGGCTCTACGTTGTTCATCGTGGGCAATTGCCTGCGAGTGAAACACTCCGCGCACTAGCCAGGCTGACTGAACAATCGGCGGCGATCGCAGGCAGCGGCGCGGGGGTCGTCGACGACGCAGCCCTGACCGGCGACAGCGTGTGGGCCGTGTGTGGAGCGATCCAAGGCACTTCGGCGGCCGATTGGATGGCGGAAAATGGACGGTTTCCACCGCCAGTCGTCGCGCATATCGCGCGCGAAACTCTTGCGCGGCTGGCCGAACTGGAGCGGCTGGGAATTGTGCATGGCGACGTCGCTGCGGCAGGGCTTCTGCTGCAAGACTCGGGACGCGTTGCAATGCCGATGGCCGGCCTGCGCAGCATCGTGCGCCCTGGCGAGGGTTACAGCTTCAATGACTTGCAACCCGAGGGCTACGATTATCTGGCGCCCGAGCGGATCGCCGACGGTGGCCCGCCCACCGTGGCCTCCGACCTGTATGCCTGCGGATGTCTATGGTGGCACTTGCTGACTGGCCGGCCACCGTTTCCCGGCGGCGACAGCCTGGCGAAACTCAGGGCGGTCCATGCGGCGAAAGTCGTCGACGTGCGGCAGTTGGCGCCGGACGTGCCCGAGGTTCTGGCCAGCGCGATCGAAATGTGTCTGGCCCGCGAACCCGCGGCGCGGCCGCAAGCGATAAATCAATTGGCCACGATGTTGGGCCCGCCCACGCGAGCCGGCGCGGCGCAGTTGAGCCGTTGTCTGAATCAGGGGCTGGGACTCTGGCAGGGCAATTTGCGCTATCGCTCGCAGCCGCGAAAAAAATCAAAACGGCTTCCGATCGCGGCGATCCTGGCCGCGGCAATCCTCATCGTCGTGGCCGGCGTGTTGCCGTTCTGGCGGGGACGACACACCCCACAAGCCAAGGCGGTGGCCTCCGCGCGGCCCAATGCGACGGCGGACGTGGCTAAGCCTCCTCGGGCATTGCCCGTTACTCGCGCGGCTCACCTGGACAAGCAACGCAATGAACCTCCGAGCGTCAAGCTCGCGACGGCGGCTTTTCCTGCGCCGGCGAGTGCGCCGCAATCGCTAATTCTGCCAACAGGTAAAAAACTTTCTCCGTCCGCTTTGGATCTTAAGCCTCTCAGTCGCGTGCACGGCGCGGGCGGCAAGCGGGCGCTTGTCAGCGTGCCGGCTGAAGGCCTGAGGGTGGATTGCGAGGCGGTGTGCTTCGATGGCATCGACTTCGTTTGGGAGACGCAGCGAGCGTCGACTCGCCCGCGCAATCGCGTGGCGGCCATGATCAACGTCGCGGCGCAATCGGTCGAGTTTCGCGGTTGTTCCTTTTCGACCGCGGCCGACGCGCCCCCGGTTGCCGTCGCCTGGACCGGCCATGCCGCTGCCGCGGCTGGAAACGGCGGCGAAATTATCTTCCAGGATTGCGTTTTTAGCGGAGTCGCGGCCGTGGTTGATTGTCGGGCCGCCGGGGGACTTTCGGTGGAGATGAGCAATTCGCTTTGCCTGACCTCGGGCCCCATCGTGCGGCTCAACGGCATGCCGCGGGCCGAAGTAACCATCGGGCTTTCGCTCGTGCGCACGACCACCCGCGGCGACACCGCGGTCCTGGAGTGTCGCTACCCGCGTGTGGAGGAAAAGCCAGGTCCGATCACCATTTCAGCCACGGACTGCGTCTTGGAAGGAGATCGACAAGGCGGCCTGTTGGTGCTTTGGGGAACACAACGACCCGAGCGCCTGATGTCGGCCATCACTTGGAGCGGGCAAGGTTCGCTGGTCACACCGCACACGCCCATGGCGGTATGGCGCGCTGGGAGCAGGAAGCAGCAGGTGCTGCCCGAAAATGAACTCGAAGTAGCGGGCCTGGTGCGTAGCAGCGTGGAGTTCGCCGGCCGGCCGGACGGCCCTCCCTCGGCTTCACGCATTACTCGCTGGCAGGGCCCGCTCCGCTCGGCCGATCCGCCGGGCGCCCTGACCCACGCGTTGTCTTTGCCGCCGCGGTAAGCAGGGCGGCGGGGGCTGAATCCACCGACCGAGAATTGTCAACCGACGCGCTGTTTTCCGTTTCGAACTTCCGGCTTATCGAAGCCGGTCATAATACAGCAGGCCGACCAGCGTCTTGGCGTCTTCGATCGTGCCGTCGAACACCATTCGCATGGCCTCGGCCCAGGGGACGACGAGCGTTTCGATGATCTCGCCCGGCTCCAGGGCCGACGGTCCCGACTGCAGGCCGCGCGCGAGAAACAGGTGCATCCGCTCGTTGAGAATGCCGGGCGACATGGTGAACTCGCGCAGTTTCTCGACCGTCGCGGCGCGGAATCCGGTTTCTTCGCTGAGCTCGCGGGCTGCCGTGACGGCCGGATCTTCGCCCGGCTCGAGCGTGCCGGCCGGCAGTTCGATGAGCGTCTTGCCAACCGCGACTCGATAGTTGCGAATCAAGCAAACCCGCTCGTCGTCCAACAGCGGCAGCACGGCGACGGCTCCGGGGTGTTGGACGGTTTCCTTGACGTGCACGCCGCGGGCGTCTTTCTCCACGTGGCGAACGACGCGAAAACGACGCGTGACCAGCAGTTCCTCGGTTTGGGTCGTCATGATGTGCGATGGGGTTTTTGAAATCGTTGATTCAACTGCTGCCGGCTGTTAAGATAGCCACGGCGGGAGAATGCTCCAAGCCACCTGTCTGCAACAGGCCTTGAGCCGGCGCGTACTATGAGCGATTCATCGAGTTGGAGCCTGCAACTTGGTCGCTGGTTTCGCGTGCATGTGCGCATGCACGCGTTATTCGTGGTCGTCGCGGTATTCGCCCTGTTTTTGAGCACCAGCCACCGCGACGATGCGATCGCTTACGGCTTCTTGAGCGCGGCCATCCTCTTTCTGAGCGTGCTGGCGCACGAATTGGGCCATTGCGCGGCGGCGCTGCGCGTGGCAGGCAGCGCCGAAACGATTACGATCGGGCCGCTGGGCGGTCTTGGCTATCCTGAAGTTCCGCGCGAGTCTCAGCCGGAGTTGATCACGGCCCTGGCCGGCCCGCTGATGAATCTGGGCATCTTGCTGCTGACACTGCCGGTTCTGGCGGCGACCGATATCAGCGTGTCGACGTTGCTCAATCCGATTGTCCCGGGGGCGCTGATCGATGGGCCTTGGTGGGAAGTCGGGCTGAAGCTCACGTTTTGGATCAATTGGCTGTTGCTGACGGTCAACTTGTTGCCGGCGATTCCGTTCGACGGAGCCCGCATGTTGCGGACCCTGCTGTGGCCGGCGCTGGATTATCGCACTGCCGGCCTGGTGGCGGTTCGCATCTCGAAGCTGACGGCTTTGGGCATGTGCCTGCTGGCCTGGGTGGTGCGCGATTGGCAGTCGGCTGACGCGCTGTCGGCGTGGGTGCCGCTGGTGCTTTTGGCGACGTTGGTCTATTTCAGCGCGCAACAGGAAGGCGCGCGGCTCGACGCCACCGAATGGGACGAAGAGCTGTTCAGTTACGATTTTTCGCAAGGCTACACGAGCCTCGAGCGCGGATCGGAGCCGGCTCGGCGCGCGGGCAGTTCCCTGCGGCGCTGGTTGGAAAACCGCCGCGAACTTCGCCGCCGCCGCCGCCAATGGCAGGAACAAGAGGAAGAACGTCAGGTCGACGGTATCTTGATACGGCTGCACGAAACGGGCATGGAAAGTCTCTCGGCCAAAGAGCGGGCGCTTCTGGACCGCGTCAGCGCCCGCTATCGAAATCGCCAGCGCAGCTAGGCCCCCTTCCACCCGGGCCAGGCCCCGTGAATCGGCGCCTTCCATTCGCTGGCATCGTTGCAATCCGCAAACGTACTGGCCCCCCATCGCGCAATTGGCGCAACGAGCACAACCAACATCGAAGCCATAACCTACATTTGCAAAGGGGAAAAACAGCCACCGGCCGCGCGGTTCTCAGAGGCTTACCACCATGCCGTACAACTCGCTCATAGCCGATCAACAGACGAACGGGCCAGCGCCCGCGCTCGGCGAAGCGCCAGCCATGCCCGAGCGACACGTCGAAGTGTTGGCTCGCTTGCTGCAGTGGTTCGGGGTCGAGTTTCACCTTGTCGACGGCGACACCGGCGAGCTCTTGCACTGCGCCTTTGATCAGTCGGCGCGAGATTGGTTTGCGCGCGGTCAATTGTGCCGCGCGGTGGCTGCGAGCGGAAAAGTCGCCTTTATTGAAGAAGACGAACCGCTGATCGTGATGGCGATCCCGCTGCCGGAGGCTGACGGCGCCAATCTGGTGGCCGTGGGAACCTTTGTGACCGGCAACGCGACTTCCGCCCAACAGCAATCGCGTGCGTCCGAGATGCTGGGCCTCGAACCCGACGACTCCGTCGCCTGGATCAGCCGGCAAACGCGCTGGGTGCCCGATGCGCTGTTGCGGATGGGCCAATTGGCCGCCGGTCAATTGATCGCCCAGCAGCGGCTCAAATCGCTGGAACACGAAGTCCGCGATCTGTCGCTGCACCTTTCGGCGAACTACGAAGAAATCAGCCTGCTGTACCGGCTGACGCAAAACCTCAAGCTGTCCAGCAATGGCGAAGAGCTGGCCATGCGGGCCCTGGAGTGGCTTAGCGACGTATTGCCGATCGAGTCGGCGGCCGTTCAATTTACCCCCTCGGCACAATCGGGTACACACGGGTCCGACGCGCGAATCGAGCCCTTATTGCTGAGTTACGGACCCTGTGGGCTGACGTGCCAGGATGTGACGCGACTCGTCGAACACTTTGGTCTCGCCCCGGGCCAGCGCCCGCTCATCGTCAACCGGCAGACAACCGAGGCCGAAAGCTGGCAGTGGCCGGCGGTCCGCGAGCTGATCGTGGTGCCCTTGAGCGAGGGTGATCATTGCTTTGGGTGGCTCGTCGCCTGCAATCACAGCCAGGGCGGCGAGTTTGGCACCGTCGAAGCAAGCTTGCTCAGCTCGGTGGGCGCCATCCTGGGAATCCATAGCGGCAATGCCGAACTGTATCAGCAGCAGCGCGAGTTCTTTGCCGGTGTCGTGCGGGCGCTGACCTCCGCCATCGACGCGAAAGACCCCTACACCTGCGGTCACAGCGACCGGGTGGCGCGCGTTTCGGTGCGGCTGGCCGAGGAGCTGGGCTGTGACCACAAGCAAATCGATACGATCTACTTGTCAGGTCTGTTGCACGACGTGGGCAAGATCGGAATCGACGACAACGTGCTGCGCAAACCCGGCAAATTGACGGAGGCGGAATACGAACACATCAAGACTCACGCCGAAATCGGCTTCAAGATTTTGAGCGACATCAAGCAACTCGATGAGGTGCTGCCCGTCGTGTTGCACCACCACGAGCAGTGGGACGGCAAGGGTTACCCGCGAGGCCTGGTCGGCGACGGAATTCCATTTTTGGCTCGCATCGTAGCGGTCGCCGATTCGTTCGACGCCATGGGGAGCGATCGCCCCTACCGCAAGGGCATGGGCGACGAGAAGCTGGATTCGATCATGCGCGACGGCGCCGGCAAGCAGTGGGACGCGGCCGTGGTCGAGGCGTTCTTCCAGGCTCGGGACGCGGTTCGCGACATCGCCCGCCAAAAGGTGAAGAGCCTGACCCTCGACCGGCGCGACTGGACGTAGCAGGGATCGCAGGCCGTTGAACAATGGGACTGGCTCCGAGCCACATCGCTCGAAAGCCGTACAAAACCATGTCCGCGAGGTGCCTGTCCCAATTCTTCAACAGGCGAATAGCCCGTAGGTCAGGCTGGCAGCCCGACGAATTCTTTTTGCGACGGCGCGAAGTGACACGCTGCCCTGCTGTCGCTACCCGACCACCGCAAACAGTTCCTGACGTGATGTCCCTTTATCTTCTCATTTACGGCAAGTGCCGTAATGACTCGCGTCCCCTTTTATCACCCCGACGGTCGGCCAGCGTCGTCCAACACAATTATTTGTCGGAAGT
>JBGQHN010000215.1:0-7832 GCA_041497975.1 Planctomycetia bacterium | reverse complement strand
GACGCGTGGCCTCTAAGTCGAACATCAGGTATTTCATGTCCAACCGCAACTGACTGAGCGCGTCTTGCACCAGCCCCAAGATGCGGCGGCGACGCCTCGTGCTTTCCAACACGCGCCAGTACAACGGCTCAATGCGTTGCCGTTCGCCTTCGGCTAGATGAGCCAAGGCGGCGCCCAATTCTTGCATGTCGGCGGGCAAATCTTCGGGCTCGGGCTTGATCTTGCGCGACGCGTGACTCATGAGTGTTCTCGTAAACGGTATTGGGTGACGATCCTTCGTGCAGCAGACGGTGTGCCGGAACACGGGGGGCAGCCAAGTCCCAACCCTAAGACCTTTTACTATAACAGTTTGAGTCCACATAGGTACAGCCTCTTGGAGATCCCGACGGGGGGAAAACGAAACACTTGATCTGGATCGAGATCGCAAATGCTGATACAAGCCCGACTTACAATAACAGCGCCGACCGCCAGGCCAGCGTTGTCTTTTGGCGGCACGGCCGCGCTCAACGCCCGCGTACCCAACGCGGTCCGTTGCCTGGGGGGACGTCCCAAACCATGCTGGCCCGACTCGCGATCCTGCTGGTTTTCGCCTGTGCCGCCCCACCCACTTTGGCCCAAGGTGTCGTCCGCGACGATTTTGAGGGGCCGGAACCCACCCTGCGCGACGCCGGCGGCGATGCCACCTACAAAATCGAGTTCCAGCGGCGCGTCGTCGAGGGCGCGCACTCCGGACGAGCTTGCGAGCAAGTGCGAATCGCCGGAAGCAATGGCACCTGCGTCTATCTCAGCCGGTCGATCAGTCGAGCGCGCGTCATTGGCGAGCTGTCAATCGGCATGTGGGTCAAAGCGGATCGGCCGGGACTGCAGATTCTGGCTCGCGTCGTGCTTCCGCGCAGCAATGATCCTCAAACGGGCCAGCCGCTGACCACGCTCATTCGGGGATCCGATTACAAGCACGTCGGCGCGTGGCAGCTGTTGCGAGTGGATAATCTACCGCGTCTGGTTGAGCGCCAGGTGCGCGTGTTGCGAACGCAGTTTGGACCCCAGGTCGACCCGCGCGAAGCGTACGTCGATCTGGTTCTGTTGAATGTCTACGGCGGTCCGGGCGTGACGAACGTTTGGATCGACGATTTGGAAGTCACCGACGTCGTTTCGCCCGCATCGGCCGCTGTGAGCGTGGCGTCCAACGCCATTGGGAGTGGCGGAGCCGCTCTCGAAGCACGGCCGACTTCCTGGCCGGGCGGCCAAGGCGTGCCGCGCGTGGAGCTCAAGGGCCGGTTGTTGCTGGTGGGCGGAAAGCCGTTTTTTCCCCGTGCGATCGAGTACCGCGGCGAACCGCTTTCCAGGCTCCTGGCCCTGGGATTCAATACCGTCCGCCTCGCGCAAGACCCAACGCCGGCAATAGTGCGTGAGGCGGCCGGTTTGGGCGTGTGGCTGATCGCGCCGCCACCGCCGGCGCGCGAATTGGAATCGTTGTCGCCCGATGGAAGCGGTCCTCGAATCGACGCTTCCTACGATCCCGTGTTGATGTGGGATCTGGGCAGTGGGCTGGCCAAGCGCGAGCTGGAAGCGACCAGGCACTGGGCCCAGCGGGTCAAAGCCGCCGATCCGCGCAACCGGCCCGTGATATGCGAGGCCGACTCGGACCTGCAGGGCTATACGCGGCTGGCCGACGTGCTTTTGGCGCGACGGGAGCCCATCGCTTCGTCATTGGCCTTGGATCAGTATGCCAATTGGTTGCGCGACCGAGCTCGATTGGCCCGCGGCGGCACTCCGGTTTTGGCGACGATCCAAACCGAGCTATCGCCGCGGCTGTTGGAACAGATGCGGCTGCTGGCCGGCGGTCCGCTGGCGCCGTGCGGGATCGAGGAGCCGCAAATTCGCATGCTGATTTATACGGCGCTGGCGGCCCGCGCGCGGGGGCTGTGCTTTGCCTCGCGCGGGCCTCTGGACGGCAACGACGCCGCCACCCAGCGGCGGGCCGCGATCTTGGAACTGGTGAACCTCGAGCTGGACCTCATTGAACGATGGCCGGCCGCGGGAAACTTCGCGCCCAACGCCTCGAGCAACGATCCCCACACGACCGGCGCCGTGATCGAAACCGATCGCAGCCGGCTTTTGCTGCCGATTTACTCATCGCCCAATAGCCAGTTCGTGATGGGCGCTCCCACGGTCAAGGAATTGAGCTTCGTCGTGCCTGGCGTGCCGGAAGGGCACAACGCGTATGAACTCTCGCCCACCAGCTTTCGGCCGCTGCCCTCCAAGCGCATCACGGGCGGAACCTTTGTGACATTGACGGAAGCGGAGCGTGACTCGGTCGTGGTCTTTACACAGGACGCGGTCGTGATTCGCAGCCTTTCCGACCGGCTGGCAAGAATTCGGACTCGTGCCACGCAACTGACGTGCGACGTCGTCCACGCGGAATTAGCGGACGCCGAGGCCACGCTCGAACGCCTGGCCGCCGTGGGCCAGTCCATCGGCGCCACGCAAAAAGTGCTGGCCGGCGCCCAGGACGACCTGCGGCAATGCGATTCCCTGCTCAAAACCGACGCCGCCAAAGCCTACGCCCATGCGCGCCATGCGCAGCAAGCGTTGCGCGGCATCCAGCGGGCGCATTGGGACCAGGCCATGACGGGGTCCGAGTCGCCGTTGGCCGATCCGTTTGCCGCCCGCTTTGCCAGCCTGCCGGAACATTATCGGTTTATCCATGAGTTGGCCGGGGCCCAGCGCAGCGCGAACCGTTTGAACGACGGCGGCTTCGAAGACCTGCAGGCGATGCATCGTTCCGGCTGGATCAACTACGAGCATAAACAGGCAAACATCGTGACCGCGGTCGATCTGACGCCGGAAGCTGCCCACGGGGGCCGGCTGGGGCTGCGATTGCGGGCGACGGCCGGTGATGCGGAAAACAAGCCCGCCGTGGTCGAAACGCCGCCCCTGTGGATCACGAGCCCGGCCGTCGGCGTGCAAGCGGGTGAAGTATTGCAGATTCAAGGCTGGGTACGCGTCGCCCAGCCGCTGTCAGGCAACGTGGACGGGCTGCTGGTGATCGACTCGTTGACGGGCGAAGCCCTGGCCGAGCGCGTGACGGGCGCCGCCCAGTGGCGGCAATTCACCATGGTTCGCGCGGCGCCGCGCGCCGGATCGATGGCCGTCACGTTTGCCCTGTCGGGCCTGGGCGAGGTCTGGATCGACGACGTAACGATCCAGGGCGTGGTCCGCGGCGGCATGCAGCCGCAACAGGCTCAGCATCTGCCCTCGGCCGGCAGACGCGGACCTTAGTCCTCGAGCACTTGCCACAGGCTGCCGTAATCGTCGGTCCAGATGATTTTCGGCCGATCGTGCTTCTCCGACGTGGCGATCGCCTGGGTGACCGCCAGGCTCTCCAAAAAGTCCGTGTTCGTGGTCACGATGGCCCACGTGGCCACGTCCAGCCCTTGCGAATTGTCGCGATCCGAATCGATGAACACGCACTCGCATCCCACGGCTTCGGCAATGCCCGCGACGACCCCGCTCAGATCCAAAAACCGATTCGAGATGTGGACGCACAGCAGTCCGTCGGGCTTGAGGTGTTTGCGAAACAACTCGACGCATTCCCGCGTCAACAAGTGCATGGGTATGGCATCGCTGCTGAAGGCGTCGACGGCCAGCACGTCGAATTGCTGGAAGTCGTTATCGGCGGCTTCGCGTTCCATTTCAATTCTTGCGTCGCCCAGGACGACGTCGATCCTGGCGGGCGAATCCTGGCGATAGCTGAAGTATTCGTCGGAGATCCGCATCACCTCGGGATTGATTTCATAAAAGCGCAGATAGTCGCCGGCCCGGCCGTAGGCCGCCAACGTGCCGCAGCCCAGGCCGACGACGCCGATGCGCAGCGTGCCGCTGGCCGATGCGACGCGGCGGGGATGGTGCTCGATTGCCAAACCGATGCCGCTGGGGTGGCCGTAATAGGTGGTCGGCCAGCGGCGCTTGTCGGGATCGAGATACTGGAAGCCGTGTTGGATGCGGCCGTGGATCAGTTCGCGCTTGGGGCCGTTGTCGTCGTACACGCTCTCTTCGCGATTAACGCGCAGCACGCCGTAAAAATTTCGCGTCGTTTCGATGTTCTCCTCGCCTCCGTTCGACTCGCTGCCGAGGCCGATCCCGAACCCGGCGGCCAATCCCATGGCAACGCAGGCGATGCCGGCGATGACCCAGCCCAGGCGCGGCATTTCGCGGCGCGATCCGGACGGGACGAGCGTAGCGACGGCCGCCAACGCGACGGTGAGAATCAGGCCGATTTGGTATTCCCAGAAATCGCGCAGCACCAACGGCGCGATCAAGGCGACCAGAATGCCGCCCAGCGCACCTCCGGCGGAGACCACCAGGTAAAACAGCGTCGCATACCGCGGCACCGGCTTCGAGCGAACCAGCTCGCCGTGACAAACCATGCAACATACCCACAGCGTGGCGGAATAGACCGCGAGTTGCTGCCAGAGCTTCAGCGAGTTGCCCTGATAGAGCGCGTAGCAGGCCAGCAATACGCCCATCGCCAACAGCACCAGAAAAGCACCGCGGTGATACCACCGCTCGTGGTCGAAACAGATGATGAACGTAAACAGGTAGATTGCCAGCGGCACGACCCACAAGAATGGGACGGACGAAATCTCCTGGCACAATTGGTTGGTGGTGGCCAACAGCATTACCGAGCCGCACGCGGCAAGCGACAACCACAACAAGATGTCGCGCCCCGTCGGCCGGACGGCCGCGGTTTCGCCGGCGGCGAGTTCCGGCTCGCTGGCCACGGTCGCCTGAGCGGGGAAGCGCAGCCACGCCCACGCGCACCAACCGCACAAGACCACGAACGACCCATAGGCCCATGACCAGCCCACGATTTGCATCCGCAACGTCAACTGCGGCTCGAACAAAAACGGATAGGTCAACAAGGCCAGCAGCGAGCCGATGTTCGACAGCGCATAGAGTCGGTACGGCGTGCGGAGGGTTTCGCGCCGAAAACTTTCTTGCAACAGGGGACCGGTCGACGATAGCAGAAAATAGGGCAGGCCGATGGTGGAAACCAGGACTCCGAGAATGCGTACGATCGGCATCTGGACCGAGGTGGCCTTCCAGGTCTCGGCATCGGGAGCAATCGGCAAGAACGCGAGTGAAGCCAACAGCAGCGCTAGATGGCACGCGCCCTGGGCGCGCGGGGCGAGCTTGTCGGTGATCAGGTGGGCGTAGCTGTAGCCGGCCAAGAGCACGACCTGGAAGAAGAGCATGCACGTCGTCCACACCGCCGGACTGCCGCCGAACCAAGGCAGAATGAACTTGCCAATCAGCGGCTGAACTTGAAACAGCAAAAAGGCGCTCAAGAAAATCGTGATTGCGTAACGTGCCATCGTGGTCCTTGCGCCCAAGCGTCTCCGGTCGGTCTGCGACCAGTTCTCCGCTTAGCGTACCATACTTGCCGATCCTTGGGCGAGCAGGGCCCGATCGCTCCGATTCGGTGAAATCCGCATCGAGCGCTCGGCGCGTCAACGCCGCGGGCTTTGGCACAAGGCATTGCCTTGGCCGTCTCCTCACGCGGCGGCCCCCCATTGTTTCAAGCAATCGATTGGTTAGCATCACAAGTGTTTCGGCCACATCAAGCCGGCGTCCAAGAACGTGAATCGGAACATTGAACAGCTCCGCCGCGATGCGATCGCGATCTGGCAGGCCGGCGTGGCGGCCGTCGACTCGAATCGGCTGGTGCGCGAAAACGTGCGGATCGACGACCGCTGGCTCGAGATCGGGCCGGAGCGCCTCGAGCTAAGCGCGATCCGCCGCATCGTCGTCGTGGGCGCGGGCAAGGCGGGCGCCGGCATGGCCGCCGGACTAGAGACCGCGCTGGGCGCGAAAGTGCTCGCTGACAAACACGTGACCGGCCATGTCAACGTGCCCGAGAATTGCGTCCGGCCGCTGGCGCGCATCCATCTGCACGCTGCCCGGCCCGGCGGCGTTAACGAGCCCACCGAAGCCGGGGTCGAGGGCGCGCGACAAATCATGCGCTTGGCAGCCTCGCTTGCGCCCGACAACGTGTGCATCGCGCTGGTGTCCGGCGGCGGAAGCGCCTTGTTGCCGCTGCCCGTGGACGGCATCACGTTGGCCGACAAGCTGGCGGTCACTCGTTTTTTGAGTGCCGCGGGAGCGCCGATCGAAGAGCTCAACACGGTGCGGCAGCAGTTGAGCCAAATCAAGGGCGGCGGCCTGGCGCGCGCCTGCCGCGCCGGACGACTCTTCGCCTTGATCATCTCCGACATCCTGGGCGATCCGCTGCCGCTGGTCGCGTCGGGTCCGACCGTCGCCAGCGACACCTCGCCGGCCCAAGCGCTCGAAGTGCTCGACCGCTACGGCGCGCGGGCAGCGGGAATTTCCCAGCGCGTGTTCGATGTTCTTGCCGCTGCCGGCCAACCGCGCGATCCGCCGCGCGCGCGGGTGACCAATCTTGTGATCGGCAACAACGGCACGGCGGTCAAAGCGGCGACCGAGGAAGCGATACGCCGGGGATACGCGGCCGAAGGCAAAACGGCTCGCGCTTCGGAAGGATCCGCCGAAGAAGTCGGACGCGGCCTGGCCGACGAAGCGCTGCGCATGCGCGGCCAGGGGGGAGTTGATTGCCTGGTCAGCGGCGGCGAGCCGACAGTAAGACTTGTCGACGCCGCGCGGCGCGGCCTGGGCGGACGGAATCAACAACTCGTGCTGGCGGCCGTTGAGCGACTTGAATCCCGGGGCGCGGAGGGGATCTTGATTCTCTCCGGCGGCACCGATGGCGAAGACGGACCGACCGACGCGGCCGGAGCCTTTGCCGACGGCACGATCATCGACGAGGCCAAGCGACTGGGGCTGGAACCGAGCGACTACTTGCAGCGCAACGATGCTTACCGCTGGTTCGAGCCCTTGGGCGCGCTAGTCAAGACTGGGCCAACCGACACGAATGTCTGCGATCTACGCGTGGTCCTGGTCGATCGCTCGGACGCTTAAAGCTGCTCGGGCGTCATGTACCTCAATTATAGGTCGTCGGCGTCCACGCTGCCCACAGCCGTGGCCGCATAGGTGACGACGGCTGGTGACGTACTCACCAGCGGGCCTTGCTTCGTCACACAAGGCTGTGCCAAATACCGCGCGATTTACGGCACCGTCGGACTTTGATTCGTGAGACGACTCCTTGAGACTGCTCGGCTATGAGTTCGATGTTAAGAGTCGTCGCAGGGGCGATTCCCCGCAAAACCAACGATTTTCGGAATGGAGTTCAAATCCAGCCGCCTCTATTTTTTCGGCCGCAGCCAAAAAAATAGAGCAGGAGAGCGAAAGAGCCGCGAGGTTATTACTTCCTGACAGATCAACTCAACCGCGCGGCTCTTTCGATCGCCCCGAACCTGGCGGAAGGCAACGGGCGCTTTACGAAGCCCGACCGTAAGAACTTCTTCACGATTGCCCGCGGCTCGGTGCAGGAGTGCGTACGGCTGCTGGAAGTGGCTCGGCGTCGCAGTTTGATCGACGAATCGAAGCACCAGGCCCTGCGAGATGATCTCGAAACGATCGCCAAAATGATCAGCGGGCTATGGGAGGTGGACCCTAACAAGGCGGTGCAGCTTACGAGCAAAAAAAAGCTGGCTTTAGCCAGCGTATTTCATTCACAAAAAAGTATTCAAATCTATTCTGGCGTTCCGCAAAGCTTTGCTGCGATCGATTGGATCGTCGAAACCATTACCCCAAGGCGGGCGTACGGAAGCAATTCCCGAACTTGAAATCTCCGAATAAATTCTACGGTCAACGCGCCTGCGCTAACTTGCTCATTGTACTCTTTAAGAATG